>JACCSZ010000246.1 GCA_013812695.1 Gemmatimonadales bacterium | reverse complement strand
CCGAGCGGGCCCGGGCGGCTCGCGGTGGCCGCCTACTGTGCGCCAAGGATCGTGATGGATAAACAGTTAGCACCTGCCTCGGGGCAAACAGATTCAGCCCCACCAGCGGTCCTACCCGACTTCAGCGGGAAACGCTTGGGCCCGCGACTCGAGTTGTTCAGCACCCTCAGCGACGCTCGACGGTGGCAGTGGACCGGGACAGTGCGGGGCCGGATCCGGTGGGAAAGCTCGGGCGACACCGTGCTCGTCAGGGGCGATCAGCTCTGGACGCGGGTGCTCCGCGGCGTGCCGAAGTGCGGCGCGTTCGGGCTCGTGGGCGGCGGGATCGGGGCGGTGGCCGGCCAGGACTTCGGGCAGAGCTCGTTCACGGGGCTGCTCACTGCGCTGGCCTGCGCCCTCTAACGACGGATCAAGGGATCCAGCCTACTGATTGACGACCTAACCCAGCCCTACCTGTGAAGCAGACGGAGTCTCCGGATCGTGCTGGTTTTTATCAGCATTACCGGTCTCCGACCAGCGGTCGGCCCTTCGCCGGCCACGTCTCGAGCTCGATCCAGCCCATTTGGCGAAATCCCTCCAAGCTCAGGATGATGCGCTCGAGGGACCGCCGATCGGCGATGGCCTGCCCGTCCACCTGCACGATCATGGGCTCTTCGGAGGGAATCGCGCGCAGCAGCGCGACCTCGGCGTCGATCATACCGAGGCATTCGCGTCGCCGAAGTCGTCCATGCCTGAGAGAGCTCCAGCTCGAGCCACGCCTCCCGCACGTGCCGTGGCTGCCCGCCCAACTCGATCCAGCAATACCCCGCGAGCGGCGGTGTGAGCACGCTTGCCGGGCGCTCGAGCAGGGTGTACCACGTGCCGGGCGAGAACCCGGGCATGCGAGCGTACTCCAGCCGTAGCCGCGCGCGGCCGACGACGCGTGGGGGCGGCGCAGGCGTGCGATCGAAGCGACGGCGCTCGGGGCCCATACAGTGGGCCGTCATGCCCGCGGGCCCAGTCGCCGGTCCCGGTCAAGCGCGTGCCGGCCGGCGTCCGTCAGGTCGCACGGTCCCGCCATCAGATGGCGGCCGTCCTTCGCCTTCATGAAACGTCCTTCGTCCAGTCGTAGCAGCCCCCGATCACGGAGGCCGCGCAGTCGGTCCACCAGTCGTTCGAAGCCGTCCTCCTCGGCGTCGGCCGGGCGGAACGTATGGCCTTGCGCACAGCGGGTGAGCAGGCGGATGTCGGCGTCGGAGAGCGCAAAGGCGCGGGAGGCGGTCATGTAAATCCCGGCGTGGTGCCGATCGAGTGTTGATGGTGGGTTGAGCGCCGCGTGTAATTCATTATCCCACGAGCTGGTGACGTACTCGCCTTGCACCGTCGATCACTTCCTGGACTTCGACGCTAAAACTTGCCGCGTCACTTGAAAGCCGCGCCGAGCAGGTTCGCAAGTGTTCACCTGCATCGTCGCGTACCGAGATGGCTAGCGCGAGCTCGTGCGCGGCTGAGTTGCCTCCGGTACGCTGACCCGTGTTCTCGATCTCGGCCAGGCACTGAAGCCGATCCACTATGACCTGCGCCTTCTCTACGGTCTCTCGATGCGAGAGGTGGACCTGGTGGTGGCGCACAATTATGTCGAGTACTTGAATGGGCTTGGCGAGGAGGAGCGTGTGGTCCTCCATCAACAATCGCTACGATGGTGGCGCTCGTAGACAAAGACGGCATTCCCAGCACGCTGCAGGCTCAAGAGATTTCTGCCCAGTTGTTCAAGCTCGCCGAGCGCCTTTCGCAGCTCTTCGACGGAATTAGGTTCCGTCTTAACATGCTTCGTAAGCGTCTGGAGTCCGGCAAGAACTCCGTCCATGGTGCTAAGCCATTCGATATACGCCTCCTCAGCCTTGTGAATCTTACGGACCCGCTCAGTCCACAGGCCCTTGAGCTCAGCCCCAAGGATGGTCAGAATCGATCCGATGAAGACGAGAGTCGCCTCTCCGATGATGTCAGACATCTAACTTTACCCGATGGACGGCGAGCTGCTTCCACGGCGTGCCCCGGGCACGCCGGTTATCCGTCATTCGGTCGTTTCCTCCCACCGATGCTTGTTGCTGCACGTATACCACGTGACCATAGGGCCGGCCGGCCCCTGATCCCCGTGCTGAAATCTCTCGGGTGGGGTGCGGCTGCTCTCGACCGAGACGATTTTGCCCGGCGTCGCCACAGGGGGGCACATGGGACAAGGTGAATTCATTTCACGCACGCAACTCTCCTCGCCGTTGTTGGTTCGGACCTACGCGCCGTCGGCCTTGGCCGGCGCCGGCTCACCCGGGAACGCTCCGGCCCAATCTTGGAGCAACACCACCACCGCCTCCGCCCGAAGCCGCGCGGCCTTCTTCGGATTGCCCCCCGCCTCAGCTACCGCGGCCTCATCGAGTTTCTTCTGCGCCCGATACCCCGCAGCCCGGGTCTTTGCCTGGCGGGCCAGCTTCGCTGCGCTCAGGGTGACTCGAGGGGCCGGGACTCGCGGGCTCGGCCGGAACGTGTCGGCGCCCAGCGGGCGATGTGCGCGGCCACGGCCAGCGGGTGTGCCGGATTCGCGTGGTGTCGGGCATCGAGGGGCAGATGGTCCAGGTCGGTCGCGAACCGGCGGCGGACTCCAAACTAGCTCGAGAGGCGCTCAATCGCCTGTCGGGCGAAGCCGGAGACCACCAGCGTCCCACTCAGCCGCGCCCGCTCGGCCAGCAGCTCCGGCCAGTGCTCGGTTCCCTGCCAGAAGGCTCGCTTCATCGCCGTCGTCGCCTCGGGATTGCTCGCCGCGAGCTGGCGTGCGAGGGTCGCGAGGCGCGCGTCCAGCGCCGCGCCGTCCGGCTGCAGCTCCGCGTAGAGCCCGCGCTGGTGGGCCCACTCCGCGCTCCGCCACTCGGCTGCATCGATGCCCAGAGCGGCGTAATTCCCCACCCCGATCCTTCGCTCGATGACGGGCCCCACCACGAACGGGCCGATCCCGACCGC
>JACCSZ010000374.1 GCA_013812695.1 Gemmatimonadales bacterium | reverse complement strand
ACCGCCACCAATTATTTCGCCGGCGGCAACGTCCGCCTGAGCTGCCGCGGCATGCAGATCTCCATGCAGAGCGACAGCGTCGCGGCGTACGGCGGCAACGTCGTCCAGTTCATCGGCCACGTGAAGTACCGCGACTCGACGATCTCGATGGACGCCGACTTCGGCACCTACTTCAAGAACGGGGAGCGCTGGGAAGCGCGCGGCAACGTAGCCACCCAGAACTTCAAGACCGGTTCGACCCTGACCGGCCCGTCCCTCGACTACTACCGCGCCGTCAAGGGCGTGCGCGATACCCTCGAGATGTACGCGACCGGACGACCCAAGATCCGCTACGTCGAGGCCGATAGCGCTGCCGGCCGGACCGTCGAGCCGTATCTGATCGTCGCCGACCGGGTGCGGTTCAAGGGCAGCGATCGGATCTGGGCCGGTGGCAAGGTCACCGTCGACCGCAGCGATTTCTCCGCGCGTTCCGACTCGATGCGGCTCGATACCGGCAGGGGCAGCGACGGCACCCTGCTGGGCGGCGACCCGGTGCTCCGCGGCGTCGGCGCCGACAGCTTCAGCCTGCAGGGCACGCGCATCGACCTGGCCCTCCAGGAGCGCGAGCTGAGCCGGGTCGTGGCCAGGGGACAGGGCCGAGCGCTCAACCGCGACTGGGACCTGGTGGCCGACACGATCGCCATCGACCTCGAGGACCGGAAGCTCGAGCGCACCCTCGCCTGGGGCAAGCAGACCCGGCCGTACGCGCTCTCGACCAGCTACGCCATGCGGGCGGACTCGCTGGCGCTCGACTCGCCCGCGCAACTGCTCAGAGAGGTGCGCGGGTTCGGCAAGGCGTGGCTTGGCGGGACCACCGACGCGGCCACCAAAGATCGCGACTGGATGCGCGGGGATACGGTGATCGCGCGGTTCTCCCCGGTCGATTCGGCCGGCAAGAAGCGGGCGGTCCTGAGTCGCATCGAGGCGCGCGCGGGCGCGCAGTCGTACCACCTCGAGCGCAACGCGAGAGCGCCCAGCCGACCCTCCATCAACTACGCCCGCGGCGACGCGATCACGGTCACCATGAAGAACGCGGCGGCTGGAGGCGTGGAGCGGGTGGATATCCGCGGGAAGGTTGACGGCATCCAGCTCGAGGCCAGCGGCGACACGACGACGGCGCCCGCCGATACCGTCGTGCGGCGGAGCCCCGCGCGATGACCTCGCCCGAATGGATCGCGTCGCTCGGTGACCGGGACCCGTCGGTGGCCATCGCGCTCGCCGCGATCACGCGCACCGCCGGCCCGAGCGACGCCGTCGCGTTCGCCGATCTGCTGATGGGCTACCGGGAGGCGCACCTGGCCTGCTACGAGGCCACCCGGAACCCCAAGGAGCAGGAGATCACGGGTGACGAGATCCGGGCGCATCTTGCCGGCTCCGTGCTTCCGCGCATGGCGATCGAGGGGTGGATCCTCGATACTTCGGCCACCGGCTGGGAGCCGATCCAGCCCCGGGTCGCGTGGTGGGGCGAGGGTGCCGAGGACCGCCAGGCCATCTACGAGGCGCTGCTGGGCGCGGCGCGGCGGGCCGCGCAGCGGACCAAGCCGGCGACGCCGCCGCGGACCTCTACCAGCGTGCTCGAGGGCGCGCATCTCGCCAAGAGCTTCAAGGGACGGCGGGTGGTCAACGACGTCAGCGTCCGCGTCGAGCAGGGCGAAATCGTCGGCCTGCTCGGCCCCAACGGCGCGGGAAAGACCACGACCTTCTACCTTATAACGGGTCTGATCCGTCCGGACGCCGGGCACGTGCGCCTGGACGGGCGCGATCTGACCCGGGCGCCCATGTACGAGCGGGCCCGCGCCGGGATCGGCTATCTCGCCCAGGAGCCCTCGATCTTCCGCAAGATGACGGTCGAGGAAAACATTCTGGCCATCCTGGAAACCCGCCCGCTCGGCCGCGACGAGCGCCACCGCCAGCTCGACCGGATGCTCGACGAGCTTTCGATCAAGCACTTGCGGCGGAGCCGGGCCTACAGCCTGAGCGGCGGTGAGCGGCGGCGGCTCGAGATCACCCGGGCGCTGGTGACCGATCCCAAGTTCATGCTGCTCGATGAGCCGTTCGCCGGCGTCGACCCCATCGCGGTGCATGACATTCAGACCATCGTGGCCGGGCTCAGGCATCGCGGCATCGGTGTGCTCATCACCGACCACAACGTCGAGCAGACGCTCGACATCGTCGACCGGGCGTACATCATGTTCGAGGGCAAAGTGCAGGCTGCCGGCAAAGTGAGTGAGCTCGTGTACGACGATCGGGTGGCGCAGCTCTACCTGGGCCCCACCCTCACCGCGCGTCTCCGCGCCCGCCTGGAGTCGGTGGCATGAGAACGGGGCTCTCGCAGCATACCAGCATGCGTCAGGAGCTGCGGGTCAATCCGCGGCTCTATCAGGCCATGGACATGCTCTACATGCCCATGATGGATCTCCAGCAGCACCTCAAGCAGGAGCTGCTCGCCAACCCGTTCCTCGAGCTGCTCGAGCCCGAGGACGAAACTCCCGAGCAGAAGGACGCGGAACAGGAGAAGGAGCAGAAGGAGAAGGAGGAGGAGATGGATTGGGAGGAGATCCTCCTCAATGGGTTCGAGGTCGGCGGCACCCGCGAACAGTACGAACAGCTCGAGTACACCGAGCCGGTCACCGTCGAAACCAAGGACCTGATCGATTACCTGCGCGAGCAGCTCCAGATGATGACGTTGACCCCCCGCCAGCTGTTGCTCGGCGAGGAGTTCCTGGGGAACATCAACGAGGAAGGTTACCTCGCGGCCACGCTCGAGGAGATCCTCGGCAGCGTCAACCAGCTCGTGGCGGGACACGTCGACGACGGCGATGCCGGCGGCGAGGAAGACGGCGGCGAACCGGGGACCGGATCCTCCGCGTCGGCGCCGCCCTTCTACACGATGGCCGACGCCGAGGAGATGCTCCTCGTCATCCAGCGGCTGGACCCGCCGGGCATCGGCGCGCGGGACCTGCGGGAATGCCTCCTCATCCAGCTCGGGGAGCAGGCCGACTCCGAGTCGCTCACCTACCGGCTGGTCCACGACGACTTTCCCGATCTGATCGCGCACCGGTGGAACGACCTGGCCAAGCGCTTCGGGGTCGAGCCGGTGGCCGTGCAGGCGGCGGCCGACGTGTTGGCGCGGCTCGACCCGAAGCCCGGCCTCAAGCACGCGAGCGCGAGCGACGGCTACATCATCCCCGACCTGATCGTCGAGAAGATCGGCGGCCGGTACCAGGTCTTCCTCAACGATACCGGCATGCCGCGACTCCGGCTCAGCCGGTCCTATCAGGAAATCGCGCGCGACAAGAAGAAGATGACACCGGAAAACCGCGAGTTCATCGCGTCGAAGATGAACAGCGCCAACTGGATGATTCAGGCCATCGAGCAGCGGCGCCAGACGATGCTCAAGGTCATGAACTTCATCGTTGACCGGCAGCGCGATTTCTTCGAGAAAGGGATCGAGTTCCTCCGCCCCCTCACGCTCCGCGAGGTAGCGGAGGTGATCAACATGCACGAGTCGACCGTGAGCCGGGTGACGAACGAGAAGTACGTGCAGACGCCGCGCGGCGTACTGCCGCTCAAGTTCTTCTTCTCGAGCGCGCTGGCCACCGCGTCCGGTGAGGACGCGAGCGCGCGCTCGATCCGGGCCAAGCTGCAGAAGATGGTGGGCGAGGAAGACAGCGGGAAGCCGCTCACCGACCAGCAGATCGTCCACCTCTTCCAGGAGCAGGGCATCCAGATCGCCCGGCGTACGGTCGCCAAGTATCGCGACCAGCTCGGCATTCTGCCGGCGCGCATGCGGAAACGGGTATGACCCTCCCCGCCGCCGAGACGCTGGATGTCAGCGTCCTGGTTCCGGCGAAGGACGAAGCGGCCAACCTCCCCGAGTTCGTCCGGCTGTGCGCCGAGACGCTGGTGCCGGCCGGCTTTTCGTTCGAGGTGGTGATCGTGAACGACGGGTCGCGCGACGAGAGCGAGCGCGTGCTGCGCGAGCTGGCCCGCAGCCATCCGTTCGTTCGCATCGTCACCCACCGCCGCCAGCGCGGCATCGCGGACGCGCTCCGCTCGGCCGGCGACGTGGCCCGGGGCGACGTGTTCGTCTTCTATCCCGCCGATCTCCAGTACCTGCCCGAGGACATCCCCCGCCTGGTTGCCCCCATCCTGCAGGGCCGCGCCGACATCGTTACCGGCACCAAGCACGGCAAGTACGAGAAGGCGTTCGTCAGCCGGGTGTACAATGTGCTGTGCCGGTGGCTCTTCGGCGTGCGGGTGGCCGACCTCAACTCGGTCAAGGCCTATCGCCGCGAGGTCATGGCGGGCGTGCCGTTGCGCCCCGACTGGCACCGCTACATGGTGGTCATCGCCGCGGCGGACGGGTTTCGGCTCGACTCCCTGCCCGTGCCCGTGTACGCGCGCAGGGCGGGCACGTCCAAATTCGGGTGGCGGCGCATCCCGGTCGGCATCTTCGACCTGTTGAGCGTCTGGTTTCAGCTGCGGTTCGGCCGAAAGCCCATGCTGTTCTTCGGCATCGGCGGAGCCACCCTGTTCGTCATCGGTCTGCTCGCGGGGATCATCGCCCTCGTGCTGCGTTTCGGATACGGCATCGGCTTTCGCCCGCTCGTGAACCTCGTCGAGACCATGGTCATCACCGGTATCGTGCTCTTCGGCTTCGGCCTGCTCGGTGAGATGATCGCGGGCCTGCAGGAGGAGACGCGGGCGCTCGCCCGCGCGCTCGATCGCCTGGACAAGCCTCACCTGCCGGACTGAGCCGTGCGGGTCGTCCTCCTGACCCATAACTTCCCCCGCTGGCCGGGGGACATCTCGGGATCGTTCCTCGGCACGCTGGCGACGGCACTCGCGCGGCGGGGCATTGAGGTCAGCGTCGTCGCGCCCAGCGACGAGGGCCGGGGCGGGGAAGAGACCGTCGACGACGTGCGGGTCCGGCGGGTGCGCTACGCCTCGCCGCGGCTCGAGACGCTGGCGTACCGCGGCACCATGGCTGGCGCGCTCGCGAAGCCCGGCGGGTGGCGCGCTCTCGCGGGATTGTGGCGCGCCCTCCGTCGGGCCGCGCGGGAGGAAGTCTCGGCCGGAGCCGACCTGGTGCACGCGCACTGGTGGGTGCCCGCCGGCCTGGCCGCCCCGGCGGACGTCCCGCTCGTGATCACGGTACACGGCACCGACGCGGCGCTGCTCCGACGATCGCGGGTGGCTCGGAGAATGGCGCGCCCCGTATTCGCGCGCGCGCGCGTGGTGACGACGGTGTCGCGTGAGCTGGCGGGCTGGGTCCAGAACGCCACGGGCCGGCACATCGCGGCGACCCACGTGCACCCCATGCCTGTGGATACCAGTGAGTGGCCCTGGACCACCGGCGGTGGGGGGGCGGTTGTGGTCGCACGGCTCACGGCGCAGAAGCGGATCAACCTCGCCATCGACACCATGTCCTTTGTCGCGTCGTGCGGGCACGACCTGCCGCTCACGATAGTGGGGGACGGCCCCGAGCGGCCGGCGCTCGAGCGGCAGGTCGAGCGATTGGGCATCGCTCCGCTCGTACGCTTCGTGGGCGCCGTGGCTCCCGGGGAAGTCGCCGGGTTTCTGGCCCGTGCCGATCTCATGCTGGCGCCGGCGCAAGGCGAAGGATTCGGGCTTGCCGCCGCCGAGGCCTTGATGGCGGGTGTGCCGGTCGTCGCGTGCTGGGACGGCGGCGGGCTGCTCGACGTCGTCCCGGAGACCGGCGCTGGGCGGCTGACGCTGCCGAGCGCAGAAGCGCTGAGCGACGCCACCCTCGATCTGCTGCAGGACCCGGAGCGGCTCACGCTGGCGCGGCTGGTCGGCGAGTCCTGGCGCGCACGGCTCTCGCCCGAGCACGTGGCCGAGGTGTGCGAAGGCTGGTACCTCCAGGCGGCCGGTGACTAGTCTCTGGAGCGGCCCGGCCGTCCGCGCGGCGCAGTGGCTCGCGGGCCTCGCTATCGTCGCGTTCGCGGCCCGGAGCCTCGTCCGGAACTGGAGCGAGTTGCGCTCGCAGCCGCTGGCGTGGGAGGTCGAGCCCGGATGGCTGGTGTTGAGCGCGATCGTGGTCTGGATGATGTACGCACTGCTCGCCTTCGCGTGGCGGACCATGCTGGCGGGGTGGGGGCAGGAGGTCGACGGTTGGACCGCGGCGCGCATCTGGACGGTGTCGAGCCTGGGGAAGTACCTGCCGGGCAAGGTCTGGGCGGTGGCCGGGATGGCGCTGATGGCGCAGCGTGCGGGGATCGCGCCGTGGGCCGCCACCGGGTCGGCGATCGTGCTGC
>JACCSZ010000373.1 GCA_013812695.1 Gemmatimonadales bacterium | reverse complement strand
AATCGGAGAGCGACTCATAGGCCGCGTCGCTGTGCATGCCGCGGGCCGTCAGGTCCGCCTGCATCGCGCTCATGACGCTCATGACCTTCGCCTTGTGGGTGCCCATGCCGTCCCGGAGCATCGCCGGGCGCGCCGCGATCGAGTCGATGCCGGCACGCACGGCGGGCAGCATCGGCATGGCCTGAAGCGGCGGGGCATTGGCCTCGGCAGAAGGGACGGAGTCGGCGCCGCGGTCGGCCGGGCGGTCGGTGCCGCAGGCGGCGAGCGCCGCGAGCACCGCCGCCTGCAGGGCGCGAACGGCGAAGGATCGATGCATCATCGAGGCTGCTCCTGGGCGGAATGCGGATGGGGGCCGGCCGTTCAAAGGTGCATGGACGCGGGCCCTGGCAGAAGGGGTCGAGGCACTCACGCAAGACGCCTTGGCCGACTAGCCGGTGGCGCCGAACAGCAGGACGTGCATGCGACTACCCTAGCCCGGACCATCTCTTGCCGCACTCGCCGCCCCGGCTCATCGGCCTGCCCTACGACGCCAGCTCTTCCTTCCTCCGGGGCGCTGCCGATGCGCCGCCCCTCATCCGCGAGGCCCTGCGCTCGACCTCGTGGAACACCTGGTGCGAGCAACTGCTCGGTCTCGATGGCCCCGGCGGCCTGAGCGACGCGGGTGATCTGGCGCTTCCGCCGACGGCCGAGGCCCGCGCCCTGATCGAGGCCGGAATCGGCGCCGTCCTGGCCGGCGGGAATCGCCCGGTCGCGCTTGGCGGCGACCACTCGGTCACCTACCCCGTGCTCCGCGCCGTCGCCCGCGTCCACCGCTCGCTCACGATCCTCCACGTCGACGCCCACCCCGACCTGTACGACGAGTTCGAGGGCGACCGCTACTCGCACGCCTGCCCGTTTGGCCGGATCATGGAGGAGCGGCTTGCGAGCCGCCTCGTGCAAGTGGGGATTCGCGCGATGAACCCGCATCAGCGCAGTCAGGCGGAGCGGTACGGTGTCGAGATCATCGACATGCGCGCTTGGCAAGCCGGCGCGCGCCCGAGCGTGGACGGCGACGTCTACCTCTCGATCGATCTCGATGGGCTGGATCCGGCGTTCGCCCCCGGGGTCTCGCATCGGGATCCGGGCGGCTTGTCGGTGCGCGAGGCGCTCGGTCTGGTGCAGGGTGCCGGCGGCCGAATCGTCGGCGCCGACATCGTGGAATACAATCCCCGCCAGGACCTCGGCGGAGTGACGGCGATCGTCGCCGCCAAGCTCGTGCGAGAAATCGCCGGGCGGATGATGGGCGATGCCGCGTTGTAGGCGTCAGGCCCACCCGCCCGATCCGCGCGCCGCGTGAGCGAACAGATCACCAAGCCGCCCCACGTCCGCGACCCCGGCCTCTGGTCCGTCGTCCGGGAGTCGCTCCGCGGCGAGCAACACCACGACTATACCGCCGGGCCGGTCGGCCGCGCGATCCTGCTGCTGTCGGTGCCCATGGTGCTCGAGATGGTGCTCGAGAGCGTCTTCGCGGTCGTCGACATCTTCTGGGTGTCGCGCCTCGGCGCCGACGCGGTGGCGGCTGTGGGGCTGACCGAATCGCTGCTCACGCTGATCTACGCCCTCGCCATGGGGCTCGGCATCGGGGCGACGGCGCTCGTGGCCCGGCGGATCGGCGAACGCGACCCGGAGGGCGCGGCCCGCGCGGCCGTGCAGGCGCTCGCCCTGGCGCTCGTCATTTCGGCCGTGCTCGGAACGGCGGGCGCGCTGCTGGCGCCGCGGCTGCTCGCGCTGATGGGCGCGTCGCCCGCGGTCATCGAGATCGGGCGCGGCTACGCCACCATCATGCTCGGGGGCGAGGCGGCCATCATCGTGCTGTTCGTCGTCAACGCCGTGTTCCGCGGCGCCGGCGACGCGGCGATCGCGATGCGCGTGCTCTGGCTCGCGAACGCGCTCAACATCCTGCTGGGGCCGCTGTTCATCTTTGGCGTCGGGCCGTTCCCCGAGCTGGGCGTCACGGGCGCGGCGGTGGCGACCACGGCCGGCCGCTCGATCGGGGCGCTGTATGCCGTGTCGCGGCTCTTCCGCCGCGGAAGCCGGGTCCCGGTCGGACGCCGGCACCTGTCGCTCGACCTCGGCGTGATGCGCCAGATCCTCCGCCTCGCGGGCTCGGCGTCGTTGCAGACCATCGTAGGCATGGCGAGCTGGATCGGCCTCGTCCGGATCCTGGCGACGTACGGGAGCGCGGCGCTCGCCGGGTATACGATCGCGATCCGGGTGGTCATCTTCGCGCTGTTGCCGTCGTGGGGCTTGAGCAACGCCGCCGCCACGATGGTGGGCCAGGCGCTCGGCGCCCGGAAGCCCGAGCGCGCGGAGGAGTCGGTCTGGCGCGCGGGACGCTACAACGCCGTGTTCCTCACGATCGTCGGCGTGATCTTCTTCGCGGGCGCGCGGATCATCGTGCGGGCCTTCACCAGCGACCCGGCGGTGACGGACTACGCCGTCGACTGCCTCCGGATCGTGGGGGTCGGCTTCCCGCTCTACGCCTACGGCATGGTGCTCACGCAGTCGTTCAACGGCGCCGGCGACACCTGGACCCCCACTTGGCTCAACCTGCTGTGCTTCTGGCTGTTCGAGATTCCGCTGGCCTGGGCGCTCGCCGGACCGCTCGGGCTCGGGCCGACCGGTGTGTTCTGGGCGATCATGGCCGCGTTCTCGGCGCTGGCCCTGGCGAGCGCGGCGGTGTTCCGGCGGGGACGGTGGAAGACCCGGGTGGTGTGAGCGCTCCAGCAGGCGCAGCGCGGCGCGATTCGAAGTCCGGATCCGGCGGCCGCGCACGCCGGGGGATTCCAGGTCCGAATGCGGCGCGCGCGCCGATGGGTCGCACCCTACGATGTGGAAACACCGACGAGCGTTCGCATGCCGCTGCGCTCGATCCGTTTCCAACACCGGAGAACTGTATGCGACACATCTCGGGCGCCATCATGATCGCCGCCATCTACGGCTGCGGCGACGACACGCCGGTCACGCAACCACGCCAGGAGCTCGCCCAGCTAGCGGAGGCGCAGTACGAAATCGTCAAGCTCCCGTCGCTCGGTGGAACGCAGAGCCGGGGCATGGCCATCAACAAGCGGGGCTGGGTGGCCGGCTGGTCCAACCGGCCGGACGGTTCCCGGCGCGCGGTTCAGTGGAAAAATCAATCGATCCTCGAGCTCCCCACGCTCGGCGGGCCAAGCAGCACCGTGCCATGGCCCGGACAGAACGACAAGGGCATGATCGTCGGCATCTCCCAGACCAGCCAGGTGGACCCGCTGAACGAGGACTGGAGCTGCGAGTTGGGTGGCTTCCTTCCGGAGACGACCGATCTGGTCTGTCGAGGGTTCGTGTGGGAGGATGGCGTGATGCGGCCCCTGCCCACCCTCGGCGGTACGCACGGCTTCGCCACCGGCGTCAACAATCGACGCCAGATCGTCGGCTGGGCGGAGACCCGGGTGCATGATCCAACCTGCACCGACGCTCAGGTCCTCCAATTCCGTGCGGTTCTGTGGGAACCGTCGAATGGCAAGAAGAGCGAGATCAGGAAGCGGGAGCTCCCTCCGTTCCCCGACGACTCGACCTCGGCTGCCACGGCGATCAACGACCGAGGCCAGGCGGTCGGCATCTCGGGAGAGTGCGACCAGGCGGTTGGGCGCTTCAGCGCGCTGCACGCCGTGCTTTGGGACAAACATGGCAAGGTGACCGAGATTCCCAATCTGGGGGGGAAGACTTGGCACACGCCCATGGACATCAACGACGCGGGTGACGTCGTCGGGTTCTCCAACCCGCCCGGGCCCGGCGATCCGGAGGGCGAGTTCATCGCGCATGCGTTCCTCTGGACCTACGGAGCAGCCGAGGCCGAGGATCTGGAGGTGCTTGAGGGAGACGCCTTCAGCCAGGCCCTGGCCATCAACGCACGGGGTCAGGTGGTCGGGGTTTCGTTCGGCGGGACCGATGGCTCCCGAGCCTTCCTCTATGAAGACGGAGAGCTCAAGAACCTCAACGACCTGGTGAACATTGCGCCGGACGTCCTGCTGTCCGCCCAGGACATCAACGATGCCGGGCAGATCACGGGCAGGGTGCGTGACGACGCGACCGGTGAGATTCTGAGCTTCGTGGCGACCCCGATCGCTGGCCGGCCGTAGGGCATCCGGGGCCGGTGTCGATGCCGGCCCCGGGTTCTACGTCGAGCAGGGATTCAAGGTGACCGTAGATTGAAGCAAAGGAGAGAACCATGGCAAACGCGAAGGGCCGACAGCTCTTCGTCAACCTGGCCGTCCGTGACCTGAAAAAGTCCATGGAGTTCTTCTCGAAGCTCGGCTTCGAGTTCAATCCGAAGTTCACGGACGACAAGGCTGCCTGCATGGTCATCAGCGAGGAGGCCTACGCGATGCTCCTCACCGAGCCATTTTTCAAGACCTTCACCAAGCGGGAGCTGTGCGATACGACCAAACAGACGGAGGGCCTCTTCGCCTTGTCGTGTGCTAGCAAGGCCGAAGTGGACGAGATGGTCAAGAAGGCCATCGCCGGGGGCGGGAAGCACGCCATGGACGCGAAGGACCACGGCTTCATGTACGCCTGGAGCTTCTACGACCTCGACGGCCACCACTGGGAGGTCCTTTGGATGGACCCCGAGGCAACCCAGTAGCCGGGGGGGCCGTGTCCGGCATCGCCATCTCCCCGATTCTCCTCAGCGCGGCCGTGTGCGAGCGCGCGCTCAACGCGCGCGACGCCCGCTTCGACGGCATCTTCTTCGTGGGCATCACGACGACGCACATCTACTGCCGGCCGGTCTGCCCGGCGCGCGTCTCGTGTTACGATCGGCGCAGATTCTTCGATTCGGCCGCCTCGGCCGAGCGCGCGGGATTCCGACCGTGCCTGCGCTGCCGACCGGAGCTGGCGCCCGGGCGGGCGCTCTGCGACGCGGTGCCGCGTCTCGCGCGGGCGGCGGCGCACCGGATCGCCGTCGGCGCACTCAACGGTCGGGC
>JACCSZ010000245.1 GCA_013812695.1 Gemmatimonadales bacterium | reverse complement strand
GCGTGAGCCAGAGCTCCTCGAAATGCGCGATGTGGCCGAGGTCCCATAAAATTGGGCTCATCAGCGGGTCGTGCTGCAGGTGCAGATCGTCGTCGTTCAGCGGCGCCACCAGCAGCAGCGTGCGGGCACGGGCCTCGAGGAGCTGATCGGCGACGACTTCGGGATCGATGCGACTGGACGCGGCAGCCACGGTCATGGGTGTCTCCTCTCCCAAACGTCAGGACTCGAGCGTAGTAAACAGTGTGTTCAACGATTCGGCCAGCGTGGGGTGCGCGAAAACCGCGTCGCGGAGTTGGTCGCAGGTCACAGCGCCCAATCATGGCGAGCCGCAGGGTCGAGCTCGCCTCCCTCGATTCCCAGCACGGAGGCGCCCGGAATCCGGCCGGGATCGGGGGCCAGCAGCGCCTTGCTGAATCCGCCTGGCTCGGCCAGCTCCAGCGCGCGCGCCACCTCGCCATAGGCATTCGGGCCAGCCGGTAGGCGCGCCCCAGCCGTCGCGCTTCCTTCTCGTTGAGCCCGATCCGTCCCAATTGGGATCGATGAATACCGCATAAGGAAGGAGCCGGTCTGTGATGCAGGCACGGCCCCACTGTAACAGGTTGATACGAATACCCTTCACGTCGCCCAAGGCGTAGACCCCGGGAGCGCTGGTTTCGAGTTGCGGGCCCACGACGACGAACCCCTTGGCGTCCATGCCGACGCCCGCATCCTCGAGGTTCAGACGATCGGTGTTCGGCACCCGGTCCGTGGCCCGGAGGATGTGCGAGCCTTCGATCGTCCGCTCGCCTTCGGGTGTCTTCACGGTCAACCGTACCGCGCTGCCCCCGGGCTCGGCGCGGCTGGCCGGCGCGGGGTCAGGGCAGGTTCCCGGAGGGAGCCGGCGTGAGCCGCGCCGCCCCGACGCCGACGTTGTACTTGTCGCACCAGACGAGCACGTAGCGGTAGGCGGAGCCGGCCGGCAGGCGAAAGCCATAGCTCTGTGCCCCATCGTTGCGCTGCAGGGTGGCGATCCGCAGCCGATCGCCCCTGTTCGCGTCCGGCTCGGTGGCGACGTAGAGGTGCGGGTCGGGTACGCGGCTCGATCGGAAATCTTCCGCGAGAATCACCTCTCCGCCACCCTCGAACATCCGGAGCGACACCCCGCCGCTCGCACTGTGCCCGCCGAGCCCGCCGAA
The DNA here is from genome assembly GCA_013812695.1 of Gemmatimonadales bacterium. Lineage (GTDB taxonomy): Bacteria > Gemmatimonadota > Gemmatimonadetes > Gemmatimonadales > GWC2-71-9 > CAVVWJ01. The sequence continues at coordinate 3,228 of JACCSZ010000245.1, read as the reverse complement.
CCGGCCGCTCGCGATTACCTCTACGCCGCCATCCGAGCCGCCGGACCCCTCGGGGGACGATGGTGGATCGGACGCCTCGGGTCCCGCAGGGGGGAGCGGTTCGGCATCGGGTGCAGTCGGAGGAGTGGCGGAGCAGGCCGCGAGCGTGGAGAGGGCGGCGATCCTCATCGCCCCGCGGAAAAGGCGCGTAAACGGATGATGGGGGCTCATGGGAGAGGCGTCCAGGCCAGGTCGCGGATCTCCGCGACGGCCGATGAGTGGGTCATGTCGGTATCCTGCATGATGCCGACCGCGGTGATCGGAGGGGGTTCCCGGTCCCAGAACCGGCGGTAATCGTCGAACGGGTCGACCCCATGGTGGCGCCAGGCACCGTCCGCCTCGCCCGCACCTGCCGCGCGCACTATGTGAAGCCGGTTCGAGACGTGGCTCGGCATGGTCAGACCGTCCGGCTCCTCGTTGCCCCAGGTATAGAACACGATCCTGCCCGACCCTCCGAACAGCTTGTTCGGGTTGCCGAATACCACGTAGACTCGGAGGGGGGAGTCGTCCGTGGCGGCGGCGCGGAGGTCCGCCGAATCGGGCTGCTCGATGACGCGCCACGACCAGCGCAGCCGTCCCGCGGCAGGTGACAGGGGCTGGTCGAGTTTGCGGGTCGCCCACGCAGCGACCCCGCGGCCGCTGACGCGGAGGGCGCGACGCCCGTCCGCGTGGTCGAGCACGCGGTACTCCGGCGCGGTCTGCCCTTTGACCGGCTTCACCTCCCAACCCGCGGGCAGCCCCTTGATACCGGGTGGGCCGTCCAGGTCCAGCAGCGCCGTCGTCGGCATGAGCGCCAGCAGCACGGCCAGCAATGCGGAATACATGTCTCTCCTCGGTTGATCCTACACGAGAACGCCCCCAAACCCGCCCCGGTTTCCCGCCGACCTTGACCGCAAGATCCGGGTGGTACTCCGGCGTGCCGGGTACTACCATCCGTGGCATGATCCTCGACGCCGCTCCTGCCGAAGCCAGCCACTGGACCGCCGTGCTCGACCGGGACGCGGCGGCGGACGGCCGATTCGTCTATGCCGTCGCGTCGACGCGGATCTACTGCCGGCCTTCGTGTCCCTCTCGCCGCCCGCACCGGCGGCAGGTGCGATTCTTCACGACGCCCGATGCCGCCGAGTCGGCGGGATACCGCGCGTGCCGCCGCTGCAGGCCGCGCGACACCGAGCTCGGCGCGGCCCGTCGGGTGCGGGAAGCGCGGCGGTACCTCGAGCAGCATCTCGACGAGACGGTGACGCTCGAGCGCCTCGGACGGGCAGTCGGCCTCAGCCCATATCATCTGCAGCGCACGTTCAAGCGGCTGACGGGCGTGACGCCTCGCGTCTACGCGGGCGCGCGCCGCATGGAGCGGATGAAATCGCGATTGAAGGAGGGTGACAGCGTGACACGCGCAACCTACGACGCCGGCTACTCCTCGCCGAGCCGGGCCTACGACCACAGCCTGGGGGCACTCGGCATGACCCCCGCCGCCTACCGGAACGGCGGACGCGGTGTGGCCGTCCGCTTTACGACGCTCGACACCGAGCTCGGCGCCGTGCTCGTGGCGGCGACGGAGCGAGGCCTCTGCTCGGTCGCCCTGGGCGACGACGCGGGAACACTCGAGGCGAAGCTCCGGCTGGAGTACCCAGCCGCGCTCATCGAGCGGCGGGACGCCGAGCTTCGCGGCTGGGCCGGCACGGTGGTCGCGCGGCTCGCCGGCGACGAGGCTGAAGGGCTGCCGCTCGACGTGCGTGGGACGACGTTCCAGGAGCGGGTGTGGGAAGCCCTCCGGCGGATTCCTCGCGGTGCAACCCGGTCCTACTCGGAGCTGGCGAGGGAGCTCGGTCGGCCGTCCGCCGCACGGGCGGTGGCACGAGCCTGCGCGAGCAATCGGCTGGCCGTGGTTATTCCGTGTCACCGGGTGGTGCGCGAGGATGGCGGGTTGGGGGGATATCGCTGGGGCGTCGAACGGAAGCGTGAGCTGCTGGCGGGAGAAGCGACCCCGGGAGGGGAGGCTCGCCCCTAGCCAGACGTTATCTCGTCACTTGGAGTAGGGGAAAACATCCCCCGATGCAAACCGTTCACGAACCCGCGGCGTTCCATCTCGAATCCCTCCGCCCACGCGCCTCGCACCCGGCGTCGAGGGCGGAACCACCGACCCGAGGGCAACCATGGCGAGGACGTGAAGGTGGAGTACCTGAAGGCGCTCTACAGGGTGCGCGATCCCGACGGCCACGTCATTCAACTGGTCCAGCCTTGAGGAGCATGCGATGCCCAGTCTCGATCCCGCCACGGGTCTGACGGTCCCGGCGCGGGTCCCGTCGGAACCGAAATCCGCCCGCCGATGAAGGCGGTCGCGGTGCTGCCCGGCCAGCCCGACTCCATGCACCTGGCCGAGCTGCCGAAGCCGTCGCTGGATGAAATCCCCGGTGGCCGCGGCGTCTTGGTGAAGGTGCTCCAGGTCGGGGTGGACGGCACGGACAAGGAGATCAACGCCGCCGAGTATGGCGCCGCCCCCCCGGGCTACGACTTTCTCGTGACCGGCCACGAAGGCTTCGGACGCGTCGTGGATGTCGGACCCGGGGTGACCGAGCTCCGGCCCGGCGACTATGTGGTGGCGACCGTGCGCCGTCCCGGATCGAGCATCTACGACCGGATCGGCACGTACGACATGACCACCGACGACGTGTACTACGAGCGCGGCATCAACCTGAGGCACGGGTATCTCACCGAGTACTACGTGGACGATCCCGAGTACATCGTCAAGGTTCCCGACGGGCTCAAGGCAGTGGGCGTGCTGCTGGAGCCCACGACCGTCGTCGAGAAGGGCATCGCCCAGGCGTACGAGATCCAGCGGCGGCTTCGAGTGTGGCGCCCACGCCGGGCCGCCGTCATGGGCGCGGGGACCATCGGGCTGCTCGCCGCGCTGGCGCTCCGGCTGCGCGGGCTCGACGTGACGGTCTTCGGCCGCACCGCCAAGCCCTACCTCAATTCGGATCTGATCGAGGCATTGGGCGCCCGCTACGAGACCACGGTGGAGCTCCCCATCCTCGAGGGTGCCCGACGTCATGGACCATTCGACCTGATCTTCGAGGCCACCGGGTCTTCGGCCGTGGTCTTCGACAGCATGCGGGCGCTGGGGAAAAACGGCGTGCTGGTGCTCAGCAGCGTGACCGGCGGTGACAAGATGATCGAAGTGCCGGC
>JACCSZ010000365.1 GCA_013812695.1 Gemmatimonadales bacterium | reverse complement strand
GGCACGCCCTCGGCTACGGCCTGTTCGCGCTGGTGGCCGTTCGGATCGCCTTCTGGGCGTTTCGTAGCTCGGACTACTGAGGCCGGATCCGGTGGCCGGGCTCACCGTCCATCTGATCCCGCACACCCATTGGGACCGGGAGTGGTATCTCCCGCGTGCCGCCTTCGTCGCCCGTCTCGTGCCCGCCGTCGACGACCTCCTCGCCCGCCTCGACGCTACCCCTGAGTTTCGCAGCTTCTTCCTCGACGGTCAGACCGTGTTGATCGAGGACTATCTGCGCATCCGCCCGGAGCAGCGCGCCCGGGTCGCCCGCTTCGTGCGCGACGGCCGGCTGCAGGTCGGGCCGTGGTACGTGCTGGCGGACGAGCTCATCCCCTCGGGTGAGTCGCTCGTCCGCAACCTGCTGCTCGGGCGGGCCGATGCCGAGCGTCTTGGCGGGCGGTCCGACGTCCTGTACTCGCCCGACGCGTTCGGGCACCCGGCGATCTGGCCGGCGCTCGCCGCCGAGTTCGGCATCGCGTACGGCGTGCTCTGGCGCGGCTTCGGCGGCGAGGCGGGACAAGAGGGCGACCTGTACCGGTGGCACGCGCCGGACGGCCGCTCGATCCTGGTGCATCATCTGTCCCCCGACGGCTACGAGTCGGGCTCCGGTCTCGTCGACGACCCGCGCCCGCTGGCGGAGGCGTGGTCACGGCTCCGCGCGGTACTCACCGGCCGGGCGGCCACGTCGCATCTCGCCGTGCCGGTCGGCGCCGACCACCACGCGGCCCCCGCCGCGATCGACCGGGTGCGCGATCTGCTTGCCCGTCTCGAGCCCGATGCCGACGTCCGGGTCTCGCGGCTGGATGAGTACTTCCACGCCGCGGCGGCCGAGGCCGACGGTGTCCCCGCGATCCACGGCGAGCTCCGTTGGTCCTATGGCTACACCTGGACGCTCCAGGGCGTGCACGCCACCCGCGCGCCACTCAAGCGCCGGCACGCGGACACCGAGCTCCTGCTCGAGCGCGTCGCGGAGCCGCTCGCCGCGCTCGCCCCCGGCGATCGCCGTCCCCTGCTTCGCGATACCTGGCGCGCGCTGGTACGCTCGCAGTTCCACGACTCACTCGGTGGCTGCACGTCGGACGCCGTGGCGCGGCGGGTAGCGGTTCGGCTGGACGATGTGGCGGCAGCCGCGCGGGAGATCGCCCGCGCGAGTCTCGATGCGGTCATCGGGAACGATCCGGATCGGGCACGGGACCACCCGGGCGAGACGGCACCGCGGCTCGTCCTCTGGAATCCCGTCGCGCGCCGGCGGGATGGCGGCGTTGTCGTCGCCGACCTGACCTGGTTCCGTCGCGACGTGCTCGTGGGCCCGCCCGGCGACCGGCGGACCAGACGAGGTGAAGGCCCGCGGCTCGTGGCGCTCCGCGGCCCCGGCGGCGCGCTCGCGACCCAGGCACTGGGCCATGCGATCGCGCACGAGCGGCTCGACGCCCCGCGGCATTATCCGGATCAGGACGAGGTGGAGGTTGTGCGCGTGGCGTTTCGCGCTCCGGCGCTCGGAGGGCTCGGCCTGGCGGCGCTCCAACCCGTCGAGCGGCCTCGCCTGGTCGGGGAGCCCGGCGTGCGAGCAGGGGCGCGGAGCCTCGACAACGGCCTGCTCGCGCTCTCCGTCGCGCGGGATGGCACGGTCACGCTGGCCGACCGGCGCACGGGTCTCCTGTATCCCGCGCTGCTCGGTCTCGAGACATCCGGCGATGTGGGCGACACGTACACCTACGCTCCGCGGCCGCGCGATCGGGTGTCGAGGTTGCGGGGACCGGTGGACGTGCGGGTGCTCGCTGCGGGGCCGCTCGTCGCCGCGCTCGAGGTACGGGGTCGACTGCAGTGCCGCACCGGCCGCGTGGAGCTGCGGCTGGTACTCACGCTCTTCGCCGACAGCCCGGTACTCCGCTGCACGCTCGAGATCGACAACCGCGCGACCGATCATCGGCTCCGCCTCCGGGTGCCCACCGGCGCCCCCGGTGTGCCCGCCACGGCCGGCGGTCCGTTCGGCCCGGTGATCCGGGCTGCCGTGCCCCCCGCCGGCCACTACCCGCGCGAAACGCCGGTCGCCACCGCGCCGGCCCAGCGGTACGTGGCGGTGGCCGGCGGCCCGCGTGGCCTGGCGGTGCTGGGCCCGGGATTTTTCGAGTACGAGCTCGCCCCCGACGGCGACCTCCGCGTGACGCTGCTCCGCGCCGTCGGCGAGCTTTCGCGCGGCGAGCTGCCCACTCGGCCCGGCCACGCCGGCTGGCCGGTCGCGACGCCCGAGGCCCAGTGCCCCGGCGCTGACCGTCTTCAGCTCGCGATCGCGCCGGTGGATGCGGACGACCTGCGCGCTGGCAGCACGCTTCCCGAGCTGTGGGAAGACGTCTTCCTGCCACCGGTAGCGGTCTGGCTGCGCCAGGCCACGGCCCTCCGGCTGCCGGACGTCGATGTTCGTCTCGAGGGCGCGGGGCTCGTGTTGTCCGCGGTCAAGTACGCTGAGGAAAGCGATGGCCTGGTGCTCCGCTGCTACAACGCCCGGGCGGAGCCGGTGGACGGCACCTGGCGCCTCGGCCGCCCGGCAGGTCGCGCCGTGGTGCTGCGGGCCGACGAGCGCGGCGGGACCGACCTCCCGCTGTCCTCGGATGGGCAGTCCATCCCGTTCCAGGCAGGTCCGAGGGCGATCGTAACAGTAGTGGTCGGCAGGGGGTGAGTCGTTGTCGCTCGGAGCAGTCGTCAGCGAAGCAGCCGTGAGCCTTGCTGAAGCGAAGGGCGCGACACTCCAGCCCGCCGGCCCTGCGAGTACTTTCGAGGAGTATCCCTTTCATGTCCCGGCCGTGCGCGAGCTGCGCGATCTGGAGCTCAATGTCCGAAACGGACGGTGATCCACGAGTGTACTTCGCGGCCGAACGGACCATGCTGGCCTGGCTCCGTACGGGCATCGCGGTCATGGCCTTTGGCTTCGTCGTCGCGCGGCTTGGATTGTTTCTGCGCCTTCTGCCCGCGCAGGGGGGGCGTGAGGTCGGCCACGGGGTGTCCCCGTATCTCGGGGCGGCGCTCGTCATCTTGGGGGTGGTGGCCACCGCAGGCGGCGCGCTCCAGTATCAGCGCTATGTCGGGACCTTGCCGACCAGCGCTTGCCCG
>JACCSZ010000363.1 GCA_013812695.1 Gemmatimonadales bacterium | reverse complement strand
CGAGCGGCATGGTGGGCTTGGCGCCGGCGTCGACCGCCCGCTTCCAAGCCGCATCCACATCGTCCCCGTAGATGAAGAAACTGGTCGACGTGCCGCCGTAGGATTTCGGGCCCTTGGCGCCGTGCTCGGGCATCTCATCGCCCAGCATGATGGTCGAATCGCCAATCCGGATCTCCGCGTGCATGAGCTTCCCATCCGGCCCCGGGAACCGCATCACCTCTGTGGCTCCGAACGCCTTCTTATAGAAGTCGATAGCCTCCGCCGCCCCGGCGACCATGAGGCTGGGCGTGACCGTATGGTATCCCTTGGGAATCGCCTGCGCTGTCTTTGGCATATGATACCTCCTGCTGCCGTGAATGGTGAGCGCAGGAATATTGGAATTCGGTGCCGGACGGGCAACCCTGTGGCGTCCCGAATGTGAACAGTGAATGTCACAGTTTGCCGATTCGGAGCGGTTCCACCCCTCGAGAGGAGCCTGAGCAGCATGTACCGCGTTCGTCAGCAGGACCTGCCCTTTGTCGGGAGCTCTCATCAGTTCGTCGGGGCCGAGAACGGCGACGTAAATGTCTCGGTCTTCCTGTTGAGCGCTCTCCCCGGGCGCGGGCCCGGGCCCCATCGTCATCCGTACGACGAAGTCCAATTCGTGAGGGAAGGCCGCGGCCTCTGGACCGTCAATGGCGAAGAATTCGAAGCCGGAGCCGGCGACATTCTCGTGCTCAAGGCCGGTGAGATCCACAGCTTTCGCTGTATTGGCGACGCACCGCTGGTCCAGCTCGATGTCCATCTCAGTGCGCGATTCGTGCAGGAGAACTTGACCTAGCGCACACCCGAAGGATCAGCGTCCTGGGGCTGCTCCTCGATGCTGAGGATGTTGCCGTCCGAATCCTTGAACCACGAGACTTTGAAGCCGCTCGGCTCGCTGTACACGCCGTTCTCCGTCGACAGCTCCGGCATGTCGTACTCTTCGAACCTAATTCCAATGGCCGCGGAGATCAGCCATCACCGCCCCGAGGTTTGAGACGAGAAGGTCACGAGCGTGCTCTCGGCCGGGGTGGACCGATGCCCGTCTTCCGGCACCCTCGCTGCACCAATTGCCTGGCAAAGGCATCTTCCTCGGCGCGTGGATCGCCTTGCACGGGAAGGGGGCGGGTGGCGCGGCCACTGTGCCACCTTCGCCACCTTCGCCACCTTCGCCACCGATGAACCTGGACATGAAGCAGCTGCAGGAGCTGGCCACGGGCATGGAGAACGCCTCCGCGTCATCGCCGGCCGACATGGCGAAGATGATGGCGATGATGAGGAAGGTGGTCCCCGACGGCGAGGCGCAAGTGCCGCGCCGGCCGCGCCCGGCAAATAGAGAGACACGGCAGGCTGAAGGCCCGCGGTCGCCATCGCACGGCATAGGGGCCCGGGAGGTCGGCGCCAAACCGAAAGTGTAGTCCGCCGGAGAGCCTGCCCTCAGCGCGGCTGGAGGACCAATCGGAGCCCGGAGACCGTTGGACCCGGGTCGCCCGCGGCGCGGCTGGGCCGCAGCTCGAAATGGATCGGTTTCGCCTTCAGGCCAAGCCGGTTCAGCACGGCGTCCTCCACCGTGGCCTCGTAGCGGCCCGGCGGCAGACCCATCCGGTAGAACGACCCGTCGCTGAACGACTCCACGATGGTCCGTGTGCCGCGGCCGAGCTCGACGAGCACAATCGGAAGCGGACGCTCGAGCGGCTGCGACGAGGGTCCCTCCAGCAGCAGGTTTCCCTCGATCACACCGCCGATCACGATCGGCACGTCCACGCTCCTGACCAGGCTCGGTGTCGGCGTCACCGCCGAGGCGGGATATCCCGGCGTCCACCAGGGCGATGCCAGACTGGTGGTGTCCACGGAGATCAGTATTTCTTCCCAAGGCGGGACGCCCCAGACCTGGTATCGTCCCTCGTCGTCCGCCGTCACCCAGCGGCTCCCCACCAGGAGACGGGTCCCCGGCGCGGGGGGCTCGTCGGCCTGCCAGCGGGTATCGCCGTTCAGATCGAGAAACACCCGCCCGCCCACGCCGCCGCGATCCAGGGAGGGTTCGCTGGAGAACACCGGGGCGCCGGCTCCCCGGCTCCAGACTACCGAGCCCCCGACCGACTGGTCCAGACGGGTCTCGCCGGTAACCGGCTGCGCGGTGACCACGGAGGTCGAACGCAGCACATCGAGCTGCGAGACCAGCGAGAAGGTGAAGACCGGACCAGGGAAGGCGCGCTCCCACCGGGTTCCGGCCTCGACCCTGAACCAGCGCCCCACATTGCGGGCGAGGACGACCGCTGCGCTGGTGGGCCTGCGGGCGTCCTCCGCCTCGACCTGGCCCAGGAGCCAGAGCCCCCCCAATACCGGGCCGAGCGATCGCTGGGGCAGAACGGTGGCGTCCAGTCCCAGATAGTTCCGCCGCACGGGGCCCGCCGCGGCCGGCGTCCTTTCCGACCTGGCGTACGGCCGGAGGACCAGGTTCTGGAACTGGAGCGCGGCGCCGGTTCGCACCTGCGTCCGGGCGCCGGACGTGGTGAGCGTGCGGGTGCCCTGCGCCTCCAGCACCACCGCCCCGGCCCGCCGGCCGGGCATCAGCCGCCCGTAGAGCGACCACTGCTCCCGGGTCCCGGGCGGCAGGAAGGGTGAACCGGAGCTGGAGTCCGCGTACGAGACATAGTCCCCGGTGAGGCGGAGCCGGGGCGAGGGCTCCAGCCGAACGCCGACGCGGTACAGCAGGTTGGCTACGGCTTCAGCCTCGATACCAAGCGGGTTCGTGAGGGCGCCGACGACCCCGGCGTACGGATGAGACAGAGCGCCTCGCGGGCTGCCCCATAGCTGGTCGAGGCCCGCGCGGAGGGTCCAGCGGCGCGAGACGCCGTGACGTAGATCGAGGTTGGCAGCCGCCGCGCAGCGCGAGGACCGGCACTCACCCGCGGAGACGCCATACTCCCACACCCCCGCGGGCACCATCGAGGGAAGCGCCCGGAAGGTCCGGCTGAAGGTGCGGACTTCACCGAAGGGACCGTAGGCGACGAAGTCCACCGGGTTCTCTCCGTACTGGACCGGAAGCGCCAGCGAGTATTTCCCCGACGCGCCCACGGAATCGAACCCCACCAGCCGCCCGGCCCGATAGGCTTCTATGCTCCAGTCGGGAGGAAGCGCGCCGGCGAACGGCAGGTCTTCCACCAGGACGGTCCGGCTGATCGGCGCATTGGACAGGGCAAATCCCCGGGAAATCTCCGGGCGCGGGCCGCTCGTGAGACCGTCTCCCACTCGGAGCTGAGTCAGCCACCGGTGTCCCGGCCATGCACGGGACCAGTTGCCCTCGACCCGGGGCGGAGCGCCCGCGCTCCCGCTGCCCCGGAGCATGGCGGATCCACCCGCCAACCCGGTGGCGACCCCCAGGTTGTAGGAGCTGGCCGATCCCCTGAGGCTGGAGCTGCGTACCTCGTACGCCACTACGAGCCCCAGGAGATTGGGGTCGGGTCCGCGGTGGATCAGATGCGCGGCGATCTCGCCGTCGCCACCCGCTTGAATCCCCCGGGCAGCCTCACGTGCCAGGCGCCGGCCGACCGGCAGGACGTCCGGGTTGTGGAAGACGACGGCCGCGTTCTCCCGATCGATTCTCGTCGAGACCCCGAAGAGATTCGCAACCAGCTGGAGCGAGGCGTACGCCTCGCCGTCGATCCTCGCGAGATCCCGATCGCGCAGCGTGATTCGGCGGTTGCCGACTCGGGCGACTCCCGAGTCCGCATCCACCACGAAGGTGGTTCGGGTCGGCTCCAGCCGTCCCGCGATCCGCGCGCCCCGGACGGCATGACGCACTTCGGCGAAATCGAGCCAGGCGGCGAGCGGGAGCAGGAGTTGGTCACCGCTCCAGTAGGTCTTGAGGACCCGGCGGGCGAGCCGCCCGAGCTGCACCTCAATGAGCGCCCGTTCGGTGCCTTGGACGCTCTCGCCGGCGAGCGTGAAATCTTCCTCTGGGATGGCGGTCTCGACGTCGGGGGGGAGCGCCGCGACGCCTGCTCGACGTTCTTTGGCAACCGCTGGTGCCGAGGTGGACCTGCCGGTAGGGAGCTGGGCCGGCGCCCGCGTGACCCGCAGGGTTCGAGCGCGGGGGACCTTCAAGCGCTTGGTGGCCGGCGCAACCGGGCGTGGTGGAGCAGCGGACTGCGAGTGGACTTCGGCGGGAACGACCGCCGGTGGCGTGTCTGGCAGTCGGGCGCGGGCTCTTCGCAGCGCACCGGAGAAGAACACCGCCACCAGGAGCACAAGCACGAGGATCCGCCCGGTGGTGCCGCGCCGGCTGAGCACCGGTCGCGCCGGCTACAGCATCCCCGTGGTGGTGAGCACCACGGAGGCGCTGTAGCTGCCTGGCGTCTGGTTGAGCGGCGGGCTGATCGAAGCGCCCAGCCAGACGTAGACCGTGCCGCTGAAGAGCAACGCCACCGACTGGGAGTTGTTGGGGTTGAAGGACGTTCCCCCGCTCGGGTTGTTGGTGGTGTTGCGCTGCCCGTCGCTGGTGCTGAAGGTGATGGGGATCGCCGTGCCCGGCCCGGTAAGCGCCGTGGGAAGCGTGAGGGCGAAACTCCCGCCCAGCGTGAAGGTGCCGGTAAACCGCCACTGGGCCGAGTTCGCGCTGTTCTTGCTCACGCTCGTCGTGGTTCCGGAGGGAATGGTGCCGAAGGCTAGGTTCCGGAGCGTGGTGACCTGTGCCGCCGCCTCGGCTCGAATGAGCAGGAGCGCGCACGCCGCCAGCACCACGGAGCGCCGCCTCACGGCAGCGTGACTTCAACCGTCTGCTGAACCGGGACCGTCTGGAGCAGCATCCCGGGGGGCAGGTCAGGCCGGCTGCTCACCGCTTCCACCGCGAGCTCGTATCGGCCGCGCGGCAGCCCGGCCAGCGGGAGCGCAAATCTCGGCTCGAGGGTGTAGTAGACGCCCAGGGGCAGGCGGCCCTCGGAGCGGATCCTCCCGGTCGTATCCCGGAGCACGGCTCGAAGCGAGCCGACAAAGGCCGCATCGCCCCGGCGCGTGAGCAGCGTGCGACCTACCAGCGAGTCGCCGGCGACCTCGGCTCGCAACTGCTCGAGCGCGACCCCGGTGCGCGGAGCACCCTTCCGGTAGAACAGGCCGACCACCGACCGAATCTCCAGAGCCAGCGTCGCCTGAATCGCGGAGGTGTCCGCCAATCCGCCGACCAACACCTGCCCCGCCTTCGCCGCCGCCACGATCCGCGCCCAGTACTCGCGGGGCGGCAGATTTGCCGGCGGGGTCACCAGCAACCGGACGGTGGCCCGGCTCTTGGCGTCGATCCGGAGCCGCCGAGGAAAGCTCTGCACCCACTTCGCGGCGCACGGCATCGTGTCGTCCACCGTCGCGAAGGTGCGCAGATACATGTATCCGAGGGAGTCCGTCACTGGATGCCCACAGAAGGCCGACACGCTCACCTCGACGGGAGCGATCCCGTCGTTGATGAGCGTCAGCGCCCCGGTCCGCGTCCGATCGTCGATCACGATGGCGGGCGAGGCGACCATGAGCGATTGGGCCGTGACCTGGGTCGCCGCGAGCGCCGCGAACATCGCTGCGGCGACCGCGGACGCGTGCCGTCTCACTAGAAGTACACCACCGTCATCGTCATGCTGCCGCTGTAGGTGCCTGCCGCCTGGGTGGTGGTTGGTGCGGCGGTGGCGCCGACGTACACGTAGAGGTTTCCCAACACGCTCAGCGTGGCGGTGGTTGCCGACGCGCTGGGAGTAAAGGTGGTACCGCCGCTGGTCACGTCGGTAATCGCGTGGTGGCCGGTCCAGGTGTTGAGCGCGAGGGTATTGCCGCCACTGGGGATCGTCACCGGTACGCTGAAGGTCAGATTCACCGGGGTGGAGGCCTGCCCCGCGACGGTGAACTTGGCGGCGCCGCCCGCCGTCACCGCGATCGCCTTGTTGACGCCGGGAAAGACGTTGCCGAACGAGAGATCGTTGTTCTTGGTGACCGTGACCGGCTGTTGCACCACGGCGCTGACGGTCGCGCTGGCGTTGTTCTGGGCCATGGCCTGGGCAGACAACAACACGGAGACGCCCAGGATCAGACTGGTGACGCGTGAGACTCGGAACATGCGCGAGAGCTCCTTTCGGCGCGGGGCCGCTAGCACGGGGGAAGTTTGGGCGGTCGGCGATGGGCGGTGGATCCTTACTCCGGGGCACGATCGGCGACTTCCATGCCGGATCCGACGTGCCACTTGCATGGAGCCATCGATCGAAGGCACAACGGCTTGCGGTTCCGGAAAGAGCGCGATTCTCTGCCTCAGAGCGGAGAAGCGGCTCCGGGTGCCGGATTTTGCGGTGGCCGCTCCCGTCTTGCCACGACGGCGCCGCTCTTCCGCAGCGCTCTCCCGGCCTTTGCCGTCGCTGGAGCCCGTCGGGTCGAACTCGGGAATGAACAGCCGGGGATATGCGGCGCCGGCTGGTCGAGCGCCGATGCTCCTCCTAGAACTTCACCTGCGCCTGCGCAATGAGCGCACCGCGTCGCGTGCCCGGCACGCCGATCTTCCGCGAGACGTAGTTCGCCAGCAGCCGGACCTTCCCGCCGAACTCGACGTTGACACCGCCGGTCGTGGCCCGGTTCCGGGCATCCAGGGTGATGGCCGACCGGCGGAAATCTTCCTGCTTGAGCACCAGTTGCACCCACGGCAGCAGCCGGTAGGTGCCCTGGACGTACCAGCCCTTGTCGTCGAGTCCCCCGCCGTCCCGTTGCTGCCCGATGTACTCGCCTTTGAGCGCCGCTCCCATGTACTCGAGGCTGCCGTCGACGCCGTACCGGGTGCTGTCCGACCCATACCGCGCCACGTTGGCGCCGACGGTGACATAGGCGACGGGCCGGGCAGTCGCGCGGCCGATCCAGAGCAGCGTCGAGTCGGCGTTGGCGGTCACGTTCTGCCCCTCGCCGTTGAACAGCCCCAGGGCGAGCGTGGCCGTCGAGCCGAATGCGTAATCCGCCAGAATGCCGATATCGCGCTTGGGGGCGAGCGAATCCACCACCGTCGCCCGATCCGCGGTCTCGACGTCCGCCAGCGACGCGATGAACTCGCGGGTGAACGGCGTCTTGAACTGGCCGGCCTGGATCCCGAATTGTCCCGGACGGTACCGGACGTATGCGTCCTGAAGCGACACGCTGGCCCGGCCGGTGCCGACCGTCCCGGTGCGG
>JACCSZ010000356.1 GCA_013812695.1 Gemmatimonadales bacterium | reverse complement strand
GGGCCAGGAAATCGGGGGCGAGGCCGGCTGGCGCGTGGCCGGACTGGCCGCCGTCGTCACGGCCCTGCTAGGGATCTATGAGCCGGAGGCGGTGGCCGGGTGGTTCCATGGCGCCAACCCGCACCTTCGAGACCGCCGCCCGCTCGACGTCCTGGCGGAGGGCGACGTCGCGGGCGTGCTGGCGGCGGTCCAGGCCGCGCGCACCGGTGTCTATGCGTGAGCCCGCCAGAGCGCACGGCCTGGCGCTGCTTTCCCTGGGATCCCGCCGCGCCTGACGGCGCCCCGTTCTCCAGCCGCTACCTGACGCCCGGACAGACCGTGGGCCGCTTCGACCTGGAGGATCGGCCGGCGGTGCGCTACCTCGCGGAGGTACCCGAGCACGCGATCGGGGAAGTGCTCGGCCCTTTTCGCGGCACCCGCTTTCGCCCCGCCTATCTCCGGCAGGGCGGACACCCGCTCGCACTGGTCGAGGCACGACTCGCCCCATCCCTCGTCGCGCGCGTTCCCGACTGCACTGACCCGGCAGTTCTCGCGGAGCTCGGCCTGCGGCCGGACGCGCTGGCCCACCACGACCGCACCCTCACTCAAGCCATCGCCCGCAGACTGCACCAGCTCGGCGCGGCAACCGGGAGCCCCGCCGGACTCCGCTGGTGGTCGGCCCTGACCGGGGCGTGGCACACCGTCGTCTTGTTCACCGACCGCGAGCGCGCCGGCGAGGTCGGCTTCGGGACGCCGCGCCGGCTCGAGCCGGACGATCCCGAGGTGGTTCGGGCGCTCACGGTGCTCGGGATCCGGACGCGCTGAGGGCGCCCGACCGGAGGCGAAGAGCGTTGTCGACATGAGGTGACCATGTTGCTGGACGATCTGATGCCGAAGTACCAGTTCAGCGAAGTGCACTCGGTCCGGCTCTCCGTGTCTCCGGAGCGCGCACTGAACGCGATGAAGCAAGTGACGCCAGGTGAGATGCCGCTGGTGCGGGTGCTGTTCGCCATACGGTCTTTGCCGGCGATAGTGGCCGGGAAGCGTGGCCTGCCGACCGCCCGGACGGCACCGCTGTACGACCAGATGCTGGATTTCGGGTTCGTCGTCCTCGGGGAGGAGCCGGGCCGGGAGGTGGTCTGTGGCGTGATCGGGCAGATGTGGAAAGTGGGCGGCACGATCGCCGCGATCCGGGACGCGGCCGAGTTCGCCGCCTTCGCGCGGCCCGGGTACGCCAAGGCCGCGATGAACCTCTCGGTTGCGGCCGTGGATGGCTGGACCGAGCTCCGCACCGAGACCCGAGTCATCGCAACCGATACTGCCGCACGCCGGGGATTCGGGCGCTACTGGCGAGTGATCCGACCCGGCAGCGCGGCGATCCGGCGCAGTTGGCTCCAGGCCGCTAAGAGACGGGCGAAAGGCTAGCTGCGCGTCCCCAACGCCCTCCGTGACCGCTACCTCGTCAGCGCGCCCTCACTCAGACAATCGCGCCGTGGAGCGGATCTCCTACCGATCAGCTTCCGACATCGACGAGTGACGTAAACCCGTGGGCTCTCGTGACACCCCCAGCCAATCGTAGGGGACTTTCCCTGTCGTCTCCTGCCATTTGCCAGAGGGGGTCGCCTGCATGCCCACACACCGCCGGTTTCACGCCTTCAGTCGCGCCGCACTTGCCTTGGTGGCCATCGCCGCCTGCGAGTCGAATTCGTCGGAGCCGACCAGTCCCGGTCCCTCCAGCGCTCTGCCGTTGGAGGACGGCATCGCGCTCGATCTCGTCAATCCGGGGGAGTTGCTTCCCTTCACTCCGCTGCCTCAGTCCGCCGCCTGCTTGAGCGGGGGCGCCGGCCAGCAGCTGCTCCTGCCCACGGGCTATGTCCAGACCCTCATCGCCAGCGAGGGGCCGACCTACCCCGACCTCGCCGACATGATGACGGTGAACGAGACCGGCGCCAATCGCGGGCGCTTCCTCTATCGCACGCACGAGCTCACCGCCAACGGGGCGGTGACGGTGACCGACCTGGTCACCGGGTTCACCTCCATCCTCGCCCAGCGGGCGGATTGGGA
>JACCSZ010000330.1 GCA_013812695.1 Gemmatimonadales bacterium | reverse complement strand
ACACACACGAGCGGGAGCAGTCCCGCCTTGAGCACCGCAGCCGTCTTCCGCGCCACCTGGTCGTGGGTCTCGCCGAACAGGTGCCGCCGCTCGGAGTGCCCGACCAGGATCACGGCCGCGCCGGACTCGCGCACCATGGGAATCGAGAGCTCACCCGTGAACGCGCCCTTGGCCTCCCAGTGGACGTTCTGGGCCCCAGCGCGCACGTCCGGACGCAAGCGGACCGCGTCGCGGACGGCCGCGAGCGACACCGACGGCGGAAAGAACCAGAGGCTTCGGTCCGGTGCCGGCGCCGTGACCTCGAGGAACCGCGCCATGAACGCCCGGGCGGCCTCGGGCCCGTGGTGCATCTTCCAGTTGGCGGCATAGATCAGCGAGCGGCCCACCGCTCAGGCCTCGTCGAGCGCGGCCACGCCGGGCAGCTCCTTGCCTTCGAGAAATTCGAGGGATGCGCCGCCGCCGGTGGACACATGCGTGATCCGGTCGGCGAGACCCGCCTGCGCGACGGCCGCCGCCGAGTCGCCGCCGCCGATGACCGTGACGGCTCCGCGGCCGGTCGCGTCCGCCATGGCGCGAGCCACGGCCAGCGTCCCGTGATCGAAGGGCGGGGTCTCGAAGACGCCCATGGGGCCGTTCCACACCACCGTACGTGCCCCGCCGATCCGTGTGGCGAATGCGCGCTCGGAGGCGGGGTCGATGTCGAACATCGCCCACCCGGCCGGGATGGCCTCGCGGGTCACCGCCTTGATCTCGGCGCCGCGCTCGAGCTTCTGGGCGATAATTGCGCCTGACGGCAGCACCAGCTTGTCGCCCGCCTTGGCCATGAGCTGCCGGGCGAGTTCGAGCCGGTCTTCTTCGACGAGCGAGGTGCCGGTCTCGAGCCCCATCGCACGAAAGAACGTGCACGCCATCGCGCCCCCGAGCAGAATGGCATCCGTCTTCGGGAGCAGCGCCTCGATGAGCTCGATCTTGCCGCTGATCTTGGCGCCGCCGAGCACGGCGACGAACGGCCGCGCCGGCTGGTGCAGCGCTTCGCCGAGATACCGGAGCTCCTGCTGCATCAGGAAACCCGAGACGGCGGGCTTGAGCAGCCGCGCGACCGCCTCGGTGCTCGCGTGCGCGCGGTGGGCGGAGCCGAAGGCGTCGTTCACGTAGAGATCGCCGAGCGCGGCGAGTCGCCCGGCGAGCGCGGTGTCGTTCTGCTCTTCCCCGGGAGAGAACCGCGTGTTTTCCCCGACCGCCACCCCGCCGCGCGGCAGCCGCCGCGAGGCCGTCACGGCCGCTTCCGAAGTCGGATCGGCGAGAAATGTGACCGGCGCGCCCAGTAGCCGCTCGAGTTCCCGGACGACGGGCTGCAGCGAATACTTGGGATCGGGACCGCCCTTGGGCCTGCCCAGGTGCGACAGCAGGACCACCCGGGCCCCTTTGTCACGCAGGTACTTGATGGTGGGGAGCGCCGCGCGAATCCGGGTGTTGTCGGTGACGGCGCCGTCCTTGACCGGGCAGTTGAAGTCCACCCGGACGAGCGCCCGCCTTCCCTCGATGGCCGCCGGGTCGAGGGACTCGAGCGTCCGCTTCACAGCCGCTGCCCGACGAAGCGAAGCAGGTCGACGCAGCGGGCGGAATAGCCCATCTCGTTATCGTACCAGCTCGTGACGGTCACGAGCGTCCCGCCCACCACGCTGGTCGACAGCGCGTCGATCGTGCTCGACTCGAGCGTCCCCACGTAGTCCACCGACACGAGTGGCTCGTCGCTCACCGCGAGCAGACCTTTGAGGGGTCCGGTCCGGGCCGCCTCGCGGAACGCGGTGTTCACTTCGTCGGCCGACGTGGCCCGCTCCACCGTGCACGTGAGCGACACGACCGACACGTCGGGCGTCGGGACCCGGAGCGAGACCCCGTCGATCTTGCCCTTGAGCTGCGGAATGACCAGCGACGTGGCCTTGGCCGCCCCGGTGGTGGTCGGAATGATGGAGAGCGCCGCCGCGCGCGCGCGCCGGAGATCCTTGTGCGGCAGGTCGAGGATCTGCTGGTCGTTGGTGTAGGAGTGAACCGTGGTCATGAATCCGTTGACGAAGCCGAAGCGGTCGAGGATGACCTTGACCATCGGGACGAGGCAGTTGGTGGTGCAGCTCGCGTTGGAGATGACGTGGTGCTTCGCCCCGTCATAGGCATCGTGATTGACGCCATAGACGATCGTGATGTCTTCCTGCTTGGCCGGCGCGGAGATGATGACTTTGCGGGCGCCGCCCTGGAGGTGGAGGGCCGCCTGGTCGCGGTCCGTGAAGCGCCCCGTGGACTCGAGCACGACGTCCACGCCGAGCTCCTTCCAGGGCAGCTTGGCCGGATCTTTTTCCGACAGCACGCGCATCGCGTCGCCACCGACGACGATCGCGTCCTTCTCGGCGGCGATGTCGGACGGAAACCGGCCGTGGACGGAGTCGTACTTGAGGAGGTGCGCGAGGGTGGCCGTGTCCGTCAGGTCGTTGACGGCCACGAAGTCGATCTCTCTGGCGCCCATCGCCCGGGCGGCCCGAACCACGTTGCGCCCGATGCGGCCGAACCCGTTGATGCCCACTCGAATTGCCATCATCACTCCGTGGTAGGAGACTCAGGCCAGCGTCACCGGCGGCTCGGCCCGGGCGAACGTCACCGCTTCCACCCGCGCGGCGCCGGCACGTCGGAGCGCCGACGCGGCCTCGACCAGCGTAGCGCCGGTGGTGAACACGTCATCCACCAGGACGCAGTCGAGCCCCGCGACGGGACCGCCTGCGAAGGCGCCCGCGACGTTCGCCTGGCGCCCCTCCGGGGTCAACGCCGTCTGCGTCTTGGTCTCGCGCGGCCGGCTGAGGCCATCCGGCCGGACCGGCCGCCGGATCAACGCCCCGAGCGCCGTCGCGAGCCGCTCGCTCTGGTTGTAACCGCGCGCCCGAAGGCGACGGGCTCCGAGGGGAACCGGTACCAAGGATACCTGCCCGGTCAATGGCTCGAGGCCGCGCATGGCAGTTGCCAGCGACTCGGCGACGCGCCACCATCCCTCGTACTTGAGCCGGTGCACCGCGTCGCGGGCAGTGCCGCGGAGCCAGACCGCGCTCCGGACCCGGTCGAGGCCCATCGGCCAGCCCGCGCAGAGCCGGCATTCGAGTTCCCCGAACGCGGGCTGGCCGCAGCGCGCGCAGAGCGGCGCGGGCACCGGTTCCCACCGCGAGCGGCAGAGGTCGCAGACGAGGTCATCGCCCTGGCGCGGGGGCACCGGGGAGTCGCACAGCAGGCACACCGGCGGCAGGAGCCAGCGCTCCACGCCGGCGAGCGCTTCAGCGAAGCTGGGCATCGACGGCCGCGCGCATCACCTCGACCGGAGCACGCACCCCGGGAAACCAGCGCTCGAGCGCCACGGCGCCCTGCGCGACCAGCATGGTGCGGCCGTCCGTGGCCCGAAGCCCGGCGGCGCGCATCGCGTGCGTCCACGGCGTCTCGCCGCGGACGTAGACCATGTCCACCGCGACGCTCGCGCCGGGTGGCGGCGCCGCGAGCGGCAGGGGGTCGCCGGGCTGGAGACCGAGCGGCGTCGTATTGATGACGGTGGAGCAGCCGGCCGGCTCAGTGGCGCGGACGCCCTGGCTGGCGGC
>JACCSZ010000321.1 GCA_013812695.1 Gemmatimonadales bacterium | reverse complement strand
CCGCGCATCCCCGGCACGCCCGCGCACCGGCGCGCCGCCGCCTGGCTCGACCGCCAGCTTCGGGAGCGCGCGGACACGGTCATCGTGCAGTCCTGGACTCACGTGACCGTCGGAGGCGATTCGTTGCCGCTCACGAACTTCATCGCGCGCTTCAACCCGGACGCCACCAAGCGGATTCTGTTCCTCGCGCACTGGGACAGCCGTCCCACTGCCGACGGCCCGGCCTCCACCGACTCGGCGGCGCCGGTGCCGGGGGCCAACGATGGCGGCTCGGGCGTGGCGGTGCTGCTCGGCGTGGCCGACGTGCTCGACCGGGCGCCGCCCGCGATCGGGGTGGATCTGCTGTTGGTCGACGGCGAGGACTTCGGCGACTTCACCGGGACGCCGAAGGACGTGCTGATCGGCTCCCGGTACTACGCGTCGCATCCGGCGCCCGGACCACAGCCGCTCTACGCGGTCCTCTTCGATCTCGTGGCGGACAAGGACCTGCAGATCTTCCAGGAGGGCAACTCCCTTATCGGGTCGCCCGAGGTGGTGGAGCTGGTCTGGAACACCGCGCGCGACCTCGGTTACGCCGGCACGTTCGTCGCCAATCCCAAGCACACATTGATCGACGATCACCTCGAGCTGCAGAAGGTCGGCATCCGCGCCATCGACGTCGTAGACTTCGACTACCCCGCCTGGCACACGAAGGACGATACGATCGACAAAGTAAGCGCCGCGAGCCTCCAGATCGTCGGCGACGTGGCGGTGGCGCTGGCGCGGAGGGAGACGTAGGGCGTCGTTCCGTCTTTCCGCCCCTCCCCGCGCGATCCCGCCTCCCCCGACCGACCGCTGCTTCCCTAGCATAGGCGCATGTCCGCCGCCGAGCGTCGCGCGCTGCTGCTGCTGCTCTCGCTGGGGCTCGTCGGCCAGGGGGTGCGCTGGTGGCTCACCCGGCCCGGTGAGGCCCCCGGGGACGTGCAGCTCCTCGGCGCGTTGCCACCGCGCTCGCCGGCGGCCCACCGTGACAGCGTCCTGGCACTCGCCCGCCCCCTCGGGCCGGCGGAGCGGATCGACGCCGACCGGGCCTCGGCACCGGAGCTGGCCCGGCTGCCGAGGATCGGTCTCACGCTCGCCAAGAAGATCGTGGCGGATCGCGAGGCCAACGGGCCGTTCGGCAGTCCGTCCGGCCTCGATCGGGTGGCCGGCATCGGTCCCGGCCTCCTGGTCACCTTGGGTCCGCACCTTGCCTTTTCGGGCGTCTCGGCCCGCCTGGGCCACGTGCCGATAACCCCAAGTCCCCCGAGCCCTCCGATCCATATTGGCACCCCCCAGCTCCTAGACTTGAACGAAGCCGATGTCGAGTCTTTAGACGCCTTGCCTGGGATAGGTCCCGCCCGAGCGCTTGCAGTGATTAGCTATAGGGAGGCAAACGGCCCGTTCCGTGCTGTGCAAGATTTGGCTCGGGTGCCTGGCTTCGGTCCGGCGGCCCTGAACCGGCTGCGAGACCGCGTACGGGTAGGGAGGCCCTGAATCCCTGCCTGCCAACCGGCCAAGCCGATCCTCCGACCAACTCGAGAACTGGACTCCACCGGACTCATGACGACCGCAGCGGCGGGCGGCAGCGACCAGCTAGGCCAGACTCTCATGCGTGACGGTCTGCTCTCGCGCGAGCAGCTCACGCAGGCGCTCGCGGAGCAGAAATCGTCGAGGCACCGCCTGGGCTACGTGCTGGTCAAGCTGGGCCTGGTGCCGGAGCTCGCCATCACCAAGGTCCTGGCCCGCCAGCACCGCATGCCGGCCGTGGATCTCTCGCGCTTCGAGGTAGACCCCAAGATCCTCAAGCTGGTGCCCGGCGACATGGCGGCCAAGGGCGTCGTCCTGCCCCTCAAGCGCGAAGGCCGCACGCTCACCGTCGCCATGGCCGACCCGAGTGACCTCGGCCTCCTCGAAGATCTCAAGTTCATCACCCGGTTCGATCTCTTCCCGGTCATCGCCGGCGAGTTCACGCTCCGGGCTCTGATCGAGAAGCACTATCAGTCGGGCAACAACCAGCAGGAGCTCGAGAACATCCTGCGTGACATGGAAGCGGCGGGCGAGGACCTCGAGGTCGTCGAGGAGCAGGAAGAGGAGACCGTCACCCAGGCGCAGCTCGAAGATGCGCCGGTCGTAAAGCTCATCAACGGACTGCTGATCGAAGCCGTCAAGCGCGGCGCCTCCGACATCCACGTCGAGCCGTTCGAGCATGAGATCCGGGTGCGCTACCGGATCGACGGCGCGCTGCTCGAGATCATGCGCCCGCCGCTCAAGATGAAGGCGGCGCTCACCTCGCGCATCAAGATCCTTTCCCAGCTCAACATCGCCGAGCGGCGCGTGCCGCAGGACGGCCGCCTCAAGCTCAAGATGGGCAATCGCGTCATCGACTTCCGCGTCTCGACGCTGCCCGTGCTCTACGGCGAGAAGATCGTGATGCGAATTCTCGACAAGGGCAACCTCACGCTCGATCTGACCAAGTTCGGCTTCGAGGCCAAGGCCGAGAAGGACTTGATGCGGGCCATCCTGAACCCGTACGGCATGGTGCTCGTCACCGGCCCGACGGGCTCGGGCAAGACGACGACGCTCTACTCCGCGCTCTCGCGGGTCAACACGCCCGAAGTGAACATCATGACGGCGGAGGATCCGGTCGAGTACAACCTCATGGGCATCAACCAGGTCCTGGTGCGGAGCGAGATCGGCCTCACCTTCGCCGCCGCGCTCAAGGCGTTCCTCCGGCAGGACCCCAACATCATCATGATCGGCGAGATCCGGGACCTGGAAACGGGAGGCATCGCCATCAAGGCGGCGCTCACCGGCCACCTGGTGCTCTCCACGCTGCACACCAACGACGCGGCCAGCACGATCACCCGTATGATCGACATGGGGATCGAAGCCTTCAACGTGGCCAGCGCCGTCAACCTCGTGGTGGCCCAGCGATTGATCCGGCGCATCTGCAAGGACTGCAAGGCTTCGCACACGTACACCGACGAGGTGTTGGCCTCGCTGGGCACAGATCTTGAGAAACTGCGGACCATACCATTCATGAAGGGCACCGGCTGCGATACCTGCAGCGGGACCGGCTACAAGGGCCGGGCCGGCCTCTACGAGGTGATGGCCCTGTCGCCCGAGCTGCGCCGGATGATCCTCCGCGGGGCCTCCGTCCACGAGATGCAGGAGCAGGCGGTCCTCGAGGGGATGCTCACGTTGCGGATGGACGGCATGAAGAAGATCGAACGCGGCATCACTACCCTCGAAGAAGTAGTCAAGGAGACGGCCGGATGAGCTTCAACCTGCGGGCGCTGCTCGAGGAAATGATCGAGAAAGAGGCCTCCGACCTGCACATCACCACGGGCGAGCGGCCGAAGTTGCGCGTCGACGGCGATATCGTCGACAGCTCGGTCACCGAGATCCTGACTCCCAAGGACACCCTGCAACTGGCCTACTCGGTCCTGACCGAGAACCAGAAGAAGCGGTTCGAGACCGAGGACGAGCTCGACTTCTCGTTCGGGATTCAGAACCTGGCCCGGTTCCGCGGAAACTGCTTCAAGCAGCGCGGTTGCGTGTCCATGGTAATCCGCATGATTCCCTTCAATGTGCGAACCTTCAACGAGTTGGGGCTCCCGCCGGTCATCGCCCGGCTGGCCGAGCGGCCGCGGGGGCTGATTCTGGTCACGGGACCCACGGGCTCGGGCAAGAGCACCACGCTGGCGGCGATCATCGACAAGATCAACAAGGAGCGGAAGGGTCACATCATCACGGTCGAAGACCCGATCGAGTTCATCCACCGCCACCAGAGCTGCATCGTCAACCAGCGCGAGATCGGCACCGACACCAAGAGCTTCCAGACCGCGCTCAAGTACGCGCTGCGTGAGGACCCGGACGTGATCCTCGTCGGGGAGATGCGGGACCTCGAGACGATCGCGGCCGCGCTCACGATCGCGGAGACCGGCCACCTGGCGCTCGCCACGCTGCACACCAACTCGGCCGCGGAGTCGATCAACCGGATCATCGACGTCTTCCCCTCGAACCAGCAGTCGCAGGTGCGGGCGCAGCTCGCGTTCGTGCTGGAGGGCGTGGTCACGCAGACGCTGCTGCCCAAGGCGCGCGGGCGCGGCCGGGTGATGGCCTGCGAGATCATGGTGGCGACGCCCGCCATCCGCGCCCTCATCCGCGACGACAAAATCCACCAGATCTACTCGGCCATGCAGTCGGGCAAGAAGCACGGCATGCAGACCATGAACGACGCGCTGTTCCAGCTCTACACCAACCGCGAAGTGGCGCAGGAGGAGTGCGAGCGCGTGTCGTCGGAGCCGAAGGAATTCCTCCGGATGATCGGGGTGACGCCGATGGAGGAAAAGGAGATCGTGTCCACGAACGGGAACCAGCGCGCCCCCGCCGCCCGTCGCTGATCGGAGACCGCCCCGATGCCGATGTTCGAGTACACCGCCCGCTCCCAGACGGGTCAGATCCAGAAGGGCCAGCTCGACGTCGCCGGCAAGGACGACGTCAGCGCGTACCTCCGGAAGAACCGCCTGATCCTGGTGAGCGTCCGCGAGGCGCCGAAGCAGATCAAGTTCAGCATGGGCGGCCCGCGCGTGAAGACGCGAGACGTCGTCATCTTCACCCGCCAGTTCGCCACGATGATCAACGCCGGCCTGCCGCTGGTGCAGTCGCTCAACATCCTGGCGGCGCAGACCGAGAACAAGACCCTGGCCGACGTCACCCGCGCGGTCGTGTACGACGTGGAGAGCGGCAACACCCTCGCGGACGCGTTCTCGAAGCACCCGAAGGCGTTCTCGCAGCTCTACGTCAACATGGTGGCGGCGGGCGAGGCAGGCGGTATCCTGGACACCATCCTGCTGCGCCTGGCCACGTTCCTCGAGAAGAACGACGCCCTGGTCCGGAAGGTGAAGGGCGCCATGATCTACCCGGGCGTCATCATCTCGGTCGCGGCGGGCGCCATCGCCATCCTGCTGATCTTCGTCATCCCGACGTTCCAGAGCATGTTCGCCTCGGCCAACCTCGAGCTGCCGCTGCCGACCCGCGTGGTCATCGGGATGTCGAGCTTCCTGATCGGCTACTGGTGGGCAATCCTGCTGGGCGTCGGCGCCGGCCTCTTCGGGATCCGGAGCTACTACGCCACCGCGCCCGGCCGCCTGCAGATCGACGCGCTGCTGCTCAAGGCGCCGATCCTGGGCGACGTGATCCGGAAGTCGGCGGTCTCCCGCTTCACCCGGACGCTGGGCACGCTGGTCAGCTCGGGCGTGTCGATCCTCGAGGGGCTCGAGATCACCGCCAAGACGGCCGGCAACCAGGTGGTCCACAACGCCGTCATGGAATCGCGCCAGAGCATCGCCGGCGGCGAAACCATCGCGGCCCCGCTCGAGAAGTCGAAGGTCTTCCCGCCCATGGTCATCTCGATGATCGCGGTCGGCGAGCAGACCGGCGGCCTGGACGAGATGTTGAGCAAGATCGCGGATTTCTACGACGAAGAGGTGGACGTGGCGGTGAGCGCGCTCCTGAGCCTGCTCGAGCCGGCCATGATCGTCGGCCTCGGCGTGGTCGTGGGCGGCATGGTGATCGCGATGTACCTGCCGATCTTCGATATGATGAACGCGGTGCAGTAGGTCGCTCGAGCCAAATCGACGAAGCGACCCGGGGCCGGCCGATGTTAGCCGGCCCCGGGTCGCGTTCGCCTGCTCGAGCGTCGCAGGCGGGGCGCTCCACTTGACCCGAGACGGATTCTATCCGAGGTTGGCAGAGGCCCCGGTTCCAGACCACGGGCCGAGCCCCCGGGTCGACGTTCCAGCTCTGAAACACGCTCTGACCTTTTCGTGGGAGGATTGCGGCATGAGCGGCGTGCGGGTACTCGTGGGGACGCGGAAAGGCGCGTTCGTGCTGACCGCCGACGGCAAGCGCGACCGGTGGGACGTATGCGGGCCCCACTTCGCCGGCTGGGAGATCTACCACCTCAAGGGGTCGCCCGCCCAGCCCGGCCGGCTCTTCGCCTCGCAGTCGAGCGGCTGGTTCGGCCAGCAGATCCAGCGGTCCGACGACGGCGGCGCCACCTGGGCCCCGGTCGGCAACGAGTTCGCGTACGAGGGTGTGCCGGGTACGCACCAGTGGTACGACGGCACGCAGCATCCGTGGCAGTTCGCGCGGGTCTGGCACCT
>JACCSZ010000233.1 GCA_013812695.1 Gemmatimonadales bacterium | reverse complement strand
GGGCCGGTGCGGCGATGGCGCGCCGGACCGCCGAGTCGGCGGCCGGGGAGGCGCGTCGGGCCAGGCTGGCCGCGCGCGAGGCGCTGTCCCGCGAGGCCGGCTCGACCTATCTCGATTCCCTGATCCTCAGCACGGATTCCGTCGTGCGGCGTTGGCCCGATCGGTGGGGCTCCCCGATCCGGGTGGCCATCATGGAAGGCGGAGCGCCTACCTGGTCGCCGCGGATGGCGGAGTACGTCCGGACCTCGCTCGATCGCTGGGAGGGTCTGGCCGTGGGAGTGCAATTCACGGTCGTGGCGGATACCAGCCGGGCCGATATCCTGGTGCGGTGGATCGATCATTTCGAGTTCGACCGGGCCGGCCAGACCGACCTGACCTGGGATCAGTCCGGACGGGTGCGTCGGGCGCTGATCTCACTCGCCATCAAGACCAACACCGGTCTGGTGTTGCCCGACGACGCCCTGCTCGCGGTGGCCGTGCACGAGACCGGGCACGCCATCGGTCTGCCCCACTCGGCTGACTCGAACGACGTGATGTTTCCCGCCACCCGGACCGGCACCCTGTCCGATCGCGACCGGCGTACGGCCGCGGTCCTCTACCGGCTCGCCCCCGGCCCCGTGCGCGACGTGCCGGACGAGTCGCGGTAATCCCGGCCTCGCCTCCGCCCCGTCGCTCCTCGCCCGAATGGCCTTGCCCCGATGGGCACGATCGTTGCCTAAGCCTGTGTGAACGGCAGATCCTGCTTACATCCGGCTTCGATCATCCGTATGCCAGCCACTCGTACAGCGACCAAAGGTGAGCACCCGGTGGAGCATCGTACAGGCGCGACCGCGCGGTGGACGGGTTGGCTGTGCGGGGCGCTGGCCATGACGCTAGGCGCCGTGCCGGCGCCGGGCCAAGCGTTCGCCGGGATCGACGACGCGGTTCGCGACGGAATCCGGAAGGGTATCTATCCGGGCGCCGTGGTCATCGTCGGACGGCGCGATTCCCTGCTCTACGCCCGAGGCTACGGCCGTTTCACCTGGAGCCGGTCCTCCCCCGTGCCGCATCCCGACTCGACCATCTGGGACATCGCCTCGATCACCAAGATCGTGAGCTCGACCAGCGTGGCGATGCGGCTGGTGGAGCGGCGGAAGCTCGACCTCGACGCGCCGGTGCGGCGGTACCTCCCGCGCTTCTCCGGCGGCCCCAAGAACCAGGTGACCGTCCGCATGCTGCTCGACCACACGAGCGGCCTCAAGAGCTACGTCCCTTTCTATGTGAAGTCGCGCGGGAGCCGGTCGCGCACGATCGACCTGCTCTATGCGCAGCCGCTGGTCCGCGCCCCCGGCGACAGCGCGGAGTACAGCGACCTCAACGCGCTCATCCTCGGCCTCGTCCTCGAGAAGGTGTCCGGCGTGCCGCTCGACCGGCTGGCGAAGCGCGAGGTCTTCGAACCGCTCGGTCTGACCGAGACGATGTACAAACCCGCCGCAAGGCTCAAGCGCAGGATCGCGCCGAGCGGGATCTGGCGCGGACAGCCAGTGCCCGGCGACCTCAACGACCAGAACGCGGTCGCCATGGGAGGCGTGGCGGGGCACGCCGGGGTGTTCTCGACCGGGATGGATCTGGCGCGGTACGCGCAGGTGTGGCTTCGGGACGGGGTGGGGCCGAACGGCCCGTGGGTGACCACCGAAACGATCCGCCGGTTCCTGGTGAAGGGTCCGCGAAGCGGATCGCGGCTGCTCGGCTGGGACACACCCGAGTTCAAGCCCGACGAGCCGAGCGTCTTCGGGTCGCTCATCAGCGATGCCGCCTATGGCCACACCGGCTTCACCGGTACCGAGCTCTGGGTCGATCCGGCGCGTGATCTGTTCCTGGTGTTCCTGACCAACCGCGCCTTCGATCCGCGGGTCCGCGAGTCGGTCAAGGAGCTCAAGGTCGTCCGCGCGGCGCTGAGCGACGCGACCGTCCGGCTCGTGCCTCACGGTTGCGACCAGCAGCTCGTGGCGCGCTGCTGAACGGCGCCCCGCGCTCGCCAGACACCCTCGGGCGGTTACCTTTCGAAGATGACGGACATCATGCCCGGGGCCGCGCTCCCCACACCCGACACCGTTCGCAAGGCGCTCCGCGCCGTGAAGGACCCGGAGCTCAACCTCAACATCGTCGACATCGGTCTGGTGTACGACGTCGAGGTCGGCGAGGCTGGAGCGGTGCTCGTCCGGATGACCCTGACCAGCCCCGGATGTCCCGCCGGCACCGAGATCATCGATGACGTGAAAAAAGTCGTGACGGACCTGGATGGGGTACAGGGGGTGGAGGTCGAGCTGGTGTGGGATCCGTACTGGACGCCGGAGAAGATGGATCCGCGGGTACGGGCGTTTCTGGGATTCTGACGGTGGCGGACCGGCCGCAGTGGTCCGCTAAGGTGACGGACGGAGCGTCGTCTGCGGCTCCGCTCCATTGCGTTCCTCCACCGGCTCTGCGGCCGCCGCGAGCAGGTCCGCTCCAATCTCCCGCCACTGCCACCGCCTCAGGTCGGACAAGGCCGCCAACGCCTCCATGTTTGCCGGATTCGCCCGCGCGATGGTTTCCAGCGTTCCGTTGGGGCACAGGACCCCCGGCGCAAGATCGAGCTGCGATGCCAACCGGTTCCGCCCGGCCTTGAGACGCTCCACCCGCGCTTCGAACGCCGGATCGTAGGCGCGCCGCGGTGTCCGCTCCACCCGCGGCAGCTCCCGGTCAGGGATCTCCAGCCCGCGCTTCACCGCCGCCAGGATCTCCCGCCCGCGCCGCTCCGCCTGCTCCCCTCCGATACCGGGGATCGTCTTGAGGGCCACCATGTCGGCCGGCGGCTGGCGAGACATGGTGAGCATCGGCTCGTTGTTGAGAATGCGGAATGTGGCGCGATCGCTGCGCTGCGCCACGCCCTCGCGCCATTCGAACAGCTCTCGGAGGATGGCGAGCTCCCGCCCCTTGAGCGCTTTGGCGCCCTTGAGCCGCAGATACCCGGCCTCGCCATCGGGCGGACTCCAGCGAATGTCCTCGAGCAGCGCGAACTCCTCCTCGGCCCAGGCCAGGCGTCCGCGAGCCTGGAGCTGCGCCTTCAGGATGTCGCGCAGCGCCGCCAGGTGGCGGGTATCCGACGCCGCGTACTCGAGCATCTCCGGCGAGAGCGGCCGAGCCGACCAGTCGGCCCGCTGAAACCGCTTGTCCAGCCGGACACCAAAGTACTTCTCGAGCAGCGCCGCGAGCCCGATCCCGGGTTCGTTCAGGAGTTGCGCCGCGACCCGGGTGTCGAAGATCCGCGTGACGCGAAACCCGTATTGGCGGTCGAGCAGGCGGAGATCGTAGTCCGCGTCGTGGAACACGATTTCTACCCCCGGATCCGCCAGGGCTTCGGCGAACGGCGCCAGGCTCTCGAGCGCCAGCGGATCCACCACCGCCGTTTCGTCGCGCGAGCTGATCTGCAGCAGGTACACCCGATCGAGGAACCGATGGAAGCTCGCCGCTTCGGTGTCGACCGCCAGCAGCGGCTCCCCGCGGAGCCGCACGAACAGCGCGTCCAGATGCGCGGCCGATTGGATCAGCGGGATGGCCGAACTCACTCGGACCGCGACACCAGCTCGAGGCCGGCCGCGATCTCGTCGAGCGCCTTCGAGAGCGCCTTGTAGAAGTCGGCGTCGGGTTCGGGCGTCCCGCCCAGTGCCGCGTCCATCTGCAGCTTCCTGGCGAGCTTCGCGGCGTGGCGGATGTAGTCGGTGGCTGGCTTCATCGGGTGGAGAGGTGCGGAGGACGGAGCAGTCGGAGAGCTGTTCTCCGGGCGATCGCCGAAGTGTAGCCGCGCGCCCGGGTTTTCGCTGGCCGCGACCGGTCGCCGCGCGCTCCGCCTTCTCCGCGCGCCCGCCTATCTTCCACCCACCATGCCTCAACCTTCCGAAATCGACCTGACCGTGTACCCCGACGAGTGCGACGCGTTCGGTCACCTGAATCAGGCGTCGTTTCTGAGCCTGTTCGAGCGCGCGCGGTGGGAGATGCTCGCGCGCGGGCCGGGCATGGACGTATTCACCCGGGCAGGCGCGTGGCCGGCGGTTCGGAAGACGACGATCGACTATCACGCCGCCGCATTTCCCGGCGACGTGCTGCGGTTCCATCCGGTCGTGACGCATCACGGGCGAACCAGCTTCACCATGCGCCAGACGGCGCGGCGGGTGAAGGACGACGCGCTCATCGCGACCGCCGAGTTCGTCTTCGTCTGCATCAATCGAGAAGGCCGGCCCATGCCGGTGCCTCCCGAATTCGGGGAGTTCATGAGCCGGCGTGCCCCCACGGGCGACGCGCAGCACCTCACGGTGAACGGCGTCAGCCTGGCCGTGGAGACTCACGGCGAGGGCCCGGCCGTCCTGTTCGTGCATGGCTACCCGCTCGATCGCACCATCTGGCGCGACCAGATCGCCGGACTCGACGGTTACCGGCGGATCGCACCCGATCTGCGCGGGATGGGGCAGTCCGATGCGCCGGATCTCGGCTACGGTATGGGGATCTACGCCGACGACCTCGCGGCGCTGCTCGACACGCTGGGGGTGGACGACGTCGTGCTCTGCGGGCTGTCGATGGGCGGCTACGTCGTCTTCGAGTTCCTGCGCCGCTGGCGGCACCGGGTCCGGGCGGTGATCCTGGTCGACACCCGAGCGGAGGCGGACGGCGCCGAGGCGCGGCGCGCGCGCGACGCCGC
>JACCSZ010000289.1 GCA_013812695.1 Gemmatimonadales bacterium | reverse complement strand
CCATCGGCGCCGACTCCACGCGCGGCCCGTCCGACGGCGCCGGCACCGCCGGGCCGGCCGCCGCGAGGCGCACGTGGAGGAGTGCATCGCGCCCAGCGGTCACCCGGCCGGCGCGCCCCTGGAGGGCGCCGACGCGCTCCATGTTGGTCACCAACACGGGGGTGATCAGGCTCCGCGCGTGGGTCGCGACGTGGTCCGCGTCGAAGGTCAGCAACAGGTCGCCGGTGCGCACCTCGTCGCCAGCCTTCACGCGCGGATCGAAGCCCTGCCCGTTCAGCGTCACCGTGTCGAGCCCGACGTGGATGAGGATCTCGAGCCCCGACGCGGAGAGCGTGAGCGCATGGCCGGCGCGATGCACGTGCAGCACCCGCGCGTCGCACGGCGCCACGACCCGCTGGTCGAGCGGCTCGAGCGCCACACCGTCGCCCGCCAACCGGTGGGCGAACGCCGGATCGGGGACCTGATCGAGTGGGACCACGACGCCGGAGAGCGGCGCGAGCAGCGTGACGCTGGTCGAGATGTCTAAAGGGGACGTGATGCTGGCGGTCATCTCACCACTCAGGCTGACGGACGGCGGTCCGCCGGCAGACGATCGGTGGAACCACTATTCGATTGACTTGTCGGGGCCTGGGTGACAGTATGCCAGGGAGGCTGTTTTGCCAAGCCTCCGAGATCACCTCCGTGCCCCGTGAAACGCTCCGATCCACCGCGGTCCCAGCCGTCCCTCCGGGAGGTGCGCTCGTTCGCGAAAGTCCCAGATGAACGATGGAGGAGTCCCCTATGGCCTGGAGCAACCGTTCGGCTCGACCCATGTCCGTCGCGCGCCTCGTTACCGGCGGGCTCGCATCCCTGATCGTCATGTCCGTCACTCGTCCAGCAGTAGCGACCGCGCAGGAGGCGGCACAGACCGGCAGCGTCAACGGGAGGGTGGTGGACGCGGAGGGCGCGACGATCGCCGGCGCCCAGGTATTTCTCGTCAGCCCCCCGATCGGCACCCAGACCCGCGCCGATGGTGGGTATGTCCTCTCTCGCGTTCCCGTGGGACCCCAGATTCTCCGGGCCCGGATGCTCGGATTCCAGCCCGACTCGGCCAGCGTCACCATCGCGGCGGGTCAGCAGGCGACCCAAGATTTCACGCTCCGCCGGGATCCCCTGCAGCTCCAGACCATGGTCGTCACCGGCACCCAGACGCCGAGGCTGAATCTCGATGCCAGCGTCGCCGTCACGACGCTGACCGCGACCGAGATTCAGGCGTCGTCGCCGCGGAGCGCGACCGAGATGTTGCGGTACGTCCCGGGCTTCACCCGAATCGAGAGCTCGGGTGGGGAAGTCAATCAGAACATCAGCATCCGCGGCATTCTCGGGGTGGAGTATGTGGCGTTTCTGGAGGACGGTCTCCCCGTCTTTCCCACGATGCACACCTTCTTCATGAACGCTGACAACCTGTTCCGCTTCGACGCCAACATCGAGCGCCTGGAAGTGGTACGGGGTGGGAGCTCGCCCCTGTTCGGCTCGAACACCCCGGGCGCCATCGTGAACTTCATCAACAAGTCCGGTGGACCGGAGTTCGGCGGCACGATGCGCGCGACGGGGGCTACCGAAGGGCTCGCCCGGTACGACCTCAACATGAACGGGCCGTTCGGCAACGACTGGCGCTTCAACGTGGGCGGGTTCTATCGCTATGACCACGGCGTGCGCGACCCCGGCTTCCCCGGCATCCGTGGCGGGCAGTTGAAGGGGAGCGTCACGCGCCTGCTCGACGACGGCTATATCCGCTTCTCCGTCAAGCACATCGATGATCGAAACCAGTTCATCCTCCCCCTCCCCTTCACCGACGCAGCCAACCCGGACTACGTCGCCGGGTTCGGCAATTACGGCTCCTTCAGCACGTCGGAGGGTCTGGATCTCCGGGTCAACACGCCGACCGGCGATCTGACGCTGCCGCTCGACAACGGCCTCAAGACCAAGGGGACCTGGTTCACCGCCGACGTGTCGTTCGACCTGCCGAACGGCTGGCACCTGCAGAACACCGCGCAGGCCATGCAGAACGATCAGGAGTGGAACGCGCTCCTGCCCTTCAATCTGATACCCGTGGCGGACTACGCCACCCGCTCGACCACCGACGGCGGACTCGGCTTCCCCGCCGGCAGCACGAGCCAGTTCTTCTACACTAATAACTTTGACGCCACGGGAGCGCGGCTCCCCTTCAACACCGCCAACGGCCTGGTCGCTCCCGGCGGTGAGTGGCACGTGGAGAAGCCGATTTCAGCGGTTCAGAATCAACTCTCATTGAGGCGGGCGTTTGGACGGCACTCACTCTCGGTCGGAGGGTACGTCGCCAACTATACTCAGGACAATCGCTGGTTCTTCACCGACATCCTGACCGACGTCCGGGACAACCCGCGCTTCCTGGACCTGGTGGTCACCCCCCCGGGTGGAACCCCGGTCAACGTCACCAGCAATGGCTTCCGGAACTTCCTTTCCAACTACGTCAACGGATCCGGCCAGACCACGATCGTGTCGGGAGTGGTGGGCGGAGAGGTTCAGCTCACGGAGCGGCTGCGGACCGACCTGGGCGTGAGGATCGAGTACAACGACTTCGTGCAGAACTCGGAGAACACCGCACGGTTCGATCTGGACGGCGATCCGGCGACCACATTCGACAACGAAGAGTTCGGCAACAATACCTTCCGGCACTTCAACCGGAGCATCACCGACTGGTCGGCTTCGGTGGGTCTCAATTACCGGCTGAACGACAACGTGTCGGTCTACGGCTCGGGGTCGAGAGGCTACAAGATGCCGGCGCTCGATGAGTTTCTCGAACTCGAGTCTCAGGACCGGGTCGATGTCCTCGAGGCGCGAGAGGTTCAGGCGGGGGAACTCGGCGTGAAGTACGCCGCCGGACGGGTGGGCCTGACAGTCAACGCCTTTTACACCAAGCTCAAGAACATTACGGGCCAGGGAGCGGAGTTAGACCCCGTGACTGGCGGCACGACGTGGGTGGTCCGCCTGTCGCCGGACAACCGCTCCTTCGGTGCCGAGGTCGAAGCTTTCGTCTCGCCGGTCGACGGACTTCAGCTCCTGGGCAACGCCACCGTCCTCCAAGCTGAGCTGGGGGGCGGCGTAGACAGCCTTGCCGGCCTCTCCGGCGAGCGTCTCGCCCTGGTGCCGAGGACGCTCGGCAACCTGGTGGCGATCTATTCACCTCAGCGGGCCGCCGGCCTCGCATTCAGGGCCGACTTCCATTGGGTCGGTTCACGCCTGACCGAGAGCCCGCTGACCCGGGTCGACAACACACTGCTGCCCTCGTACAGCTACTTCAACTTCGGCGTTGGCCTCGCCCTTCCGGGCACCGGAGTCAGACTCAACGCTGACCTGCTCAATGCGTTCCAGGGCAAAGGACTGGAAGAGGGCAACCCGCGGCTGGTCTCCGTGGGCGGCACCCCGGTCTTCCTGGCGCGCCCGCTCCTGCCGCGGCGGTTCCAGGTGGGGATCGAGTACGATTTCGGGGGCCGTGGCGCGCAACAGCAGCCCTGAACGAGGCGGACGGCGGTGAGAGCGGCGGCGGCACCGATCGCATTGTGGTGCGCGCACGCTCTCCTCGTCGTTCGGGCCGGCGCGCAGGAAGTGGCGCCCGACCCCGCGGTCGATAGCACCTTCCTGCTCGCGAGCAGCGACCCCGCCCGGGCGCCGTCGCCCTTCATCGGCAACGGCCGCCTGGGCGTGGTGATCCCGGCCCTCGGGATCGGCGCCTCCAACTCGTTCCTGGCCGGGCTGTATGAGGAAGCGCCCGGCGACGTCCCACGCATCGCGGCGATCCCCGCGTGGAACGCCACCGCTGTGTTCGACGGCGAGCGGTGGCTGGATTCCATGCCATCGGACGGCTCGGTGCACGGTTATCGCCAGGTCCTCGACATGCGCACGGGCACGGTGCGCACCGGCTACGACTGGGCGCCCGGTGCCCGGCGTATGGCCGTCCTCGTCGAGTCCTTCGTCTCCCGTGCCGACCCTCACCTCACGGTCATCCGGCTCGAGCTCCGTCCCCGCCATCAGGGACGCATGCGGGTGCGCTTCGCCCTCGCGGGGCGCCCGCCGCCTCGGCGGCTCGCACTCGCCCGGCTCGAGCGCGCCGATCCGGCCTGGAGGCCCGCGCACGTCTGGTATGCAGGCCACATGGTGCTCCGATCGAGGGAGGCCCGCGCCGAGCGGCAGGGCGGACGCCTCTCACTGACCTCGACACCCCAGGGCCGGACGACGATCCTGGCTCAGACCGCGCGCGTCTTCTGGGATTCCGACCTGCCGCGGGCGACGACGCGCACGAAGGCGTCCGGCGACTCGGCGCTGGTGGAAGTAGCCTTCGATGCCTCGCCCGGGATGACCTACCGCTTCGCTCAGGTCGTGAGCGTGGTGTCGTCCGCCGAGGAAGCCCAGCCGCTGACCGTCGCGACGCAGGAGGCCGAGCGGGCGTGGGCTCGCGGGTACGACCGCCTGTCCGCGGACAACGCCCGGGCCTGGAGCCGGCGCTGGGAAACGGACATCGAGATCGAGGGCGATCCACGACTCCAGCGGGTGGTTCGCTCGATGCTGTTCTACGTCCTCTCGAGCGCGGACGAGACGACAGGGCTCGGCATCC
Organism: Gemmatimonadales bacterium; assembly: GCA_013812695.1. Taxonomy (GTDB): domain Bacteria; phylum Gemmatimonadota; class Gemmatimonadetes; order Gemmatimonadales; family GWC2-71-9; genus CAVVWJ01. The sequence continues at coordinate 1,741 of JACCSZ010000289.1, read as the reverse complement.
CGCCGATGGGGCTCTCCAGCGCCGGCTACTACGGGCACATCTTCTGGGATTCGGACACCTGGATGTTCCCACCGCTCCTCCTCACCCACCCGGATATCGCGCACTCGCTGGTCGCCTTCCGCGGGCGGACCCTGGGCGCCGCGCGCGCGCGCGCCCGGGAGCACGGCTACCGCGGCGCGATGTACCCCTGGGAGGCCGACGAGCGCGGCCGGGAGACCACGCCCCACTTCGCGGTGCAGAACGCACGCTCCGAGATTCACGTCACCGGCGACGTGGCGCTCGCGCAGTGGCAGTACTACCTGGCCACCGGCGACTCCGCCTGGCTCGCGCGCGACGGGTTTCCCGTCATGCGGGAGACCGCCGACTTCTGGGTCAGCCGATCCGTCTACGACTCGGCGACCGACCGCTACCACATCGAGAACGTGGTCTCGGTGCACGAAGGGTTGATCGGCGTGACCGACGATGCCTTCACCAACGCCGTCGCGCGCAAGAACCTGGAGATCGCCGTCGCCGCGAGCGGGCGGGTGGGAAAGCCGGCCGAGCCGCGATGGAGCCACGTGGCCGCCAGGCTGCACATGCCGTACGACTCGGCGAGCGAGTTCTATCGCACGTACGAGGGAGCTCCCGACTCGACGCTCGGCGCGGTCACCCCGCTGCTCAGCTATCCGCTCGGCGTGGCCATGAGCGCCCGGGCCAAGCGAACCCAGCTCGAACAGGCCGTCCGCCGCCTCTTGGCCGACGGCCCCGGGGCGATGATGGGCTCGACGTTGCTTGCCGTGGACGCGGCCGAGTTGGGCGACCGCGCCCTGCTCGATTCGCTCCTGCCCCACAGCTACCAGGGCTGGCTCCGCGGCCCCTTTCTGATGTTGTCGGAGACACCGACCAACGACGCCGTGAACTTCGTGACCGGCGCCGGCGGATTTCTTCAACAGGTAATCTTCGGCTACACCGGACTCCGTCTGGGTGAAGGAGGCCTGGAGCCGGCGTTCCCCCCGTTACTTCCCTCCCGCATCACCCGGCTCACGCTTCGTAACCTGAAGGTCCGGGGCGAGCGCTTCGATGTCGTGGTGGATGCGGCAGGGCGGCGAATCCTCCCCCGGCGCGACACCACCGCGGCCGCTCCCCGGCCTCGGCTCCCAGTGCTTGCCTTTCCCGAGCCGGGGATGGACGATACGTCGGCCTACCGGGGCTATCAGACCCGTTTCTACCGCGATTCGAAGGAGAACACGGTCCAAGTCTACCTCGAGCCCCAGAGCGGCCGGGTCGTGCAGCTCTGGGCCGATGCCGCCAACGCGAGCGTCGGGTTTACCGTGCGCGACGGCCGGGGCCGCCCGGTGCGGCTGGACTGGGACGCCGACTCCGCGGAGGTGGCCGACTCGGGCGCGAGCCGCTCCATCGAGTACCGGCTGGTGGCGAACGCGCCGCTGGTGGAGGTGGGATGGTTCGTGCTCGGCTCGATGCGGGTCGAGCGCGATTTCCAGTACTGGAAGCATTCCCTCCGCCCTTACACGGCACCGCCCGTCCGCGTGGCCGAGGAATCCCTGCTCGTGGCGAGCGTCGCCCGGCTCCCGGCCGTGGAGCGCGAGCGGCACCTGGCGCTGCTGGGAGCCGGGAGCCTGGCGGAGCTACGTGCTCGCCTCCTCCCGACGCTCGCGGCGTCCGGGTCGGACACGACCTGGCGAGTCCGGGTAGAGCGGCCCTCGCTCGACGGTCGCAACCGGCTGGCCATCGAGCTGCAAGG
>JACCSZ010000275.1 GCA_013812695.1 Gemmatimonadales bacterium | reverse complement strand
GCGACGGCAAGGCCGCCATCGCGAGCCCCTCCGGTCCCGCGATCGCGCGCATCAGCCACCACGCCGGCAGGAGCACCAGGGTCAGCGACGGAGCCAGCGGCATCCTCGAGCCGCCGGCGGCTCGCTCCAGCAGCCAGCCCGACCATGCCGACAGCACCAGCCCCGCGAGGACGAGCGGAACATGGGTGCCAGCCGCCACGAGGGCGGCCCCGCCGAGCAGGCCGGCCAGCGCGTTTCGTCGTGCCCCCGTTGGCCCCAGCGCCACCCGCCTCGGGAGGCGCACCAGCCGGCCCACCGTGTACAGGAAGAGACCGCTCGGCGCCAGCACGGCCAGCCCCCGGACGAGACCGCCTGTTGGCGCCATCGCGATCCAGTCGCGCGCGCCCCACCCGAGGCCGACCGCGCCCACCATCAACGACGCCGCGGCGATCAGCGATGGCGCGTCACGGCGAGCGCGCCGGGCCACCGTAGCCGCGACGACGGCGAGGACTATCGCCAGCACGAACAGCGCGCCGGCCACCGCGAGAAAGCCCAGCGGCACCGGCGTGGCGGCAGCCCGGAGCCCGGCCAGCGCCAGGCCGGATGCCACCGCCGCCAGCACCGCGGCTCGTCGCGGCCATGGGTCGGGCGCGAGTGCGGCGCCGAGCAGGACGAGAGCATATCCGGACTGCACGATGGACATCGCTCAGACTATAGTTGGTATGGATCACATTTTGCGCTGAGGCGCGTGCCATAGGACGGTGAAATCCGGCACTACCGCGCTGTCCCCTCGGAAATCGCCGATCCGACCTGTGGGAACCGCAAGCCGCCGTTCCCAATCAACGGGTGAAACGCGATCCGTGCAGGGTATCTGCAAGGCAGCCGTCCTCGTCGACCCAAGGAATTCGAGCTTCGTGACCATAGCGATCGATGCGAACGCCTCCGCGGAGCCCCAGTTCGAGGGCGGCGGAGACCGCCGCCGGAAGCTGCCACCACGTCGCCTGTGGCGCCCGGCGACCGAGCTGGCGGTCGATCTGGGCACCGCGAACACGCTGGTGCTCGTAAAGGGCGAAGGCGTAGTGCTGAACGAGCCGTCCGTCGCCGCCGTCGATCGGGCCACCGGCAACATCATGGGTATCGGGCTCGAGGCGAAGCGAATGCTCGGCCGCACGCCAGACGGCATTATCGCCATCCGTCCGATGAAGGACGGGGTGATCGCCAACTTCGATGTGGCGGAGAAGATGCTCCGGCACTTTCTCCGGCTGATCATCGACCGCACGATCTTCAAAGTGAAGCCGACGGTCATCGTCTGCGTCCCCTCGGGGATCACCGAAGTCGAGCGGCGTGCCGTTCGCGATTCTGCGCGCTCGGCAGGCGTCAAGCGCCTGCTGATGGTCGCCGAGCCAATGGCCGCGGCGATCGGTGTCGGGCTGCCGGTGGACACGCCGGTCGGCAGTATGGTCATCGATATCGGCGGGGGCACCACCAACATCGCCGTCATCGCGCTCGGCGGCATCGTGTGCGACGCCTCGATCCGGACCGGCGGCGACGAGCTGGACCAGGCCATCGTCCAGTTCATGCGCAAGAACTACAGCCTGCTGATCGGCGAGCCGACGGCGGAGCGGATCAAGATCCGGCTCGGCTCGGCGGTTCCGCTCGATCCCGAGGTCGAGATGGACGTCAAGGGCCGCGATCTCGTCTCCGGACTGCCCAAGACCGTGCGGATCGACTCCTCCGGCGTGCGCGACGCGACCCAGGAGCCCATCTCCCGGATCGTCAACGCTGTGCGGCGCGCACTCGAGATGACCCCACCCGAGCTGGCGAGCGACATCCTGGAGCGCGGGATCGTGCTCACCGGGGGCGGCTCCCTGATTCGCGGGATCGACCTGCTCCTCATCGAGGAGACCGGCCTGCCGGTCCGCGTGGACGACGATCCGCTCACGTCCGTCGTCCGCGGCACGGGCCGCATCCTGGACGACTTCTCCCGGTATGGCAGCGTGCTCACGACCTGATCTCTCCCGGGGCCAGGCCCCGGGGACTCCAGCCCCACGCGCCGGCGGTCCCGCCTACGGGCGAGGCCGTCGGCGCGTGGTCGTTGTGGATCACGGGCAACAGCCGAGGGCCACGAATCTGCCGGGACGTCGACTGCAATCGCTGTCGCCGGTGAACAGGGAATGTACGGTGCTGCCGAGTAAGCTCACCCTCAGGCCGTCCTTACATCAGGTGTCAGAAGATCAGCCGCCGGGGGCTGCTGGCTGGCACGCGTCTTCCTTCCCGAGCGCGTGTGTCGCTGGTGCTTCCCGCTCAGGAGGTCTGATTGTCCTCGTCCCGTCTGTTCACCCTGACACTCGGCGCGTTGTCGCTGGCCGGCCCGTCCGGGCCGGAGCCGCGCCCGCCCGCGCCCATCCCCTCGTTCCCTACGCCAGGGCGGTAGCGATGCTGCCGCCGGTGCACGTACTGCTCATCGAGGACGACGAAACCGACCGGCTGCTCGTGCAGGAGCTGGTGGCGCTCCGAGGTCGCGGCCGGGTTCGCGTGACTGAAGCGCACGACCTTCCGGCCGGTCTCGACCTGCTCGGCACGCGCGCGTTCGACCTGATCCTGCTCGATACGAAGCTCCGCGACGTCTCCGCGCTGTCGGCACTTCGCGCCGTCGGGGAGCATGCGCCGAACACCCCGATCCTGCCGCACCCCACGTTCATCACGGTAGAGATGCGCCACGCGGCCCGCCAGCGCGGCGCATGGGACCTGGTGGTGCGTGGGTGGCTGGACCCGATGTGGGACGCGGTGGGCGATCTGCTCGCGATGAAGACGGAGAACGGGGCCAAGGCGCAGCACTAGGCGATGGCGGCCTAGCCGACCTGGTCGGTGTCGATCTGCCCGGTGAGGCGGCGCGAAAGGAACGACCAGCTCATCCCCACGCCGAGCACCAGTCCGATGGCGACCAGCGCGATGTGGGCGATGGCCGCCGATCCCGCCGGCGACACGACATGTTGTTCGACCAGCAGCCAGATCAGCCCGGCGCAGAGTGCGAGCGCGAGAAACGCCCCCGTCAGTCCGATCGAGCGGCGGGTGGCCTGCAGCACGACGACCCACCCGATGACCAGCACGACCCCGACCAGGAACTTGAGCGCCGTGGAACCGCCCGTCGGCTCGCCCACGCCGATGAGCGGGGCCAGCACCCAGTGGAAATACGAGCGGCCGGTGGGATTGAAGGTGGCGTAGACGAGCAGGAGCGCGCCGAGTATCCGCATCAGCATCCCTGCGGCACCAACGCCCGACCTCGCCATTACTCGCTCCGCAGATGAAATGGTTGCTCTGGGAACATTATTACTCACGCATTGGGGCCCGGCGCGTCCCACTCGGCCACGCCCACCGACGCGGCCAGGTTCACGAGCACCGTCCGAAGGCGCCGCACGTCCGACGACCCGCTGGCTGCGCCCTCCGGTGTGAAGGTGCAGTTGCGGAGCACGAGAAGATTCGCCTGCTGCCGGAGGTAGTCCGAGACCCGGACATTCACGAGGACTTCCAGGGTTCCGCGCACCTCGCCAGCCGGCAGGAGGCAGCCGACGCTCCGGGGGGTGGTTCGCCCCATGCTGCCCGGCGTCTCGATCAGATCCTCCTCGATCGACGGCTCGATCAGGTGTACACTCTCCCGCCGAAGCCCCACGAACGGGATGGTCTCCGTCCCCCGCGGCAGCCGCACGCGCGTGAACTTCAGGACCTGCACCCCCGGGCTCAGGAAGTCCATCAGACTCTGATTACGCGGGACGTTGAAGGTGCCCTGCAGCCAGCCGAGGGGCGTGAGGACTTGCGCACGTACAGGGAGAAGGGACGGCGGGGCGCCGGCACCGCTGGAACTCATCGAGGAGTGATTCATAGGACCGTGGTTGTGGGAACCAATTGGTGACAGTTCGAAGGTGGGCACGCTCCGGCAGGGACTCGTGCGGCTGCTGGCGGCTGAGGCGGCAGGCGTTGAAGCGGCAGGCTACGGGCGAATGAACTTGCCCGTCTGGTCCTGCCCCGCGGCCTTCCATTCGGTAATGGTCAGCGAATCCTGCTTGGAGGCCGATGACTTATACCAGAAGAACGGCCGGGCCTGGCTCCCGAGATAATAGGTGTTGTTGCGAAAGCGATTGTTCTTACTGGTATAGAACGACGGGTCATTGCTGGCCACCGTAAAGCCGGAGAGGTTCCTGGGAATCCTGACTGTATTGTCGTGCACGTCGAGATTCCTTACCTCGTAGACTCCGAACTTGCCGGTTCTGAACAGGGGCTGAGCGATATCGAACCCGGAGCGATTGTCCGTGAGCGTGTTCCCGTACGCCTGCACGTTCCGGCTGCCCCGAATCGCGATCCCTCCGCCGCGGATGCCCAGGTCAGTGGGAGGAAAGTCGGTGCCGTTCCGCGCGGAGGTGTTGTAGCGGATGATCGCGTCGTAGCTGATCTCGTGATAGATCCCGAAGCGCGCGTTGTCCTCGACCCGGTTGTATTCGAACAGCGTGTAGATGTTGTCGATGTCGGTCCAGAGGCCCGGACCCTTGTTGTGGTGGATGAAGTTTCCCTTGACCGTGAGATTCTGGGTGCCGTGCCACTTGGTGCCCCCGGCCGACCACCCGTATTCGATCATCTGGGGATTGTTGGTGTACGCCACCTCGTTGTTGTCAATGAGGGCTCCATTGCCGGTCCCGCCCATGCCCAACTGCAGGTTACGGAGTACGGTATTGCCGCGCGCGGTGGTCAGATCGCCGGTCTCGATGCCGATGCCGTGATTGTAGCGAACCTGATTGTTCTCGATCAACCACCCGGAGCCGCCGGCCAGTATTGCGCCGTAGGTGAATGGGTTGGCGTACTTCTCGATGATGAGGGCGCGGATGGTGACGCTTGCCGCGGCACCCTTGAACGCCTGCGGCGTCACGCTGGTCTCGACGGTCCGGCCGGTGGGGTCCTGGGCGAAATAGATCTTGTCCGCGCCGTAATCGAAATACCACGAGCCCGACGCGACGGCACTCAGACTGGACACGTGGCGAAGTCTCGCGTTGTTGATCCAGAGCTCCTCGGGGTAGGCGCAACGCGGCGCCTCCGGCCTGCAGTTCTTCTTGCCGCTGGCCCGGATCTCGGCGACCCGGTCCCCCTGCTGGGTCTGGCCGCTCGCAACCCAGTAACTGCCCTGGCGGCTGAAACTGGTGAGCAGGCGCGCCCCCGAAAGCACCGCGCCCGCCTCGCCGATGAAGCTCATCCCGCTCTTCGGCGTGACCGCCTGCAGACGGTACACACCCGGTTTGAGGAGGAACGTGGTGCCGGTGGCGTATTTGGTGACCGAGTCCTGAATGCTGGCGCCCGGCCGGAGCGTCACGGTGCCGGCGGCTGTAATGGCGGCGCGGGGCTCGGACGGGCGGGTTGGCTCCTCGCCGCAGGCGCCGACGAAAGTGAACAGTGCTGCGGCCGCGAACGGCGCAGCAGCGAGCCGGGGCCGGCAGGCGGGCGAGTTCATTGAGCACGACCGGTTCGGGAGTCAGGACTGCGCGAGAGAGGCGACCTCACTGGCAACCGCTCCGCCGCCTCTTGCGAGCTGGGCCAGCAAGCCATCCTAGGATGCGGAATCGCCTCTGTCAAGCAGTGTGCAACCAGCAGGGCACGCCGCTCGCGGCGACGCGACCGCGCGGCGGGTGAGGGTTATCACTATTACGGCGTCAGCGGGGATGCCGGACAACGACGTTGAGGCCCCTGTGTCTGAACTCGGAGGGCCTGTGGTCGAGTAACAGCCCATTACCACGGCGAGTGCTACGCCCCTTGACCTGGCCTGAGCGCTGAAGAACCTGGCGCCGATGTATTGTGCCGCGCAGGGCGGCACGCAACGCGGCGTCAACATGGTTGTGCTCGCGGAATGAAGTACTGTGAGCCAGAAGGGATGGTGCCAGTGTACGGCCCGCTCTCAGATCGCGTGAGGCCGAGATTTAGCAAGTCAATCTGGACCTGACCCGGTTTGACGGACACCAGCGTCCCGAGTTCAAGCTCGAAGCAGTCCGCCGGCTGGAGGAGCGTCGGGCTCAGGGTGTGAGCCTCACGCAGGTCGGCCGCGAGTTAGACGTCCGGCCCGACATGCTCCGCGCCTGGCGGCGCCAGGTGGGCGCGCGGGCCGGCGTCGCGCCCGCGAAGGTGTTCCCCGGTCAGGGACGGCTGCCTAGTGAGGAGGCGGAGCTCCGGCGGCTGCGGCATGAGAACGCGCGGCTCCAGCAGGAGAACGCCTTTCTAAAATCAGCGGCGGCGTACTTCGCGAGGGAGTCGCGATGAGCGACAAGTACGCCGCGATCGCCGTGCACCGCGGCCGCTACCCCGTGCGCCTCATGTGCGCGGCACTCCACGTGAGCGTCAGCCGGTTCTACGACGCCCAAGCCCGCCGGCAGGGCGCGCCCTCCGCCCGCGCCGCGGCGGACGAGCGGGTGCGGGTCGCGGTGCGGGCCGCGTTCACCAAGAGCCGCCGGCGCTACGG
>JACCSZ010000253.1 GCA_013812695.1 Gemmatimonadales bacterium | reverse complement strand
GTGAGCACCCTCGACTGGACCTCGGCGAGCGAGCCGGTGAGCGCCAGGCCGGCGGCCTTGGTATGCCCGCCGCCGCCGAAGGGTTTGGCGAACGCCGCGACGTCCACCTTGCCGACCGACCGGAGCGAAACCTTGACGCGCCCCTGACTGACCTCGCGGAACAGCAGCGCCATGCGCACGCCTTCGATGGACCGTGGGAACTCCACCACGCCTTCGAGGTCGTCGGACGACACGCCCAGCCGCTCGATCGCGCCGGGCGGAACGGTGACCCAGGCCAGACCGCACTCGGGCTCGACCACGAGCGTCTGCAGCGCTTCCGCGAACAGCCGCGGCCGCCCTTCCGGGGCCCGCGCGTAGACCTCGAGGTAGATCTGCTCGGGGTCCACGCCGGCCTCGAGCAGCTCTGCTGCCACCCGCAGCGTGCGCGGGCGGGTGTTGCTGAACCGGAACCCGCCGGTGTCGGTCAGGATGGCGACATAGAGGCCACGCGCGGCCTGCTCGGTCAGCGTCCAGCCGTTGGCCGCGGCGAGCTCGAAGATCAGCTCGCCGGTGGCGGCGGCGCCGGGGTCCAGGTAGCGCGGCCCGGCCGGAAGTACCCCTTCGCTCACATGGTGGTCCACGCAGGCCACAGGCACGCCCAGGGTGCGGACGGTCTCCCCGAGCATGCCGAGGCGTCCGAGATCGGCGATGTCGAGCACGACGATCGTATCCGCACGGCGCAGCTCGCGGATCGCCTCGCGAGTCCGGTCGACGCCCGGCAGATCCTCGAACAGGAACTCGAACCGGGATGGCGTTGGGGTGGGATTGGTGACGACGGCGTCGATGCCCCGGTCACGCAGCAGGTGGGCGAGTCCCGCCTCGCTGCCCAGCCCGTCGCCGTCGGGGTTGACGTGGGTGGTCAGGCACACCCGCTGCCCCGGCACGAGCGCCGCGGCCAGCGACCGCGCCGCAGCGGTCCGGTCGGGGGCGAGGGTGAAGGACATGAGGTGAAGGTAACAGGGGGGGACGGGCGGAAAGACGGCATGGTGTCATCCTGAGCGGAGCGAAGGAGGCCATGCTGGGTTATGGCTCCTTCGCTCCGCTCAGGATGACAACCGTTCCGGCTTCCGTCACGCCACCTTGGAATGGGTTCTCCCATACAGGAAATAGATCGCGAACCCGATGAGCAGCCAGACCAGCAGCCGGATCCAGGTTTGGCCGTCGAGATAGAACATCAGATACGCAGCCGAAATCGCGCCCATCGGGGCCACGAACCAGATGAACGGCGTCTTGAAGGGCCGGGGGAGATCCGGCTCGCGCACCCGAAGCACCAGCACACCGATCGACACGATCACGAAGGCGAGCAGCGTGCCGATGGACACCAGCTTCGCCGCGTCCCGCACGGGGAGCAGCCCGGCCGGAATGGCCACGGCCAGGCCTGTGAGGATCGAGGTGATGTACGGCGTCCGGAACCGCGGGTGGATCTTCTGTACGAACGGCGGCAGCAGCCCGTCGCGCGACATGCTGTAGAACACGCGCGACTGGCCGAGAAGCTGGACCAGGATGACCGACGTGAGGCCGGCGATCGCCCCGAGCTTGATCAAGCTGGCGAAGATTCCGAGCCCCGCGTAATCCGCGACCTTGGCGATGGGATCCGGCACGTCGAGCTGGCCGTACGGGACCACGCCGGTGGCGATCGCGGCCACAACGATGTAGAGCACCGTGCAGATGATCAGGGAGCCGATGATCCCGATCGGCATGTCACGCTGCGGATTCTTGGCCTCCTGCGCGGCGGTGCTGACCGCGTCGAAGCCGATGTAGGCGAAGAACACGATCCCCGCGCCCGCCACCACCCCGCTGTACCCGAAGTGCTCGCGCTCGCCGGTGTTGGGTGGAATGAACGGATGCCAGTTGGCCGGATCGACGTGCGGGGCCGCGAGCGCGATGAACAACAGCACCACCGCCAGCTTGATGACGACGATGACGTTGTTGACGTTCGCCGATTCCCGGATCCCGACCACCAACAGGGTCGTGACCACGGCGATGATGAACACCGCCGGCAGGTTGAAGATGGCGGTGGTGGTGGTGCCGTCCGCGAGCGCCACCACCGTGCCCCGCGCCGCTTGCCATTGCGGCGGCACGCGGATGCCGATGTCCGCGAGGAACGAGACGATGTAGCCCGACCAGCCGATGGCGACCGTTGTCGCGCTGAGGGCGTATTCGAGGACCAGGTCCCAGCCGATGATCCAGGCTACGAACTCGCCCAGGGTCGCGTAGCTGTAGGTGTAGGCGCTGCCCGCCATCGGTACGAGCGAGGCGAACTCGCTGTAACATAGCGCCGCGAACGCCGACGCCACACCGGCCAGCACGAAGGACAAGACGACGGCCGGCCCCGCGTTCTGTGCGGCCACCGTCCCGGTGAGGACGAAGATGCCGGTACCGATGATGGCGCCGATGCCGAGCGCCGTCAGGTTGTAGGGGCCGAGCGCCCGCTTCAGGCTGTGGTCGCTCGCAGCCTCGGCTTGGAGCGCCTGGACGCTCTTGCGGCGAAAGAGATCCACGGGATTACCCCTTGCGCGTGGACTCGCCGCCGGCGGCGGCGGCGCGCTCGCGTTGCAGGACGCTGTGCTTCTTGCCGTACCCGAAGTAGATCACGAAGCCGATCAGCAGCCAGATGAAGAGCCTGAGCCAGGTATCGCCGGGCAGCGTGGCCATGAGCCCGAAGCACGACAGCATGCCGAGGATCGGGACCAGGGGCACGAGCGGCGTCCTGAAGGGGCGGTCGAGGTCGGGACGCTTGTTGCGCAGGATCCAGACGCCGGCGCACACCAGCACGAAGGCGAGCAGGGTGCCGATGTTGACCAGCTCGCCGAGGATCTGGATCGGGAACGTCCCCGTGATCACCGCGACTATGAGGCCGACGTAGATGGTCGAGAGATACGGAGTGCGGAACCGGGGATGCACCCTGCCCGCCCACTCCCCGATCAACCCGTCGCGCGACATCGAGTAGAACACCCGGCTCTGCCCCAGGAGCATCACCAGGACCACCGAGCCGAGGCCGAGGACGGCGCCCACGGTGATGAGCGGCCGGAGCCAGCTGAGCTGCGGAATCTGCTCCACCGCATACGCCACCGGGTGCGCCACGTTGAGCCGGTCGTAGCGGACGAGGCCGGTCAGGATCAGCGAGACCACGATGTACAGGATGGTGCAGATGGCCAGCGATCCCAGGATCCCGACGGGCATGTCTTTCTGCGGATTCTTCGCCTCCTGGGCGGCCGTGCTGACCGCGTCGAATCCGATGTAGGCGAAGAAGATCAGACCGGCGCCGCGGAACACGCCGCTCCAGCCGAACTCCCCGAAGCTGCCGGTGTTCGGCGGGATGAACGGCTGCCAATTGCCGGCGTCGACGTACCGGAAGCCGAACGCGATGAACAGGAGCACCACGGAGATCTTCAGGATGACGATGATGTTGTTGACCTTGGCCGACTCCTCGATCCCGACGACGAGCACCGCGGTGGCCACCAGCACTATGACCATGGCCGGCAGGTTGAAGAGCGAGCCGGTGGCGTTCCACCCCGCCGTCGCGCAGGCGGCCACCGCGTTGGTCACGTCCGCGCCGGTGCACCAGCGGAGCGGCGCCGAGGTGATCGCGGTCGGCAGGTGGACCCCGAAGTAGTCGAGCATGCTGACGAAGTAGCCGGACCAGCCCACGCCGACGGTGGCGGCCCCCATGGCGTACTCGAGCACGAGGTCCCAGCCGATGATCCAGGCCGCGAACTCGCCCATCGTCGCGTAGGAGTACGTGTAGGCGCTGCCCGCGACGGGGACGGCGCTGGCCATTTCTGCGTAGCAGAGGCCCGCCAGTCCGCACGCCACCGCGGCGGCGACGAACGAGAGGGGCACCGCGGGCCCGGCGTGGAGGGCCGCGGCGAGTCCGGTCAGGACGAAGATCCCGGCGCCGATGATCGCGCCGATGCCGAGCATCGTCAGGTTGAGCGCGCCGAGCGTCCGCTTGAGAGACCGTTCGCCCGTCGCCTCCGCCTCGGCGCGCAGCGCCGTGATGGACTTCGTCGCCCACAAGCTCATAGCATGATCCTCGATGAATGGAGGCGCGCCGCACCGGATGGGGCGACGCCGAGAGTGTCCCTACGCGCTGTAGTTCGGCGCTTCCCGCGTGATCGTCACGTCGTGCGGGTGCGATTCGCGCAGTCCGGCCGAGGTGATCTGCACCATCTCGACGTCGCACTGCAGCTGGGGGATCGACGACACGCCGCAGTAACCCATCCCACTACGCAGGCCGCCGACCATTTGATACAGCACGTCGGCGACCGGACCCTTGTACGGCACTCGCCCTTCGATGCCTTCGGGTACCAGCTTCGACGGGCCCATCTCGCCTTCCTGGAAATAGCGGTCGGCCGAGCCGTCCTGCATGGCGGAGAGGCTGCCCATGCCGCGGATCATCTTGAAGCGCCGGCCCTCGGCGAGCACCGATTCGCCCGGGCTCTCCTCCGTCCCGGCCAGCATGGAGCCCATCATGACGGCGGACGCGCCCGAAGCCAGCGCCTTGACGACGTCGCCCGAGTATTTGATGCCGCCATCCGCGATGACCGGCACGTCGTCCGCGCCGCGGAGCGCGTCCATGATGGCGGTGAGCTGCGGAACGCCCACGCCGGTGACCACGCGCGTGGTGCAGATGCTCCCGGGCCCGATGCCGACCTTCACCGCGTCCACGCCGCGCCGCACCATCTCCCGCGCCCCCGCCTCCGTGGCGATGTTGCCGGCCACGAGCTGCACGTCGGGAAAGGCGTCGCGCAGCTGGCCGACGGTGCCGAGCACGCCTTCGCTGTGCCCGTGGGCCGAGTCCACCACGAGCACGTCCACGCCGGCGTCGACCAGGCGGCGCGCCCGCTCGGTGGCGTCCTGCCCGCCGCCCACGGCCGCGGCCACGCGGAGCCGCCCATGCTGATCCTTGTTGGCATCGGGATGCTCGCGCCGCTTGAAGATGTCCCTGACGGTGATCAATCCCTTGAGGATCCCGTGCGCGTCCACCACCGGCAGCTTCTCGATCCGGTGCCGGGCCAGGATCCGCTCGGCGTCGTCGAGGCTGGTGCCCTCCGGCGCGGTGACCAGGTTCTCGCGGGTCATCGCTTCCCGGATCGGCTGGTCGAGATTCCGCTCGAACTGCAGATCGCGGTTGGTGATGATCCCGATCAGCCGACCCTGCCCGTCCACGATCGGCACGCCGGAGATCTTGAAGCGCCGCATGAGCTGATAGGCTTCGCGGAGCGGCCGGTCGGGTCCGAGCGTGATCGGGTTGAGGATCATCCCGCTCTCGCTCCGTTTGACGCGGTCCACCTCCGCCGCCTGGCGCTCGACCGACATGTTCTTGTGCAGGACGCCGATGCCGCCGGCCCGGGCCATCGCGATGGCCATGTCGGCCTCGGTGACGGTGTCCATGGCGGCGGAGACGAGCGGGATGTTGATGGGGATGGTGCGGGTCAGGCGGCTGTTGGTGGAGACTTCACGCGGATGCACCGCCGAGTACCTCGGGACGAGCAGAACGTCGTCGAAGGTCAGACCGGGCTTCGTCCGAATGGTGCTCATGCCGCCCTATACACGACGGCCCGCCGAGGCCCGGGGAGGGCGGCTGGCGGGCCTGACGATGGCGTTTCCATCTCGAAGTGTAGGGCGCGATCCGGTGGAAATCAAGCGCGCACGCCCCGGCGCCAGAGCAGGTAGACCGGAACGCCGCTCGCCACGATGAGCAGGCCCGGCCAGGTGAACAGCGGCTTCTCGAACAGCAGGATCACCATCAGCGCACCGACCGAGGCCAGGTAGAGCGCCGGCAGCACCGGATAGCCGAACGCCTTGACCGGCCGAGGCAGGTCGGGCTGCGTCCGCCTGAGCCGGAACAGCGCCAGCGTCGTGAGGAAGTAGAACACCAGCGCCGCGAACACCACGTAGTCGAGGAGCTGGCCATAGGTCCCGCTGATGCAGAGCACCATCGCCCAGACGGCCTGGGTGACGAGCCCGAAGATGGGCGTGCGATACTCCGGGTGGAGCGTGCCGGCGCGCGCGAAGAACAGCCGGTCGCGGGCCATGGCGTAGTACACCCGGGGTCCGGACAGGATCAGGCCGTTGTTGCAGCCGAAGGTCGAGAGCAGGATGGCCACGGCCATCACGGTCGCGGCGCCCGCGCCCACGGCCACCTCGATGGCCGCGGTGCCGACCCGGTCCTCGGCGGCGTACTGGAGCCCGCGCGCCAGCACGTCGCCGCCGTTCGGCGCGCCCCAGAACGGCAGCATGTTGAGGTACGCGACGTTGGCCAGGATGTAGAGCAGGCTCACCGTGCCGGTGCCGATGGCGAGGGCGCGGGGCAGGTTGCGGCTGGGATTCTGCACTTCGGCGGCGGCGAAGGTGACGTTGTTCCACGCGTCGCTCGAGAACAGCGAGCCCACCATGGCGGCGCCGATCAAGGGCACCACGGCGAGCGACCAGTCGCCGGTGCCCCAGAAGCCCGAGAAGTTGGCGGCCGCGATGTCGGGCTGCCGGAACAGCGTGAGCCCCAGCAGCACGAGCGCCGCGAGCGCGCCCACCTTGGCGACGCTGAACACGGTCTGGATGGCAGCACCGAGCGTGACGCCCCGCATGTTGAGGGCGGTGAGCACCGCGATCATCAGGATGGCTACGACGCGCTGCGGCGAGAGCCCGAGTTGGATGGCGTCGGCGGCGCCCGGGAGCCGGACCTGGCCGAGCGGGAGGAAGACGTCCGGCGTGATACCGGGGACGAGGATGCTCAGAAATTTGGCGAACGCCACGGCCACCGCCGCGATGGTGCCGGTCTGGATGACGGCGAACAGCGTCCACCCGTAGAGAAACCCCGCCAGCGGCGACAGCCCTTCGCGCAGGTAGACGTATTGCCCGCCCGCCTTTGGCATCATCGCCGCGAGCTCGGCGTAAGCCAGGGCGCCCGTCACCGTCATCGCGCCGGTGATGATCCACACCACGAGCAGCGCGCCCGGTCCCCACGCGCCGAGCTGCCGGCCGATGTCGGCGGAGACGATGAAGATCCCCGAGCCGATCATCGAGCCGACCACAAGCGAGATCGCGGCGAGCGGGCCGATGCCGCGGATGAATTCCGAGGGAGGGCTGGTGCTGTCGGCCGGTGCCTGGGTGGTCGTGGGCATGAGGTGCCGGGTTAGGGTGACACCGGCGGCTCCCCCTTCCGTCCGTCCACCCGCGGGGGCGGGAGCTGGGCCGCCGGCCTCGACGTCTCCGCGGCCTTGACCGCCTCGTCCACCACCGCCTGCCCGGCCGCCGCGAGCCCCTTCATCAGTTTGGACGCGCTGTCCATGATGCCCATCGTGCCGGTGATCGCCTGGATGGGGAGCTTGCCGGCACGCATGGTGTCCTCGACCGTCTCGGTGATCTTCGCCAGGATCCCGCTCGGCCGGCCCCGCTCGGCGTACTTGCTGTCGAGGAACTCGATGTAGTCGAGGATCTGGTATCCGCGCTCGTCGGTCAGCGCGTCGAGCAGCCGGTTGATTCGCTGCTGGAGGAGATCGTTCATCCGTGGCCTACTGTCCGTCCATGCCCGAGACGACCGACACCAGCTCCGCCACTGGCGTCATGAGATACTTCGTGCGGGCCGCGCGAATCGACACGCGCAGCACCAGCTCCTGGAGCGCCGGCAGCGCCTCAAATTCTGCGACCCGTGCTGGGGGCACACTCACGTACACGAATCCGGGCTCGGGCAACGGGCCCCGGGTGAGCAGATACGGCTGGCCCGGCGGCATCTCGGCGCGGAGCTCGTCGGCGGTCTTGACGGCGATCACCTGCACCCGCCACTCCACCGTCTTGCCGACGTACCGGTCCGGCGCCGCGCGCACCTCGGCGGCGGTGATGCCGGCCAGGGCGTCATCGCTGCCCGGCGCGATGGCATCGGCCGGGATCCAGCCCTCGACCTGCACTTTGACGAGGTCGCCGGCACGGGCAACGATACGCGCTGGCGCCCCGCCCTCCAGCGTGCCGAGCGTGCCACCCTCGGGCGCCGCGCCGAGCGGCGTCGCGCGCGCGGTCTGCACGCGCTCCCCGGCATCCGCCGGCTCCGCCGGCTCCGCCGGTGGCGACGCGCCCAATGGCGGG
>JACCSZ010000252.1 GCA_013812695.1 Gemmatimonadales bacterium | reverse complement strand
ACCGCATACCGCGAAGTGGCCGCGGCGATCGCGGCCGGCGAGCGCTTCGAGGCGCCGACGCCGGGCAGGATCGTCGCCCGGCGCTCCTCCACGGGCGGCGTGGGCAATCTCGGCCTCGATCTCGTTCGCGCCCGGCTTCGGCGCGGGCGCGGGTGGCAGACGCGGGAACGGCGCCGGTTCGATCGTGCCATGGTTAAGCTCGCGGGCCGCGGAGCGGCCAGATCGCCCGGACGCCGGCTGCCGGTCCGCAAACGCCCGGCCCGCCGGACCCGCCCATCCCCGCGACCGTGACCGCCGACCGTCGCAAGCGTCACCTCAAGATCCTGGAGTTGATCAGCACGCGGGCAGTGCGGACCCAGGAGGAGCTCGCCGAGGCGCTCGCGGCGGCGGGATGGGAGGTCACCCAGTCGTCGATCAGCCGCGACATCGCGGCCCTCCGCCTGATCAAGGTGGATGGCGCCTACCGCCGGCCCGCAGCCGCGCGAGTACCGGCGGATCCCGACGAGCGGCGGATTGCCGACGGCGTGCTGACGGTCGAGCCGGCGGGCGAGGCGCTCGTCGTGCTGCATACGCCGCCGGGGGAGGCGAACCGGGTTGCTGTGGCGCTCGACCGGCTGGCGTGGCCCGATGTTGTGGGTACCATCGCGGGGGACGACACGATCTTCATGGCGGTGAAGGATGCGCCGGCGCAGCGGCGGGTGCTGAGCGAGGTACGGAAGCTGACGAATGCGCCGGCGTCATCCTGAGCTGCCGCCAACCTGAGCTGTCGTCATCCTGAGCTGTCGTCATCCTGAGCTGTCGTCATCCCGAGCGGAGCGAAGGAGCCATGCCTCGGGTGCTGGCTCCTTCGCTCCGCTCAGGATGACCCTATGAGGAGGTCGCACGTGCCCCGGACCCGCCGCCGCCACTGCGCGCCAGCCCTGGTGCTGCTAGCCTGCGCTGCGGCGCTCTTCTCCGGCTGTCAGGAGAAGACGGTGCCCTCACCGCGGCCCAGCATCGGCGCATCGATACCGAAGGTCTCGTCCGGCGCGCCGACGACCTGACCTTCCGCTATACGCACGACGCCGGCCGGCGCGACGCCGGATGGGAAGACCGGAAGGCTTCCATCATCGTGACGAAGCAGAGCGTCATCATTCACAAGAACGAGAAGCTCGGGCTCGAGATCACGCCGCGGACGCGCCGAGCCGTGCGGGTGCGGCGGGAGGGTGTCCGGGTGCGCATCAGCGCGGGCGGCGGATATCAGGGCGGTGACGAGGCGGGCTGGAGGCGGAAAACACAAGACGGACGACTCCTCATGGAGCCGCCCGCCCTGATGGTGGTGGCCGGGGAATGAGGCCCCCGGACTAGTCCCCCGAGACTTACGGGGCCTTTACCGACGCGTCCAGGAAGCTGGACCCACCCCGATCGCGGGCTTGGATCACCAGGAGATTGACGCCAGGGTCGAGGCCGGTTGCGGTGAACGTCAACGAATTCGCGGTCGGGCAGCCATCGTGCTGTGCGAATCCGCCGACCAGTACGGCCCCAGCGCTGCTGGTGATGTCGATGCCGTTCACGAACACCCTGATGTCGTTGTCGATCGCGACACGGACCACCCCCGTGCTGCCTCCGCCCGGGATCGTGAACCGCCTGCGGACCAGAATCTGAGTGTTCGCTGGCCACGCCGTCCGGGTGTCGCTCACGATCAACGCACAGCTATTCGAAGGATCGTTGAACCCGAAGGCCGCGGTGCCGGTCAGCCAGCTGCTGTCGTCGAATGCCGCGTCCTCGAACCCCTCCGGTGGCGCGCCCTCGGGAAGTATCAGATATCGGTAACCGGCGGCACCGTATTCGATCGGCCCAACCACCGTGGAAGTGAACGTCAAGGAGGAGGGCGCAAACGCGACCGCCGGCTGGTAGGGTTCCACGCTCCCGACCTGCGCCCCCGCCGGCGGCGTCGCCGTCAGCACATAGCTCCCGACACCGGTGCCCGGCACCCAGCCCGTGGCAGTGGCGATGCCGTTGGCGTTGGTCTGGACGGTCTGCGACGAGCCGCCGTTGACGCTGCCGCCGTCCCCGACCGCGAAGGTCACCGGCACGTTTGGGATCGGCGTGCCGTTCATGCTCCGCACGACGACAGCGGGCGACGGGGAGACCGTCGCATCCGGCAAGACGAAGCTGCTGAGGGGCACCCCGGCCCCGACGCTCAGCGAGCCGGGATTGCTGGCGGCGTCCACGGTGCCGAACGGGCTGAACTTCCTGGTCGTCCCACCCACACCAGTCGTGGCCAGCGCCAGCGCGGTCGACGATGCGTGAAGCTCGGTCGGCAGGAACGCAGCCGCGAACAGGTCGCGGGCGCTCCCCCAGCGTGAGCTCACCGGTGCCAGATCGATGCAAGCGACCACTCCCGCCGCGCTGGCCGGCGGCAGGATCTCGACGTCTCCGAACAACGGCCCGACATTGTGCGCCAGGCGAGCGACCTCGATGTCGTAGTTTTCCTTGAGGCACACCGCCGTGGTGACCGCGCTGGTGAACGTCACGGCCGGCGATGAGCTGAACTCGTAGAACAGCGGATATTGATCAAGGCTCGTCAACAGGGGAC
>JACCSZ010000239.1 GCA_013812695.1 Gemmatimonadales bacterium | reverse complement strand
CGTTCCTGATCGACGACGAGTATGCGCCGTTGACGGACCGGATCCGCGCCGCGGTGGACTCGGTCGGCGGCGGCACAGCCGTGCGCTTCGTACTCAACACCCATTGGCACGGCGACCATACCGGCGGCAACGAGAACATGGGCAAGGCCGGCGCGCTGATCGTGGCGCACGAGAACGTCCGGAAGCGGATGAGCGTGGAACAGTTCCTGGAGGCGTTCAACGAACGGATTCCGGCGTCTCCCGGCGCGGCGCTGCCGGTCATCACCTTCACCGACACCATCACCTTTCACCTGAACGGCGACGACATCCGGGCCTACCACGTGACCGCCGCCCACACCGATGGTGACGCGATCATCCATTTCACCAAGGCCGACATCGTCCACATGGGCGATATCTACTTCAACGGGATGTACCCGTTCATCGACGTCAGCAGCGGCGGGTCGGTCGACGGGATGATCGCGGCGGCCACCCGGGTGCTCGGCACATTGGGCGCCGCCACCCGGGTCATCCCGGGCCACGGGCCGGTCTCCGGCCGCGCGGATCTCGCGAGGTACCGCGACATGCTGGTGAACGTCCGCGACCGCGTGCGCCCGATGGTCAAGGCACGCAAGACGCGGGCGCAGGTACAAGCAGCCCGCCCGAGCGCCGGCTACGACGCCATCTGGGGGAATGGCTTCCTCAAGCCGGAGCAGTTCGTCGAGATCGTGTACCGGAGTCTGGGCGGCAAGTAGCTCAGGCCGGGGCGGGCGGTGGGGGGCGGGTGGCCCTTTCCATCGCCAGCTCGGCTTCGAGGCCGGCCCGGTCCCTCCCCACCGTCGCCAAGGCCAGCAGCCGCTCCGCACGCAGGAACCGCACGGCGCAGTCCTGGGCGTCGAGGTCCCCATCGATCTCGAGACGGTCCCACCGCTCCGCGTGCCCCACATAGCTGATCGACAGTCCGAAGTGCTGACTCCAGAAGAATGGGACCATGGCGAAGCGCTCGTCGAGGCCGAGCATGTTGCGCGCGGCCGTCTGCCCCTGGCGCTCCGCCACGACCCAGTGCTCCACGCGGATCCGCTCTCCGGTGTGGGGGTCCGGCCACCGTGCGATGTCGCCGGCGGCGTAGATTGCCGGAACGCTCGTCTCCAGCCGCTCGTTCACCAGCACACCTCGATCGAGAACAAGTCCGGCCGCCTCGGCCAGGTCGAGGTTGGGACGCACCCCGATACCAGCCACCAGCAGGTCCGCGTCGAGCCGCTCGCCGTCCTCCAGCACCACCATTCCCTGCTCCACCGCTCGCGCTTTCTGCCCCAGCCTGAACACCACGCCCTGTTCCTCGTGGACGCGGCGGATCAGGTCGCTCAGCTCGGGGCCCAGCACCCGCCCGAGCGGCCGCTCGTCCGGGGCGACGACGGTCACCTCCATTTTTCGGGCGCGCAGCGACGCGGCCACCTCCAGCCCGATGAAGCTCGCGCCCAGTACGACGGCGCGACCGTTTTCGCGCGCGGCACCCGCGATGCCACGGCTGTCGGCGAGCGTGCGAAGATACCGGACGCCCGGCGTGCCGCGCTCCAGCTCGGGCGCCAGCCGCACGGGGCTCGCACCCGTAGCCAGGAGGAGCGCGTCGTAGGGCAGCTCCTCGCCGTCGTCGAGTCGCACTCGACGTCCGGCAGGGTCGATCGACGCCACCCGCGGGCCACGGCGGAGCTCGATGCCGCGCTCACGATAGAATTCGGGCGGATGGAGCCGAATCCATTCCTCGGGCGCGCTGCCCGCCAGGTAATCCTTGGACAGGTTCGGCCGGTCGTAGGGTGCGTCGCGATCTACGTCGACGATGGTGACTGGACCCTCGTAGCCCTCGCGCCGGAGGGTTTCGGCCGCGCTGTTCCCGGCGGCGCCGCCGCCAATGATGAGGACGCGCCCGGGACCGCGGATCCCGGCGCGCCGGCGCGAAGCCGGCGGCCGCTTGGCGCCCACGATGACGCGGCCGTCCCGCTGTTCCACCTCCCAGCACGGAAGGTC
>JACCSZ010000229.1 GCA_013812695.1 Gemmatimonadales bacterium | reverse complement strand
CGGCCATCGGGGCTTCGCATCAGGCCGAACTCGATGGTGAACCAGAAGAACCGGGCGAGCGCCTTGAAGATGCTGGTGACCCGCCGGATCTGCTCCTGCTCGTCCTTGATGCCCGCCACGATCTCCGCGGCCGTGTACGCGCAATCCCCGAACCGCACCAGCGTGTCGGCGAACGCCCGGTCGGTATGCATCGGGACGTGCCCGGCGATATCGTGGAAGATGTCCGGCTCCGGCAGGTAGTCGAGTGAGGCGCCGTCCCGGATGGTGATGGTGGTGGGAAACTCGCGGTTTCGGAGGCAGTCGAAAAACAGGAAGGACGGAACGTACCCGCTCACCGGCTTGGCCTTGAAGCCGGTCAGCGGACTCAGGAATCGGTTGACGTCCTCGAGCTTCGGCACCCGCGCGGGATCCAGGCAGAGATTATCGATGCCCTGCAGGAACCTCGGATTGGCATAGCGGTGCCAGCGATCGTCCATGCGGGTGAACAGGCGCCGCCACGCCTCGTGGTTGGCCTCCGAGTACAGCTCGTACGGCTGGCTGATGTAGAGCCGCCCCTCGGCTTGCGCCTGCTCGATGTACGGCGCCCGGGTGGTCGTGAGCCCCTCCCCGGTTGTCCGCTCCGTCTGCACTCCCGCCATAACCGGTCCCTCCCGTCGTGGGTCCCCGCTCGCCGGCTCCGAGCTATCCTACTTCCGCTTGTAGCGCCACGCCGTGATCCCGGCCCCCTGCCCGGTCACCTTGACCTCCTGCGACGCCCCCGCGGCCAGCATCGGGACCTGCGCCTCCTGCGACACGACGGCCTGGCCGGTGCCGTTCAGGAACTCGACGCTGATCGGCACCGCGACGGGCGCGATCGCCTTGCCGGTCACGGTCTGGGCCGCGCGGCCGGTGGCGGCCAGCGTGAGGGTCGCGCCTGTTCCCGTCGTGGTGAAGTCGGACGCCGTCACGTCGGCCGGGAGCGCCAGTACCTGCTCGGCAACCTTGATCGCGTCGTCCACCTTGGCGCTCTGCTTGTAGCCTTCGCCCTGCAGCTTGAGCGCGTTCTCGCTGAGCGGCTCGATGGCCACCAGTTTGGCCGCCGTGGCCGCGAGCTTCGGGCCGTCCTTCATCGCGAGGTACGTGTTGCTCAGGTTGGAGAGCGCGTCCCGGTTGTAGGGCTCGGCCGCGGCCAGCTTCTCGAAGGCGGTCGCTGCGTCGGCGTACTTCTTGTCCTTGTACGCGTTCACGCCGGCGGTCATCAGGTCCTGCGATGCCGAGCCGCCTGCGCCCGGCGCGCCCCCAGCTGCGACCAGGTCCTTCTCGAGGGCCTGCGCCTGCTGGACCTTGCCGGTGTTGCGGTAGGCGGTGGCCAGGCCGCGCTTGGCCTCGTTGTCGCTGGGCGCCCACTTGAGGTACTGCTCGAAGACGACCGCGGCCTGATCGTACTTCTTGGCATTGAGCAGCAGGGCACCCTGATTGAACGCCGACCGGTTCCGATACTTGATATCCGTCGTGTCGGTCGAGGTCGACGCCACCGCCGCGGCCTGGCCGAAGTAGTACGCTGCGCTGTCCGGCTGCCCTTTGTCGTTCATGATCGCGGCGGTCTGGTAGAACGAGATGGGCGAGCCGCGATAGATCGTGCCGGCCTGCCGGTAGAGGGCGAGGGCGGAGTCGGTGTTCTGCGCCTTCTCGAACTCGGTGCCGGCCTTGACCAGCGCGATCCACGCATTCTGGCGATAGCTCTTGATGTCCTTGGCGCAGTCCGGCGCCAGTTGCTCGGCGCGAGAGAGCGCGGAGTCGGCCGGCTGGAGATTGCCTTGCTGCAGGTAGATGCGGCCCAGATAGTACCAGGCCGCGGGGTTCTTGTCCTGGCCGTTCTGCTGGATGGCTTCGAGCACCACCTTCTGGCCCTGCCCCAGGATGCGCGTCTTGCTCTCGGGCACCTCGGTCTCGATGGCGGTCTTCAGATAGCCGGCGGCACTGCCGACCTTGAAGTGGTCCGGCTTGATCTTGCAGTCGGCGGGCGAGTACTGGGCGGGCATCGCCTTGGCCACGCGATCATTCAGCACTGCCTGCTGCGCATTGGCGACCGTGGCACCCAAGGACGACAGGATGAAGGCCGACGCGGTCCGTGCGTTCACTCGTCACGACTCCTTGTTGTGGGGCTGGGGGGGCCGCGCGTCAACCGCGGCGCTCACCAGACGAAATGCCCTTTCACGCAAGTCCCTTGCCACCTCATGAGCAGGCTGCCCAGTGCGGCGGGCAAGTGCCGCAACATCATCGTACTCCGGCTTGAGCCGTAAACCGTCCGGCGCGTCCAGGACCTTGACACGAACGCTGGTGCCGTCCGCGGCCGCCACCTGGACCTCGCGCCGGGACAATGTGACGCGCTCGGCCGAGTGCCGGCGCACGCCGGCCGTGGTGCTGTGACGAAAGAACGCGTCCACGACCCGGTCCGCGTCGCCGGGCACGGAGAGCGCTTCTATCCGAAAGCCCACCCGACCCTTCTTCATCTGGGTTGGCCAGACTTGCACGTCCAAGGCGCCCGACGCGACCAGCGCCTCCCGCAGCGGCTCGAGGTATTCGGGGCTCAGGTCATCGAGGTCGGTGGACAGCAGCACGACGTCAGCCGCCTCCCGCCCGGGCTCGGCCAGGATGAGCCGGAGCGCGTTGGGATATCCCGTGGGGTTGCGCCCCCCGGCGCCCCATGCGCCTCCATGCACGGCCCGCCAGCGCGATGGCGGCGGGCCTTCGGACAGCACCCGGAGTAGCGCCGCTCCAGTCGGCGTGACGGCCTCACCCGACAGTGGACCCGCCGGTCCGATCTCGATGCCCTCGAGCAGGATTCCGGTCGCCGGCGCGGGCACCGGAATGACGCCATGCGCCGCCCGCACCCAGCCGTCGCCCAGCCCCACCGGACGATTATAAATCCGTGAGATGCCCAGGCGCTCGAAGCCTTCGATGGACCCGACGATATCGATCAGCGCATCCACGGCCCCGAGCTCATGCAGCGCCACCTGTTCGGCCGGCATCCCGTGCACCTGGCCCTCGGCCTCGCCGAGCAGCCGAAAGGCTCGCACTGCCCGCTCGCGCACCCAAGGCGACAGCGGAGCGCTCTCGACCGACGCGATCAGGTCGCTGATGTGGCGATGGGCAGGGTCGTGGAGATGGAGACCGTGCGCGTGAGCATGCTGCTGGCCCCGCGTCACCGCTTCGGCGGGAAGCTCCTGCTGGCCCCCCGGGAGCACCACGTTGACCTTGGTGCACCGGACGCCGCAGCGATCCACCTCCTCGATTGTGATGGTGACGCCGGGTGCCCCGAGCCGGTCCGGGAGCGCCCGCAGCCAGTCGGCGGGGGCGCCCGCAGCCACCAGCGCCCCCAGCACCATGTCTCCGCTGATTCCGGCGGCCGGATCGAGGATAGCAAAACGTCCATCAGCCATAGACTTATAAATATGGCCAAGGCTCAGGTGGGAGGCAAACCCCCGGCTTCTCGATACAGCCAGCCGGCCCCGGTGTTGAAGGCCACCACGTGGTTGGCCGGATCGAGGATCCCGCGTGCGAGCAGCTCGCGCGCGCCGGCCAGGGCCGCGCCCCCCTCGGGCGAAAAGTCGACGCCGGTTTCGGCGGTCGCCGTGCGGGCCTCCGCTTCGAGCACCGCATCGTCGATGGCCACTGCCGCTCCGCCGCTCTCCCGGAGTGACTGGAGCATGAGTCTTCCGCCCAGGGGCGCCGGCACGCGGAGGCCGCTGGCCGCGGTTCGGGGATCCTCCCAAGGCTGGCATTCGTCGGCGCCTGCGTCGAACGCGCGCACCACCGGCGCGCAACCCGTGCTCTGCACGGCGTACATCCGCGGGAGCCGTCCATGAATCCACCCCGCATCGCGCAGCTCGCCGAACGCTTTCCACATGCCGATCAGACCGGTGCCGCCGCCGGCCGGGTACACGATCGCATCGGGCAGGGTCCAGCCAAGCTGCAGCGCGAGCTCGAAGCCGAGCGTCTTCTTGCCCTCGATGCGATACGGCTCCCGCAGTGTGGACAGGTCCACCGCGCCGGTGTCCGATGCATAGGCGCGGGCGTGCTGCCCGCAGTGGCCGATGTGCCCATCCACGAGCGCCAAGTCGCCGCCGTACGCCAGAATCTGAGAGAGGATGGTCGGCGGGGTCGAGCGCGGCGCATACACGCGCACCGGCACGCCAGCCCGCGCGCCGTACGCCGCGGCCGCGACGCCGGCGTTGCCTGCGGTCGGCAGGACGAACCGGGTGGCACCGGACGCCACGGCCCGGGTCACCGCCGCGCCGATGCCGCGCGCCTTGAACGAGCCGGTCGGGTTGGAGCCTTCGTCTTTGACCCAGAGATTCTCGAGCCCGAGGCGTTCGCCGATGCGCTGCACCCGTAGTAGCGGCGTGTCCCCCTCGCCCAGGGTAATCGGCTCCTCGCCGGGGAGCAGCGGCAGGAACGCCCGAAAGCGCCACATCCCGTGTCCCCTGCGCAGCTCGGTCCGGTCGATCAGCGTGGGTGCGCGCGCGGGATAGCGGACCAGCCAGGGCATGCCGCAAGCTTCGCACACGGTTTCCAGCCCGTCGGCGCTTCGCCGGGTGCCGCAGTCGGAGCACTCGAGCATCCAATCCGGCCGGACCGCGGGCGTCACTTTGCCGTGTTCAAATGCGAGAGCACCCGCTCGGCCAGCCGCGCGGAGAAGCCCGGCACGGTCGCCAGCTCGGCGACGGATGCCGACTTCACCCCCGCCAGGCTTCCGAACCGCTCGAGCAGCCGGCGTCGGCGATTCGGACCGACCCCGGGAATGTTGAGCAGTTCCGAGGTAATGGTCCGCGTGGTCCGGCGCTGCCGATTGTACGCGAGGCCGAAGCGGTGCGCCTCGTCGCGGGCGCGCTGGAGCAGCCGGAGCGACGGGCTCCGTCGCGGCAGGCGGAGGCTGTCCGCGCGTCCCGGCACGAACACCTCCTCCTCGCGCTTGGCCAGGCTCACCATCGCCACGGGTCCGGCGCCCGTCTTCTCCATCGCGTCGAGCGCGGCGTTGAGCTGTCCTTTGCCGCCATCGATGACGAACAGGTCGGGGAGCGGCGACGATTCCTCGCGCCGGCGTGTGAGGTAGCGGGTGATGACTTCGTGGATGGCCGCGAAGTCATCCTGCTGGCCAAGCCCCTGGATCTTGAACTTCCGATATTCGCTCTTCTTCGGACGTCCGCCCTCGAACCACACCAGCGACCCCACCGTATCGCGGCCCTGGTTGTGCGAGATGTCCACGCAGACGAGACTCCGCGGTACGGCGTTGAGTCCGAGGTCCCGGCCCAGCGCATAGACCGGATCTTCCGCGCGCTCCTCGGTCTCGAACGACTCGATGCGGAGGCTCTCGAGCAGGTGCCGGGCGTTGTGATCGGCCAGCTCGAGCCAGCGCTGGGCCGTGCCGCGCTGCGGCTGCGACCACTCGGCCTCGGGCAGCAGTTCCCTGAGCGCGTCCCAGTCGTCGGGCGGAAACGGGATCACGACGCGGCGCACGCGGTGTTCGGCAGGCACGTAGTAGCGGACGAGAAACGCGCTCAGCACCGCCCTGTCCCGCTCCTCCTCGAGTCCCTCGAGGAAGCGGTGCTCGCGGCCGACCACGGCGCCGTCACGGACCCGAAGCAACACCCCCACCGCGTCGTCGCCGTCGCGCGCGTAGCCGATGATGTCGGCGTCACCGGTGCCGATCACCTCGACGCTGGCCGGCTCCTCCAGCCGCTCGAGCCAGCGGAGCGCGTCGCGCATCTGCTGGGCGCGCTCGTAGTCCTCGCGCGCGCTGGCGGCCAGCATCGCGTCTCGGACCTTCTGGCGCACATCCCCGGTCCGGCCGTCGAGGAAGTCGATCACGTCGGCCACCATGCGGCGGTAGTCGTCCTCGGCCTGCCAGCCGACGCACGGCGCCCGGCAGCGGCCGATATGGTAGTCGAGGCACGGGCGCTCGCGGACCTCGTTCGGCAGGTCGTCATGACAGCTTCGGACCGTGTATAACCGCCGGATGATCGCGAGCGTGCGCCGGAGCTGGCCCACGTCGGTGTACGGTCCGTAGTAGCGCGCGCCCGGAATGTCGCGGCGGCGGGTGACCAGCACCCGCGGGAACCGGTCGGCCAGCGTGACCGCGATCGACGGATAGCTCTTATCGTCCTTGAGCCGGACGTTGAACCGCGGGCGGTACTCCTTGATGAGGTTGTTCTCGAGGATGAGCGACTGCGCCTCGGAGGGGACGACGATCGTTTCGACGTCGGCGATCAGTCGCTGCAGCAGGCGGCTCTTGGGGCTCAGATCGAAATCCGCCGAGAAATAGCTTCGCACCCGGCTCCGGAGGCGCTTGGCCTTGCCCACATACAGCATCTCCCCGCCGGCGTCTTTCCACAGGTAGACGCCGGGGCCTTCAGGGAGGGTGTCGAGCTTGCGCTGAAGCGCGTCAGGGATGCGGGGAGGTGTCATCGAGAAGGTCGCCGATGGCTTAACCAGCGGCTCCGCCGCCGGGTTCCCGCGGCCGGATGCGGCTCAGGACGGCGGCCGCCTCGGGCACGCCGAGCAGGTTCGCGGCGGCGACGTACAGCGTCCCGTACACGCCCAGCAGCGCGACCGCCGCGGCGACCGGATGGAGTTGCGGCAGCGCGGCTCCGAGTCCCCGGGCCACCGCCGCGCTGAGCGCCGCGGTGCCCCAGAGTCGGGCGACGAGGGGCAGCGGCATCCGGGTGTCTCCGATCCGTTGCACGAGCCCGCGCCTGAGCAGCACGAACTCCACCCACCCGGCGATCCCCGCCGCAAGGGTGATCCCGGCGGCACCCCAGCGCGCCTCGATTCCGAGCGCCCTCGGCAGCGGCAGCGCGAACAGGTAGCCCAACCCGATCGTGAGTGCCACGCGCACCAAGGCAAACCTGAGCGGCGTCCGGGTGTCGCGGAGCGCGTAGTAGGTCGACGAGTACAGCCGGCCCATCGTCGAGGTCAGCAGTCCCACGGCCGACCCGGCGAGGATGGCCCAGACGTAGATCGTCATGGCGCGGGTGAACGCGCCGGACTGGTACAGCGCCCCGACCACCACGTCGCCCAGCGCCACGAACGCCACCGCTGATGGGACGACAAAGAACGCGATCTGCCGAAGCCCGGCCCCCAACCGGCTACGCAGGTACGCGCCGCGCTCGGCATCGGTCCCGACCGCCCCCGACATGGCGGGGAGCTCGGCGGCCGACACCGACATGCCGAACAGGCTCACCGGGAGAGTATAGAGCACCTGGGCGTACGCGATGCCCGCCACCGCGCCCGTGGGGAGCAGGCTGGCGATCACCGTATCGACGTAGGCGCTGATCTGAACGACCCCCCGCCCTACGAAGACCGGCCCGAAATTGCGGAACACCTCGCGCACATTCGCCGAGCCGCGCACGATCCGCGGCCAGGCGCCTTCGAGCAGCCGTGCGACCGTCGGAAGCTGCACGCCGAGCTGCAGCAGGCTTCCGGCGACCGAGCCCCACGCCGCGACCTCGGCCAGGCGGTACTGCGCGGTGCCCTGGCCGAAGACGAGCAGCGCCGCGATGATCGCCAGGTTCCAGAGCACCGGGGCGCTGTAACTCAACCAGAATCGGCGATGGCTGTTGAGCACGCCCAGGCACCAGGCCGAGAGCACGAGGAGGCCGGCGCCGGGAAACAGGATCCGGACGAGGCGAATCGTGGCCTCGCGCTTCTCGCCCGTGAAGCCGGGGGCGATGGCGGCGATGAGCCAGGGGGTGAGCGCAATGCCCCCCAGCACCAGGATCGCGGAGACGAGGGCGAGAAACGCCGCCACCGCGCTGGCGACGCGACGCGCCTCGGCAGCCTCCCCGCGAGCCCGCAGCCCGGCGTACACCGGAATGAAGGAGGCCGACAGCACGCCTTCCCCGAACAGGTTCTGCAGCAGGTTCGGAATGCGGAAGGCCGCGTTGAATGCGTCGGCGGCGTCGGAGGTGCCGAAGTAGTGCGCGAAAACCCGGTTGCGGACGAGGCCGAGGATCCGGCTGAAGAGGATCCCCGCGGCCACCGTCACCGCCGGCCCGGAGGTGCGGGGCTGGGCGGCGCTCAGGACCCGGGCGGTGGCTGGAGGGTGGCTCGCGACGAAGGATCGGCCAGCAGGCGCTGGAGGAACGCGCTCTCGTCCTGCAGGGTCTGCATGCTGCGATTGAGGTCGTCCACCTCGGCTTCGAGCAGCTCGACCCGCTTGGCCAGCGCGGCGACGTCCGGCGGCGTCTGCTGGGGCCCTTCCAGCCGCCTCGCCAGCGCGCGTCCGATTGGCGAGTCCACCACGATGCCCAGGATGGGAATGAGCAGGGCCACGAGGAGAAAGAGCGCGATGACCGACATGCGTCGAGTCTACGACGGTTCCGACGGCCCTTCAAGGCCGTCGGCATACCACGTTTCGAACGCATCGGTCATCGCTCGAAGCAGATCCGGCCCGTACCGCGCCAGGAACGGCGCCACGGTCAGGACCCGCTCCTGGGGCTTGCCAGTGGGCACGATGGCGGTGCGCGCACGCGCGAGCTGGCCGAGCTCGGTCTCCTGCCGGCGCTTCAGGTGCTGCACCAGCTTTTTCTCGACATCCTGGGTGCCGCCCAGCGCCTGCTGGCGTGCGGCCTGGGTGGGTCGCGCGAGGGTCGGGTCGATCTCCAGGGCGGCATCCTCCAGCACCCCATACCCCTCCTCCAGGGCGGCGCGGAGCCGCTCGAGCGCGCCCAGGGCCCGGGGCGGCAGCTGGGAGCGCACCAGCCGAGCTTCCAGGGCGCCCGGCGGCGCGAGCAGCTCGGTCAGGGTGACGCCGAACTTCTCGAGAATTCGATCGACCCGCGGCTCCACGATCACCCCGGACCACCTGGGGAGCGGAAGCTGCCGGTCGATCTCGAGTCGCTCGTAGATCGGCGGCGTGAGGACGAGATACCGGAGCTCGCCCGGGCCGCCGAGGTACGCGACGGTCGGCAGCAGTGCGCTCTCGACGGCGGGCCGGAGCAGCACGTTCGGAGACAGGCGCGTAGGGTCCGTGGCCGCGATGCGCTCGATGCCTGCCAGGTCGAAACGCTCCCGGCTCCGGCGGGTGACGAAGTGCTCGCCGTCCCGGAGCAATCGGTCTCGGCCGAGTGAGGCCTCGACCATCACCAGCGCCGCGCCGTCGCCGACGGTGATCCCGGAAGTCCGCGACGTCGTGCCCCTCGCCTCGGCCCACCGGTCGAGATCGTCATCGAGCTCCCGGGCCAGACGGAGCGCCCGCACCAGGTGCGGCGCGGCGGCGCGCTTGGCTGCCGCGTGGGTGCTGTCGAAGCATAGCACGCCGAGCGGGCCCAGCAGCTCCGCAATGGCGCCGGCGTAGCTGCCCGCCACCGTGGCATCGGGCCGGTAGTGGCGCCCGAGCCAGGCGAGCGTGGGATCGCGGAACTCCGACACCGGGAGACCCGCGGCCAGCTGCCCGAGCGCGGGCACCACCCCGTCGCCGAGCGGCTCCCGGTACATCGGGGTGAGCGGCGCGTCGGCGGCACGGGCGGGGAGGGCCGCCGTGGCGATGCTGCCGTCGGCGGCGATCCAGGCGGCGGTGCTCGCCTCGGCGAAGTCGTGGTCGTCGCCCGCCAGCCAGAACACGGGCACGACCGGGCGACTCCAGCGCTCCTCCAGCCGCCGGGCAAGGGCCACCGCGCTCAACGCTTTGTGGATCGTGTAGAGCGGGCCCGTGAACAGCCCGGGTTGCTGCCCGGTCGTCACCGCCAGCGCGCCCGGTGATTGGAGCCGGGCGAGCTGCGCGTCTCGCGTCGGGGAGGCGACGAACGCGTCCACCAACACCGGGTCCAGCGTGCCGGGCCGAGGCGGCGGAACCTCCAGCGGGTGCTCGAGCGGCGTCGGCACGAAGCGGAGCACGCTCATTCGATCTGGCCCAGCAGGAGTGTCCGCGGCGATTCGGGGCCCAGCGGGGACCCGTCGTAGTCGCCGAAGCGCTCGCGCACCGTCACACCCGATTCGGCGAGCATCGCCTCGATCTCGTCCGCGCCGAACAAGCGCACGCGCTCGGTGAATCGGCGCCCACCGTCCGAGCGAATGGTCTTGCACACGTACCGGTTGTCGGGCGACACCGAGCGCTCGACCTCCACGTCGGCCCCCTGCACCCGCTGCGTTTCCCGACGGATCAGGCGATTGCGGACCAACTGGGCGTTGAGAAAGTCGATCACGAACCAGCCCCGGGGCCGAAGCGTCGCCACCATTTCCCGGAGCGCCGCGACGTGCTCCTCGTCTCGATCGAAGTAGCCGAAGCTGGTGAACAGGTTGAGGGTGAGATCGATCGAGCCGGGACGAATCGGCAGCGCCCGCATGTCGGCCCGTACGAGCGGCGCGCCCGTTATCGTCCGCGCGACGCGGAGCTGCGCGGCCGAGAGGTCGAGCCCGACGCAGCGGGCACCGGCGACCTCCAGCGCCCGCGCATGTCGCCCGGCTCCGCAGGCCACGTCGAGCAGGCGCCATCCCGGCACGAACCCCACCCGCGCGAGGATGAGCGCGATGGCCCGCTCCGCCTCGACGGCGTCGCGGTGGGGATAGAGTCGGAGGTACTCGTCACCAAACCACTCCTCGAACCATTCGGTCATTCGCGCGCACCGCCCTTGTGGTACGGCTCTCCGCGAAGGATCGTGCACGCCCGATAGAGCTGCTCCACCACTACGACTCGGGCCAGCTCGTGCGGCAGGGTGAGCGGACCGAGACTCCAGCGGTCCGACGCGCCCGCGACGAAGTCGGGCGCGAGCCCGTGCGAGCCCCCGAGCGCCAGCGACACCGGCCGGGCCTCCCGCATCCAGCGCTCGACCTGCTGCGCCACCTGCCGGCTGGTCCAACCCGTGCCCAGGCGCGCGAGGGCGATGCGCCGGGACCCCGCCGGCCGCCGCGCCACGAGCCGCGCCGCCTCTTCGGCCTGCTGCGCGGCCACGGTGGGGGCGCGGCTCGCTTCGCGCACCTCGATCTCCCGGACCTTCACGTAGCGCCCGAGCCGCCGGAGGTACTCGTCGACCGTCTGGCGGTAGCTCGGGCGCAGCTTGCCGACGGCAAGGAGGATCAGCTCCACGGCCCCGTCACGCGTACATCCCCCGGAGCCGATGCACCGCGGCCACTCGCTCGATCGCCTGCATGTAGGCGCCGATGCGCATGCTGCTCGCGTGCTTGCCGGCCATGGCCGCCACCTCGTCGAACGACTGCACCATGATGCGCTCGAGCCGCTGGTTCACGGTCTCCTCATCCCAGAAGTAGCCGCCGCGATCCTGCACCCACTCGAAGTAGCTGACGGTGACGCCGCCGGCGTTGGCCAGGATGTCGGGGATCACGAAGATCCCGTTCTCCTCCAAAATCCGGTCCGCGTTGGCGGTCGTGGGTCCGTTGGCGCCTTCGCAGATGATCCGGGCCTTGACGTCCCGTGCGTTCTTGCTGGTGATCACGTTCTCGAGCGCCGCGGGCACCAGCACGTCGCAATCGATGGTGAGCAACTCGTCGTTCCCGATGGATTCGGCCTCGCGGTACTCGCTCAGAAAGCGATGCTCCTTGACGTGCTGCTGCACCTCCTTGATCCGGAGGCCCTTGGGGTTGTAAATGGCGCCGGACTTGTCGCTCACCGCCACCACCGTCAGACCCAGCGCTTCCATGAGCTCCGCCGCGATCGAGCCGACGTTGCCGAACCCCTGCACGGCCACCCTGGTGCCCGCGATCGGCATGCGCAGTTTCTTGAGCGCCTCACGGGTCACGATCATGCAGCCCCGGCCGGTGGCCTCCCGGCGGCCGAGCGAGCCGCCCATCTCCACCGGCTTTCCGGTCACCACGGAGGTGACGGTATGGCGCTTGTGCATGGAGTACGTATCCATGATCCACGCCATCATGCGCTCGTTGGTATTCATGTCCGGCGCGGGCACGTCGGAGTCGGGTCCCAGGGTCTCGATGATGGCGGAGGTGTAGCGGCGGGTGATGCGTTCGAGCTCGGCGTTGGACAGCGTGGGCGGGTCGCAGATCACGCCGCCCTTGCTGCCCCCGAACGGAATGTTGACGACGGCGCATTTCCAGGTCATCCAGGCCGCGAGCGCCTTCACTTCATCGAGCGTGACGTTCATGTCGAACCGGATCCCGCCCTTCGCCGGTCCGCGACTCGTATTGTAGAGCACGCGGAAGCCGGTGTACACCTCCACATCGCCGGTGTCGCGCAGGATCGGGACGCTCACGATGATCTGTTTTTCCGGGCTCCGCAGCACCTTGTACAGCCCCGGATCCAGGCTCAACCGCTGGGCGGCGTAGTCGAAGCGGGACATCATCGCCTCGAACGGATTCGCCTCGTTGAGAAAGGTCTCCTTGTCGGGGCGGATGAGGAGCGGCGTGGGGCGGCTGGCGGTGCTCATAGGGTGTCCGGGTTGTTCCGCAGGTGAGTTACAGACCGTCCACGGGGGTGACGACCGCGTCCAGCACCGCGGCGATCCGGTCGCCGCCTTCTTCCCAGTGCAGATCCAGCAGTGCGACCAGCGGCTCCGGCGCGGCCGCGGGCCAGCGGTCGCGCAGCTTGACGGCGTCCTTCTGGGTGATGACCACGTGGTCCGCGCGCCGGGCGGCGTGCGCCAGCCAGGCGACGTCCTCGGGACGGTATTCGTGGTGATCCTTCCACGTGGCCACCTGCACGGCGGCGCCGGTCGCCTTGGTCTGCGCCACGAAGGCATCCGGGTCCGCAATACCCGATGCGGCCACCACCCGCTTGCCGGCCAGCGTGCTGGCGGACCGGCGGATCCCGCTCACCAGTCCTTCCAGGGTGCCCAGCTCCAGGTGCGCCACCGCGATCGGCACCCGCACCCGGCCCTCGAGCTCCCTGGCGAGCGCATGCGCCGCGGCGGCCGTGGCGCGCTTCCGGGTCACGATCACGGCGTCCGCCCGGTCCAGCGCGTTCCAGCCCTCGCGCCACGGTCCGGCGGGGAGCGGCCACCGCACCGCCCGCGTGGTTTCGGCGCTCATGACGAGGATGTTGAGGTCGCGGTGGACATCCAGGCGCTGGTAGGCGTCGTCGAGAACCAGCACCTGCGCCCCGCCGGCCAGCGCACGCTCGGCGCCGGCCGCGCGGTCGGGATCGGCCACGACCACCGCCTCGGGGACCGAGTGCTGATGGACCAGGGTTTCGTCGCCGCCGTAGCCCCGGAGGAGCACGCCGGGGCGCACACCGCGGCCCACGTAGTGCCGGGCGATCCAGATGGCGAGCGGGGTCTTGCCCGAGCCGCCGACCGTCAGGTTGCCGACCGCCACCGAGGGCAGCGGGAGATCGTGCACCGCGAGCCATCCCCGCCGGTAGGCCAGACGGCGCGAGTCCATGGCCAGTCGCCAGAGCCCCGATGCCGGCAGCAGGGCCAGCCGCGCCAGCCGCGCGTCGGGCCGGCGACTGGTCCACAGCCAGCGCATGACGCGGTGCGCGTCTCCCCGGCGGCTCATTCCCGGCCTCCCGCGATGTCCCGTAACCCCGCTTCCGCGTCCGCAAGCCCCGCGGCCAACCCCGCGTCGCCGGCCGCCACCTCGAACGGACGCCCATACACGATCCGCACGCGAGTTCCCGGTTTCGGGACCATGAATTGGTCCCAGGAATCTAACCGCCAGGCCCGGTTGGCCTCCGCATGCAGCGGCACGACGGTGCCCTGCCCCCGCTGCGCCGCGGCGATCGCGCCCGGCTTGAGCTCGCGCCGAGGTCCGCGTGGTCCGTCGGGAGTGAACGCCACCGCATGACCCGCCTGCAGCTCGCGCACGGCGCCGAGCAGCGCGCGGGCGGCGCCCCGGGTGCTCGAGCCGCGGACCGTCCGGTAGCCGAGCGAGGCGGCGAAATCGGCCAGGTACTGTCCGTCGCGGGCCTCGCTCACCACGATGGCGATCGACTGCCGGCGGTGCTGCCAGAGCAGCGGCAGCAGCACCTCGTGCCACAGGAGAAAGACGTGCGGGCGGCGGGCATCGTACAGCGGCCGCCACCGCTCCTCGTGCACCGTGCGGATGCGCCACGATGCCGCGAGCACCCGGAAGGCGGGGGCCGCCACCACGCGCGCCGCGGCGGGCGACAGCTTGAATCGCACGCCGTTACGGCCCGAGCAGCTCGTCGGCCAGCGCCACGACCCGGGTAGTCGCTCCCGGCTGGCCGAGCCGCTGCCGCACGAGCGCCAGGCCATCCCGCTGCGCCAGGGTGAGGGGATGCCGGGGATCGAGCAGGGGACGGAGCGCGTCGGCCAAGGTCCCGGCGCGGGCCTGGCCCTGCAACATTTCCGGTACGACCTCGCGCTCGGCGACCAGGTTCACGAGGCTCACCCATTCGACGGTGCGAAGTCGCTGGAACATCTGCCAGGTGAGCGGATGGACCTTGTAGGCAACGACCATGGGCACGTCGGCCAGCGCGGCCTCGAGCGTCGTGGTGCCCGACTTGGCCAACGCCGCGTCGGAGGCCGCGAAAATCGGAATCGGATCGCCCCGGAGAATCTCCAGCGGTCCCGGATCCGGATACTCCCCATCGGCCGTCCCCGCCACCAGCACCCGATCGCAGCGGCCTTCGCTCAGCAGTTGGCGCGCGG
The DNA here is from genome assembly GCA_013812695.1 of Gemmatimonadales bacterium. Lineage (GTDB taxonomy): Bacteria > Gemmatimonadota > Gemmatimonadetes > Gemmatimonadales > GWC2-71-9 > CAVVWJ01. Next base: position 2,536 of record JACCSZ010000229.1, on the reverse strand, counting down.
CGTCGCGGAACGGGTGCCAGAGCCGCCGGATCTCCTGATGGCGGCTGCCCGGAAAGATCCCGAGCACCCGGCTCTCGAGTGGAATCCCGAGCTGGCCTCGGGCGTGGGCACGAGTCGGCCAGTCGATGCGGTCAACCAGGGGATGACCCACATACTCGCTCGCCAGACCAAGCGCGCCGAAGAAGCGCTGCTCGAACGGCAGCACCACCGCCAGCCGGTCCACGGCCGACGCGAATCGCCGGGCGCGGCCCGGCCGCCAGGCCCAGAGCTGGGGCGCAATGTAGTAGAGCACCTTGGTGCCCGCCGCCCGAGCCGCTTCGGCGACACGCACGTGAAAGCCCGGGTAGTCGATGAGGATGACCAGGTCGTAGCGGCCGGCGCGGAAGTCCGCGCGGAGGGCGCGCAGCAGCTTGACGTGCGCACCGAGCTTGGTGAGCACTTCCACGAGCCCGAACGCGGCCAGGCCTTCCATCGGATAGCGGATTGCGGCCCCGGCCGCGGCCATGCGGGGACCGCCGAGCGCCTCGATCACCGCCCCCGGGTGCCGCGCCCGGAGCGCCTCGACCACGGCGGCGCCGTGAAGGTCGCCCGAGGGCTCGCCGGCGGAAACGAAGATACGGGGCGCCGGCCGCGCGATCATCCGGCCGCGGGCACGGCCAGCGGCGACTGCCCGACGGCGTCCGTCACGCGGAGGGCAAGCGCCAGGGCGGCGCGCCCCTCCTCTCCGCTCACGACGACCTCGCGCTGGCCCCGCACCGCGTGCACGAAGCTTCGAAGCTCGAGCTGCAGGGCGTCCGCCTCGGGCGCGACGAGCTCGATGCGCTCGACCACATCGCTCAAGGCCTGACCGGTGCCCGGCCGCCAGTCGCCGCGCACGCGCATGAACTCGCCGGCGCCGCTCGCCAGATCGAGGGACAGATAGCCATTGGGCTGGAACAGCCGAAGCTGCCGGATGCGTTCGCGCGAGACCCGGCTGGCCGTCGCGAGCGCCACAGCGCCGTTGGCGAACTCCACCCGGGCATTGGCGAGATCCAGATGCGAGCTCAGGAGCGAGAGCCCCGACGCGCGCACCTCGGTGGCCTCCGCGCCCCCGGTGAGGTGCAGCACGAGGTCGAGATCATGGATCATGAGGTCGAGCACTACGGCCACGTCGGTGCCGCGCGGCTGGAACGGCGCCAGCCGGAGGCTCTCGATGTAGCGCGGGCCCGCCAGATACGGCTCCGCGGCGCGGAGGGCGCGGTTGTAGCGCTCGATGTGCCCGACCTGAAGCTGCAACCCCCCGCGCGACGCGGCGGCGATCAGCGCGTCGGCCTCATCCACCGTCGCCGCGAGCGGCTTCTCCATGAGGACCGGCACGCCGCGCTCGAGTGCCCGGAGCCCGACGGCGGCGTGGGCCGGCGTCGGGACGGCCACCGTGACCCCTTCGACCAGGTCGAGCAGCGAGTCGAGGTCCACGCACGCCGCCGTGCCCACCTCCCCGGCCACCGCCCGCGCTCGGTCGAGGTCGGTGTCGAACACCCCGACCAACCGGGCTTCGTCGAGCATGGCCAGATGCCGGGCGTGATGTCGCCCGAGCGCCCCGACCCCCACCACGCCGACCGGAAGCCGCACCGTCATGCCGGCACGCCGCGCTCGGACGATTCCACGAAGGCGAGGAACCGCTCGATCTCCGGGGACGCCGGCAGGTCGCTCCGCGCGCGCTCGATGGCCTGCGACAGGTTGAGCTCGGAGTTGAAGAACAACCGGTAGGCCCGCTTGAGCGCGGCGATCGTCTCGCCCGAAAAGCCGGCACGCTGGAGGCCGATCGAGTTGAGACCATAGAGTTCCAGGGGATTACCGACTGCCTTGACGTACGGCGGAATGTCCTGGTTGACCCGGGACCCGCCGCCGACGAACGCGTAGGTCCCGATGGTGACGAACTGGTGCACGGCGTTGAGCCCGCTCAGCACCGCCCGATCGTGAATGGTGACGTGACCCGCGCACTGGGTGCCGTTCGCGATGGTGACCTCGTCGCCGACGTGGCAGTCGTGCGCCAGGTGCACGTAGGTCATGATGAAGCAGCGCGCGCCGACCGTGGTCCGAAAGCTGTGGGCGGTGGCACGATTGATCGTCGTGTACTCGCGGATGATGGTGCCGGCGCCGATCTCGACCCAGGTCTCCTCGCCCTGGAACTTGAGATCCTGCGGGTCGCCGCCGAGGATCGAGCCGTCGCCGACGCTGACATCGTTGGCCAGGCGGACGTTCCTGACCAGCCGCGCGCGGGGTCCCAGGCGGCAGCGATCGCCCACCGTCACCTCCGGGCCGATCATTACCCACGGGCCGACGTCGACCCCCTTCCCCAGCCGGGCCGAAGGGTCGACGATGGCCGTGGGGTGAATGACGGTGGTCACCGATCCACCACGCGCGCCATCATCTCGGCCTCGCAGACGACGTTGCCGTCGACGTAGGCGATGCCCTTCATCCGGCAGGTGCGGCCGCGGTTCTGGAGCATCTCGAGCTCGCAGCGGAGCTGGTCGCCGGGCAGCACGGGGCGGCG
>JACCSZ010000227.1 GCA_013812695.1 Gemmatimonadales bacterium | reverse complement strand
GACACCTACGGCCGGGGACAGAGTTACATCTGGGTGGCCGAAGGCTGCCGGGCGGAGTTCGAGGTCGTGACGACGGGAGCCGGCACCGGAGGCTCCGGGCTGGTGATCTCCCAGGTGACCTGCGCATCGGCCGTGAACAGCCGCCGGCAGTGTGTCATCACACAGGGCGCGCAGGTGCGCCTGGCCCGGCAGATGAGCAGCATCCCCTGCCGCTATGGCGAGAGCTGGGGCATCGGAACGGGACACATCTGGGTGTCCCGGGGCTGCAGCGGCCAGTTCGACGTGGCCGTCAAGGCAGGAAGCGGGGGCTCGCAAGGCGGCAACACCGGCGGCGGCTGGAACGACAATTCCGGGGCAGACGGCGGCGGCTGGCAGGGCGGCAACAGTGGAGCAGACGGTGGCTGGCAGGGCGGCAACTCCGGGGCGAGCACCACACGGCTGGTCTGCTCTGCCAGGGGCGCGGCGCGCGAGGAGTGCCGGGTCGCCGGGGCCACGAGCGTCCGGTTGCTCAAGGAGTACAGCATCAGGGTGTGCCGGCTGAACGAGAGCTTCGGGATCGGTTTCGGCCACATGTGGGTCAGCGGCGGCTGCCGCGGGGAGTTCGAGCTGACCCTCGGCGGGTCCCAGGTGGGCGGGTCCGGCGGGGCCGGGGACAACTCGGGGCTGCCGGGCAGTCCCGGCCTGGCGGAGCGGGTGACCTGCGAGTCGAAGGGCGGCGAGCGGGCCGAGTGCAAGGTGAAAGCCGGCGGGCAGGTGCGGCTGGTGCGCCAGTTGAGCACGACGCCGTGCACGGTGAACAGCACGTATGGGATGGGGTACGGCGTGGTCTGGGTGACCAGGGGGTGTCGGGCGGAGTTTGAGGTGAGATAGGCAAGGCGTCATCCTGAGCGGAGCGAAGGAGCCATGCCTCGAGTGTCGGCTCCTTCGCTAAGCTCAGGATGACGAGCGGCGCAGGATGACAGGACTTCCCTCGCCGGGCGCCGCCTCCGCGCCTCCGGCAAGGAGCCGGACGCGGGGCGCGCGACGGGCGGAGGGTGGACCCGGAGGGAGCGTCAGCGCCCGCCCTTTCCTGTGATCTCCCCCGGCCACGCGCTGCAGCGACCGGAGGGTTCGCCCTCCGCCCGTCGCGCGCACCGCCCCGCGGACCCCCGGTGGCGCCGAGTCCCGCCCCTCGTTTACTTCCAGCATCCGCATCCATCCGTCACATCCGCCCCCGGAGCACCCGCATGGGTGAGCTGGCGCAGGGACCGGGGCTCGGCCGCCGCGCGCGGCTCCCGGTAGGCACTGTCGCGTTCCTCACCGCGCTGTACGGCGCGCTGTATCTGGTCTGGGAGCAGAGCCGCTGGGGCAGCCCCGCGGTCCGCGATCTCGTGGGCAACGCGGCGTTCATGCCGCTCAACCTCGCCGTGGTGGTCCTGTTCGGCCTCGGGTCGCGGCGCGAGGTGCTCGACCGCGGCGTGCGCCGCGCGCTCGGGCTGATTGCCCTCGGCAGCGCGGCGGTGTTCACCGGCAATGCCATCTCGGTCTGGCACGTGGTCGCCCGGAACGCGAGCCCGCCGGTCTCCTGGGCCGACCTGTTCTATCTCTCCGATTCGCTGCTCACGCTCATCGCCCTGCTCAGCTTTCCCTTGGCGCGGCGCACCCGGCTCGAGCGCTGGAAGTTCGGGCTCGACGCCGCGATGGTGCTCGTCGGCGGCGGGGTCGCCATCTGGTACTTCTCGATCCGTCCCGCCGCCGCGTCCGGGGAAAGCAGCCTCGTCGTCACCCTGCTGGCCTTCGCCTATCCGCTGGCCAGCATGCTGGTGCTGCTGGGCGTCACGACGGTGTTGCTCCGGCGGCCGATCGACGGCAACCGCCTGGCGTTCGGGCTGACGCTCACCGGCATCTCGGCCGGGGTGATCGCGGACCTGACTTCCGGCCTGGTGCAGCTCGAGACCGGCGGGCGGAGCGCGAGCTGGGCCGACGCGGTCTTCCTGGTCTGCTACGTGATGCTGATCGGCGGCGGCGAACGCTATTGGCGGCGGCCGGTGGCGCCCCAGGCGGCGGCGTCCGTGAAGCGCACCCGCTTCCAGCCGATCAGTCCGCTGCCGTACCTCGCAGTGGCGACCACGTACGGGCTCTTGCTCCTCGTCGCCCTCCGGCCGTGGACCGACCCGGTGAGCGGACTCGCGATCGGCGCGCTGCTGGTGACGGCCCTGGTGGTCGTGCGGCAGCTGTTCACGGTCCGGGAAAACGTGCGGCTCCTGGCCGA
>JACCSZ010000207.1 GCA_013812695.1 Gemmatimonadales bacterium | reverse complement strand
TCGCCGCCCGAGAGCGTGAGCTGCTTGTCCTTGAGCTTGAGCCGGTAGTTGACCCACTCACCGCCCAACGCGAGCGCCAGACTGTCACCGACGATGCGCCAGCGTACGGTCTGGCTGCCGTAGCTCGCGCTGCTGTCGGGCCGGACGATGACCGTTCTCGGCCCCTCCTTCGTCCGGTCCTGCGTCAGATCGAACTTCCACGTCCCTAGAATCGGCCCCTGCTGCTGCTGGGCGGCGGCCAGGCTCGGACCCGCGAGCAGGGCCGCCACCACAAAACTGCCGTACTTCATCACGTGGGCCCCCAGATGTCAAAACTCAGCTGGACTTCCTGCGTGGAAGTCTAACCGTGCGCGGCGCGGCAACCAATCGCGCTACTGCCCGCCGATCGGCACGCCGAAGCCGACGGCGAGTTGGATGTCGTTCTGGGTCGTCTTGGTGTCACCCAGCGACGCCGTGTCGAGGCGCGTGCCGTAGATGTAGTCGTCGGCGGCCACGTAGAAGCTGAGGAAGCTGCCGAGCCGGAACCCGACGGTGGCACCGACGACGGCGCCGATGTCGTCCTTGTCGCTTGCGCCCACGTAGGCGTCTCCGCTCCGCCGGATGTAGCTGCCGCCGCCGTTGAGGCTGAGCCAGACCGGCGAGGTGATCGGCAGGACGTACAGCGTGGCCCGCGCGGTTCCGAAGAGGAGGTTGGCTTTCGTCTTGGTCTGGTTGCCCTGAAAATCGAACTTGAGATCGCTGGGCACATAAGTAGCCGAGGTGAGAATTCCGAACCGCGGGCTGAAGTTGAGCCCCAGCCGTCCACCGATCGCCAAACCGATCTCCTGCTTGAACTCTTGGCCGTTCGCCGCCTTGACCAGCTCGGATGTCGGGATGTACACGCCGATCGTGGGCGAGATACTGAGTTTCTGCGCTTCGGCAATGGCGGCGGGGGCGAGCACGACGGCCAGCGCGAGGGCGGCGATACGGGCGCATGCGCGAGGCATGGCGGTCTCCTGGGAGAGAGTGGATAGTGGAGGGGGCCGGCGGTGAAGAAGTTCGCCCGGGTTCATTGCGCGCGGCTCCGCCGCTGCATCCAGGTCCGCGCGGCCGTCGTCGTGCGGATCGCGTCGCGCAGACACTGTTGCGGGGTGACGCGCGGAACCCGGCCCGACACCGCCTGCATGAGGCTGGCACTGGCGGCGCCGCCGACCAACATGTCGCCTGCCCGAAGACTCACGCCGCAGGCGAGGACCCGCGTGGCTTTCTGCCGGAGTGCCGGCGTACCCGCGGCGGCCAGCACGGCCAGTACCGCAAGGATGATCAATCGGCGGCCGGCCATCAGCCGGAAGAGCATGAACATCGCAGTCTCCGGGTCTCGTGAGCACCTAGCCTATTTGCGCCTGACGATCTCGAGCCGCGGGTGCTTGTCCTTCTTGGCTTTGCCGCTCTCGATGACCACCGCCGAGCCCGCGGCGCCCATCGTCTCGACCAGCGCGGTCGAGATGGTGGCCTGCCGCTGGGGCCCGAGCGCCTTGACGGACGCGTCGTCGTACCGGTTGTCGAGGTACAGATCGAGCCGGAACGACCCGCCGACCTGTGCCATCGCCGCGCCGAGCTGTCCGACGGCGCGGGTGAAGGCCGGGGTGCCGGCGGCCGAGACGCCCGGTGCCGCGGCCACCCAGTCGATATTCCGCACGATCGTTTTGCCCTTGGCCAACTCCTCGGCGTAATCCCCCGACAGCTCGACGGTCAACCCCGGCGCTTCGGTCGTCGGCGCGCCCCCGACGCCCGCCATCTGGGGGCCCATCATCTGCGCCATCCCCGCTGCACCCCCCATGCTCGCCTGCATCGCCGCCAGCTGCTCGGGTGTCAACCCCATCGGCATGGCCCCGGCGGGCATCCCGGTCGCGGCCATGCCACCGGGCATAGCGCCGGGCATGACCGCCGGACCGCCACCCGGCATGCAGGCGCTGCCGGTGGCCGCGCCGGCCACGCCTTGCGCCGCGCCCGCCACGCCCTCGCCGGACGTCGCGTCCATCGCCCCGGCGATCAGTTGGCCACCCGGCACCACCGTGCACGCGGCAACCTTGACCACCGTTCGAACCACCTTGTTCTTGGCCACGCTCTTGA
>JACCSZ010000195.1 GCA_013812695.1 Gemmatimonadales bacterium | reverse complement strand
GTGGTCCCGGATGACCTCCTGCGCCAGCCGGTGCAGGTTGGCCGCGCGGCGGTAGTAGCCGAGACCGGCCCAGCTCTCCCGGACCACCGTCGGCTCCGAGCCGGCCAGGATCTCAATTGTCGGGTAGCGCTCGAGAAAACGATGGTAGTAGGCCTCGACCCGCGAGACCTGGGTCTGCTGCAGCATGAACTCGGACACCAGCACGCGGTAGGGATCCCGGGTGCGGCGCCACGGCAGGTCGCGGCCACAGCGCCGAAACCATCGAAGGAGGCGGCGGCGGAAGTCGGCGGCCTGACGCGAGTCGACGGTTCGCTGCCGAGGGGTAGACTTACGCGGCATGGGTGGGCAAGATAAGGGGCCTATGGCCGCCTCCACCACAATCGACATCCGCCAGATCACCGGCCGCTGGGTCCTGGAGGGCGCGGGGCACGTCGGCCGCCTCTCCTATTTCATGCTCGACATGATCCGGGGTCTGAGCGAGGTCCGGATCTGGTGGCCGCGCATGATGATCGAGGCGTGGAACATCGGCGCGGGCAGCCTGTTCATCGTCCTGCTGATCTCGGCCTTCGCGGGCGCGGTCACCGCCCTCCAGACCGGCTATCAGTTCACCGGCAGCATCCCGTACTACGTCGTCGGCACGCTCGTGGTCTCGTCCATTATCCTCGAGCTGGGCCCGGTGCTGACGGCGCTCATCCTGGCGGGACGGATCGGCGCCCGCTACGCCGCGGAGCTGGGGACGATGCGCGTCACCGAGCAGATCGACGCGCTCGAAAGCCTGGGCCGTTCGCCGGCGTCACACCTCGTGATCCCGCGCGTCCTGGCGGGGCTCATCATGATTCCCGCCCTGACCGTGCTCGCCAACCTGTCCGGGGTCGTCTCGGGATGGCTCTCGGTCAAGGCGGTGCTCCCGGTGACGGACGCCGATTTCATCTACGGCGCCCAGTACTACTGGCGCCCGTGGGATGCCTACTACTCGGTCATCAAGGCGTTCTTCTTCGCGGGATCGATCACGATCATCGCCTGCTACATGGGGTTCAACACCCAGCAGGGCGCCGAAGGCGTTGGGAAGAGCACCACCACGGCCGTCGTCACCAGCTCGGTGCTCATTCTGGTGCTCGACACCGTGCTCACCCGCCTGCTGCTCAATCAATGATCGAGCTCCATAACATCCACAAACGTTTCGGCAAGCAGACCGTGCTGAACGGCGTGGACTTCCAGGTGCGCGAGGGCGAGACCGTGGCGCTGCTCGGGCCCTCGGGCACGGGCAAGAGCGTCCTGCTCAAGCACATCATCGGGCTGATCAAGCCCGATGTGGGTGAGGTGATCGTGGATGGCAAGGATATCTGCCGGCTCAAGCGCAAGGATCTGAGCGAGCTCCGGGCGCAGATCGGCTACGTCTTCCAGAACGGCGCGCTGTTCGATTCGATGAACGTGTTCGAGAACGTCAGGCTGGGCGTCACCGACGAGGACAAGTACGCCGATCTCGACTATGTGCGCGGCCGGATCAGCGAGTGTATCCGGCTGGTGAACCTGCCGCCCGACACGGTCGACAAGTTCCCGGCCCAGCTCTCGGGCGGCATGCGCAAGCGGGTCGGGATCGCGCGGGCGATCGCCGGCAGCCCCAAATACCTGTTGTACGACGAGCCCACCTCGGGGCTCGATCCCGTCAACGCCGACATCATCGACGGCCTGGTGCAGCGGCTCGACGACGAGCTCGGCGTTACCAGCGTGATGGTGACGCACGACGTCCGCGGCGCGTTCCGGGTGGCCGATCGGCTCGCCCTGCTGAGCGAAGGCAAGCTGGTGATGCAGGGCACGCCGCAGGAATTCCTGGAATCGAAGAACGCCAAGGTCAGGGAGTTCCTCGAGCGCGACTTCGATAATCCCTCCTTCGCGGCCTGAGCCCTTATGGATCTGCGCGTCCGGGAAGTGACCGTCGGCTCGATCGTCATCGTCGCTATACTCGTGTTCATCTTCGGCACGATGTGGCTGAGCGGTCGGCGCGTGTCGTCGGGGAATTCGGTGACGGTGCAGTTCGTCAACGTGAGCGGGCTCAAGCGTGCGTCCCCGGTACGGGTATCGGGCGTCAACGTCGGCAAGGTCGAGGCGATCGAGTTCGTGGACGTCGGCAAGGTGATGGTGCGGGCGAGCCTCCCGCCCAAAATCCAACCCCGGGTGGACGCCTCGGCCACCATCGTGTCGGTGTCGCTGGTGGGCGACTACGCGATCGATTTCAATCCGGGTCAGAGCGGCCGGCCGCTGCCGGAGGGACGGATGATCGCCGGAACCCAGGATCTCGGTCTCAGCGGACGCGCTCTGGGGCTCGCCGACCGGGCCGACAGCGTGCTGCTCGGCGCGCAGACCATCGTCAATCAGCGCACCGCCGACCAGCTCTACGCCACGCTCGAGGCGCTGCAGGCCACGCTCAAAGCGACGCAGAAAACCATGCAGGTGCTGAGCGACACGCGGACCGGACCCACGGCGCAGCTGACGCAGACGATGGCGTCGTTTCGCTCGCTCACGACGCGGCTCGACAGCACCCTCGCCAACCCGGCCCTGGCGCGGACCCTCGGCCGGGCGGACACGCTCACGGGCAACCTGGCGGCCATGACCGGGCAGCTCACCACCACGAGCGCCCGGCTCGACACCGTGCTTGCCGGCGTGAGCAGCGGCCGTGGCACGATCGGAAAGTTCGCGACCGACAGCGGGTTCTACACCGACATCCGCGAGCTCAGCCAGAGCATGAAGCGGCTGGTCGACGAGCTGCAGAAGCATCCGGGAAAGGTGCCGGTGACGGTGAAGCTGTTTTAGGGAACCGTACCTTCTCCTCATGCTCAGCGTGACCTTCCTCGGCACCGGCGCTTCGTGCCCGACCGTCGACCGGAATGTCGCCGGGCTGGCGGTGCAGCGCGAAGGCGAGACGATCCTGTTCGACTGCGGCGAGGGATCGCAGCGCCAGATGATGCGCTACGGGGTGGGCTTCGCGTTCACCGAGGTGTTCTTCACCCACTTCCACGCCGACCACATGCTCGGCATCACCGGGCTGCTCCGGACGATGGGACTGCAGGATCGCACCGCGCCCGTCACGCTGTACGGCCCCCGGGGCGCACCGCGAATCCTGGGCGCGGCGATGAGCCTCGGGATCGAGCGAAACAAGTTCCCGGTCGAGGTCGTCGAGATCCGGGCGGGCGACCGGCTCCGGCGCGACGAGTACGACATCGTGGTCTTCGAAACCGAGCACCGCGCCGACACCGTCGGCTACGCGCTCGCCGAACACACCCGGCTCGGGCGGTTCAACCCCGACCGCGCCCGGGAGCTCGGCGTCCCCGAAGGCCCGCTCTGGGGACGGCTGCACAAAGGCGAAACGGTTCAGCTCGACGGCGGCGGGACGGTGACTCCGGCCGACCTGGTCGGATCGCCGCGGCGCGGCCGGACGGTCGTATACTCGGGCGACACCCGCCCGCACCTGCCGCTACTCGAAGCGGCACGCGGCGCGGACCTGCTCATTCACGAGGCCACATTCGGCAGCGACGAGGCCGAGCGCGCGATCGAGACCGGCCACTCGACCGCCGCCGAGGCGGCGCGAGTGGCGCTGGATGCCGGAGTGCGGCGGTTGGTGCTGACGCACATCAGCCCGCGATACACACGGGACGCACCGGAGCTGCTGGCCGAGGCGCGCGCCGTATTCCCGGAAACGTCGATCGCGCGGGACGGGATGTCGGTGGAGGTCCCGTTCCCGGAGTGATGTCGGCGCCGTGGACACCGCCTTCCCGCGATCAGATACGCATGCCGGAGCCCAGATGACCGTACAGCCGTCCCGGTACGAGCTGGCCCTGCTCGCCAGCATGACCGCGCTCCTCATCTGGTCTGGCATTACCCCCCACGACCGGTTCACCTGGTGGCTCGAGGTCGCGCCGATCCTGATCGGCGTGCCGGCCCTCATCCTGCTCTATCCGACGCTCCGGCTGACTCCGCTCACCTATGCGCTCGTCTGGCTCCACTGCCTCATCTTGATGCTCGGCGGGCACTACACCTACGCGCAGGTGCCGCTCGGCTTCTGGATCCAGGACGCGCTCGGATTCGCGCGGAACCACTACGACAGGATCGGCCACTTCGCGCAGGGGTTCATTCCGGCCATGCTCGCTCGTGAGATTTTCATTCGACGCTCGCCCCTGGGCGGCAGCCGCTGGCTGCCCTTCCTGGTCGTGTGTTTCTGCCTGGCGTTCAGCGCCTTCTACGAGCTGATCGAGTTCTGGACCGCGCTCGCGGTGGGCGGCGCGGCGACGGACTTTCTGGGGACGCAGGGCGACGTGTGGGATACCCAGTGGGACATGCAGCTCGCGCTGGTCGGCGCGATCGTGTCGCTCCTGACACTCTCGCGAGCGCAGGACCGGCAGCTCGAGGCCAGGGGTGCGGCCCCCCGAGCGGTACCGGCTCCGTCCTACTAGTTTGGAGGTCATCATAGGCCCGCGGCCGGCATTCCGCCGTCTCCGCGGCGTCCACAGACCTCATCGAGAACTCCGCCGTGCCCAAGCGCAACTACGGATACGAGAAGCGTCAGAAGGAGCTCACCCGGCAGACCAAACGCGAGGAGAAGCGCCAGCGCAAGCTGGAGCGCACCAGCGACCAGCCGGAGGAAGCAGGGGCGGAGGAGCCCACCGCTCCACCCCTCCCGGAGGAGGAATGACCGGGAAGTAACGCAGGACACGTCGCACGGGCCGCCGGAGACTTACATTTGAAGCCTAGCTCCGCGAGCCGCCGCTCCGAGCCTTCCCGCCCCAGGGTGGTCCAACCATGAAGACCAAGCTTCCTCCGCCGATTCGCCCGACCCACATCGAGCGCCACGCGAAAAATATCCGCGAAATCGACCGCAAGTCCGAGGCGCTGCAGGAGCGGCTCGAGCGGACCTCCGATCCCGAGAGCGCCGCGCACATGGAGGACAAGGTCCGGTCGCTCGTGGTGGAGCGGACGACGGCGCGTGAGGGACTGAGCGAGTGGTACCGCGGGCTCCCGCACGAGGAACGGAAGAAGCACGAAGATTTCCTGCACCGCGCCACGCTGGATGGGCTGACCACCGCACCGGTGCCCTGAGGCCGCTCACCCGATGCCCGGTAGCTCCCGCGCGTGCCTTGAGAGGTACGCCTCGGTGTCGAACTTCCCCGCAGCCGCCTTGAGCGATTGATACCGCACGGTTCCATAGACCGGCCTCCGGTAGAAGGGCCGGTCGAACTTGCCGAAGATCCAGTGAATCCCGGCGTACGTCGACGGATCGCGGCCGTCGAGTGAGTACTTGTTATTGAGGTGCTCGAGGATGCGGAGGCACTCGGCCGCGTTCGGGGTCCACTGCAGCACCGCTTTCCCCCACAGCATCCGCATCACGTTGTGCATCCAGCCATCCACCAGGAAGGCGCGCTGCGAGGCGTTCCAGAGCTCGTTGCCCGTACGGGCGTACTCGAGCTCGGCGTCGGTGTAGAGGACCGGCCGGGCATCCGCCTCGCCCTTCCGGAGCTCTTCGCGGGCCCACCCCGGAATCGCGTCGACGGTGCGATGCTTAGGATCGTGCTGGACGAAGTTGTACGACAGCTCCCGCCAGACCAGCGCCTCGTCCTGAAATTTGTCGGACGACTGACCCGCGCCGGCCTCACGGGCCCCGAGAACCACCTCGTGCGGGGAGAGGTTTCCGAAGTGCAGGTACGGCGAGATCCGGCTCGTCGCATGCTCGGCGGTCGGGTCGCCGCGCAGCTCGGCGTACGACGACAGGCCGGTCGCGAGGAACTCCGCGAGCCGCTCACGCCCGGCGCGCGTGCCGCCCCGGATCGCCGGCGGCACCGCGTGGTCGATGGACAGGCCGGCGACGAGCGCCGGAATCGTGGCCGCGGTGGGGACCAGTGGCTCGAACGATAGGTCGATCGCTCGTTGGATCCGTGGCTCGGGGCTCTCCGGGCGCCGGAGATAGTGCGGCACGGCGGGGTTGAGCGCGGACCGGAACGAGATCGCGGTCAGGTGCGCGCGATCGAAAAACGCCAGCGGCACGACGGTGCACGAGTCGACAGCTACGACCGGCGGCTCCACCTTCCGCCGCAGTGCCCGCGTCTGGCGCGGCACGATGAAGGTGGGGAAGTAGTCGGTGACGACGAGCGCGGCGCGTTCCGCGAGCAGGACCAAGGGCGAGCGCGCCGGGCGTCTGCCCGGGCCCGGATCGAGGTAGAATCCGTACTGAATGCCCCGGGCCTCGAAGTCGGCGTAGAGGTCGACGACCGCCTCGAGGATGAAGGTGTGCAGCCGGTCGCTGGCCCACGGGTAGTCGACGCGGAGCCCATGATAGACCACGACGGGAAGCCGAAGCGCGTTCGCCTGCTCGATCGCGAAGTCGAGCGCGAAGTTGTCGTGGGCGCGATGGGTGCTCTGCATCCAGTAGAGCACCAGCTCGCCGGCGGGACGCGGTCCGGGCTCGCCGCCGGGGTGAATGCGGAGATCGTCGATCACGCCCGGCGCGCCGGGAGCCCGAGTTGCATGGTAGATTCTGTTCCCATGAAATCGCCTTGTTCTCCGATCGGTGGCTCACCGCGGCCCTGCGCTCGCCTCGTCATCGCCTTCGCACTCACGCTGACCCTGAGCGGGTGTCGGGCTGGAGACCCGCCGGCAACTCGGAGCGGCGCCGTCGCTCGGCCCGCTGCCGAGGTTCCTGAGGGCTCGAAGGACACTACCCCTGTCGCACGCCCGTGGGTCCCCAAGCCGATCGTCGCACCCAGGACATCGGGCCCGTCCCCCAAGCCGGTAGCGGCGCCGGTGGCGGACACCGGTGATTCGGCGGGTGCCCCCCCGCCCAAATCTCGAGCCGGCCGCAAACCTCGGCGCGAGCTCACCGCCGCCGACTCGGCGCGCTGGCCGGTGCAGGGGCCTTCGCCGAGACCGGGCGCGCTCCTGCCAGGGCATCGCATCGTCGCATTCTACGGTAACCCGATGT
>JACCSZ010000182.1 GCA_013812695.1 Gemmatimonadales bacterium | reverse complement strand
GCCGGCGCGTCGGAGCCGGCCGTGGCCGCGGCGGGGGCTTCCTCGAGCGGCGCCGTCGCCGCCTCGTCGTCGGCCGGCGCCGGGGGCAGGTCCCGGAACAACGCCTTGGCGCGTTCCTCGAGCGATTGCGCCGGCACCGGCTCCTCAAACTCGACGACCGGGCGCTCGAGCTCGAGCGCCGCCAGCTCGGCGGCTTTGTCCGCCTGGGCCTGCGCTTCGACCACCGCGACTTCGGCCGCGGTGCGCCTCCGCTTGGTGGGCTTGGCCTCGACCGGGACGGGCGCGGGCTCGGCCTTGACCGCCTTGCGCCGGCCCTTCTTGGCCGTGGGCGCTTCGGCGCTCTTGCGCTTGTCGCGCTCCCAGCGCACACGGACGGCGGATACCTGGTCGTTCTCCAGGCCCGACATGTGGCTGCGAACGAAGATGTTCATGTCCTTGAGCATGCTCAGGAGCTGCTCGGGTGCGACGCCGAACTCCGCCGCCAGGTCGTGCACTCTAGTCTTGACCACTCAATCCTCCATCAGGAGCGTACGCGCGCCAGCGGCACCATGCCGTCGGCTAACGCGCGGTCGCGTACGCCTACCGCCATGACCGGCGGCTTTCCCAACTGCGCGCCGATCGCGGCGGCGTGCGGGCCCAGCAGAATCGGCACGCCCTTGGCCGAGGCCAGCCGGACCACCTTGTCCACGGCGCGCGGGCTGGCGTCGTCCGCCAACACCACGCACCAGATCTTTCTCGACTGCAGCTCCTTTCGGACCGCCTCGACCCCGACGACCACCCGGCGCGCCCGCAGCCCCAGTCCGAGCAATCCGAGCAGCCCGCTCACCGGCGGCGCCTACTTCTCGCCGCCATCCTCGTCGGTCAGCTCGGCGAGAAACCCGAGCAGCTGCTCGGCGGTCTCCGGCGTCATGCCCGGAATCTTGGCGATGTCCTCGCGCTCGAGGTCGAGCACGTCATTGAGCATGCGGTAGCCGGCGGTCTCCAGGATCGCCATGAGCTCGGCCGACAGCCCCTTGATCTCGGTGAGCGGGATCTTGGCGACGTTCTCGTCCTCCGGCGGCAGCGGGGCGAACAGCGGACCCTCGCCCCCGCGCTCCAGCCATTCGCGGCTCGAGTAGAGGTCGATCTTCCAGCCGGTGAGCTCGGAGGCGAGCCGGACGTTCTGTCCGTTCCGTCCGATGGCGAGTGACAGTTGGTCCTCGTCGACGACGGCCTGGATCGTCTTGGCCTCGGGGTCGCTGAACACCTTGGCGACGCGTGCGGGCGCGAGCGCCAGCCGGGCGAACCGCTCGGGGTCGGGCGACCACGGCACGATGTCGATCCGCTCGCCGCCCAACTCGTTCACCACGGCCTGCACCCGCGACCCCTTGAGGCCGACGCAGGCGCCGACCGGATCGATGGCGTCGTCGCGCGAGATGACGGCCACCTTGGTCCGGCTGCCGACCTCGCGGGCGATGGCGCGGATTTCGACGATCTGCTGTTGGATCTCGGGCACCTCAAGCTTGAAGAGCGCCTTGACGAACAGCGGATCGCCCCGGGAAAGAATGAGCCGCGGACCCTTGGGCGTCTCTTCGAGGCGCTTGAGCACCGCGCGGATCGTGTCGCCCTGGTGGAAGTGCTCGCGGTGATTCTGCTCGCGGTACGGAATGATGGCCTCGGCCTCACGGAACTTGTTCAGCATGATGACGAGCTTGCCGCGCTCGATCTGCTGGACTTCGCCGGAGAGCAACTCGCCGACCTTGGACGCGAACTCCTCGCGGATGCGCATCCGCTCGCCCTCGCGGACGCGCTGGATGATCCGCTGTTTGGCGGCCTGCACGGCGAGGCGGCCGAACTCGGCGAACGGCACTTCCTCCTCCAGCATGTCGCCCACCTGGAAGTCGGGATCCTCGTAGCGCGCTTCCTCGAGCGGAATCTGCCAGCTCGGATCCTCGACCGCTTCCACGACCTGGCGGAGCCGGGTCACCTTGATGGTGCCCTGCATCTCGTCGACGCTCAGCTCGAACTTGACGTTCGGGCCGAACTTCCGAACCAGCGCCGCCTGGATACCGTCGCGCAGCAGGTCGAGGAGGTCGGAGCGCTCGAGCTGCTTCGCGGTGGTCAGCTCGCGGAACGCGGCCAACATTTCGGTCGAACCTGCCATGCGTGTCACTCCTGTAGAACGAAAGTCATCGCCGCAGCGCCTCGGCTACCGCGCGCGGTGCCCGGCTTTCGACGGCCGAGCAATCTCCGGCAGCTCCGCCACCAGCCTCGCCTCACGGATGTCCGCGAGCGGCACCGTCACCTCGGCGCCGCCCTCGGCGAGCAGCGTCACGTGCGCGTCGTCCGGCACCGCGACGATCTTCACCTCGCGGCGTCCGCCCAGGGCATGGGCCCGGACCCGCGCGCGCCGGCCCACGAAGCGACGATACTGCTCGGGCCAACGGAGCGGGCGCTCGATGCCGGGGGAGGAAACCTCCAGCACGTACCGCGGGCCGACCATCGCGCTGGATTCCAGGAAGCGCTCGAGGGAGCGGCTGATGCCGGCGCAGTCGTCGGCCGTGATGCCCCGGCCGGGTCGGCTGTCCGGACGGTCGACCCGCACCTGCAGGATAGGGCGCTCGAGCGTCCCGACGCGCCGCAGATCGACGAGCTCGAATCCGAGGCCGGCGATGTGATCGCGAATCGGTGCGAGGAGCGTGTCGACGGACATCGGGTTGCAGGAAAAAAAATGTGGGGGAACTCCCCCACATCGACAGTTGGCCCGACCAAGCGCCCCCGGGACAGCAGCTAAATATTATCGCGACTATGGGGCGGAGTCAATCCGATCGGGGCATGCCGAGATAGGCGGCCATGCGCCCGTCCTGGCCGCGGGAGGCCCGGTGACTGTAAAAGGAGGCGCGGTCGTGCGCACTGCACCACCGGGACACGCTGACCGATCCGATCCCGAGTCGAGCCGCCGAAGCGCACAGCCGAGCACGGAGGTCCAGGTGCCACGGACCGGCACCGGTGACATCGACGCCGCAGCCGACCATGACCTCGCGACCCACTTCATAGCACGGCCCACAAATACCGACGCCGCAGTGCATTATGATCTTATCCCGGGAGGCGTGGGCGCTCTCGACCAGGCGCGCGATGCCCCGCTCGAGGATCCCGCCCGCCGTACCGCGCCATCCCGCGTGCAGCAGTGCGATGCCCCGGCCAGGAGCCACCAGATAGACCGGAATACAATCAGCGACGGTCACGGTGAGCAGGATCCCGGGCGTCGCGGTGACCCACCCGTCGACGCCGTCGAGCTGAACCCATCCGCGTGCCGCCCCGACGGCGTCGACGACCGTCCCGTGCACCTGGTTTCCGAGCACCACTGCGTCGAACCCGGTGAACCCGCGCCGGAACGTCCGCCACCGAGCCATCGTGTCAGCGACGGGCGCATCGCTCCAGAGACCCAGATCGAAGCCGCGGCCGGTCGCTTCCCCGCGGCCGGTAATCCCGGCGACGACGCCGTGCCGGAGCCAATCGGTCAGCTCGTATCTCGGGGGAGCCTCGGGGAGCAGTGATTCCTGGACGACGGCGGTCGACTCAGCCGTCACGCGAGCAGCGTGGTCGGCTTCGCATGCGGATGGGGGCGGCTAGCCATCCGCGCGCTCGATGTCGGCCCCGAGCGCCCGCAGTCGCTCGTCGATCCGCTCGTAGCCGCGCTCGATCTGGCCGACATTGTGGATGGTGCTCTCGCCTTCGGCCGCGAGCGCCGCCAACAGCATGGCCATGCCGGCCCGGATGTCGGGCGATTCGACCGTTCCGCCCTTGAGCGGCGACCGCCCCGAAATGACGGCGCGGTGCGGGTCGCATAGTACGATGCGGGCGCCCATGCCGATCAGCTTGTCGACGAAGAACAGCCGGGACTCGAACATCTTCTCGAACACCAGCAGCATACCCGAGCACTGCGTGGCGCTCACGATGGTGGTGGACATGACGTCGGCGGGAAACGCCGGCCACGGCCCGTCCTCGAGCTTCGGCACATGTCCGCCAAGGTCCGGCCGGATCCGGCGCTCCTGGCCGGCGTCCACCGTGAGCCGATGGCCGTCCACCCGCGGCCGGATGCCAAGCCGCTCGAACCCCAGGAGCGTGCTCCGGAGGTCCTCGGCGCGCACCGGGTCGATGGTGATTTCGCCGTTGGTCACCGCGGCGAGCCCGATGAAGCTGCCGATCTCGATGTGATCGGGGCCGATGGTGTAGGCGGCCCCACCGAGCGGGCGGCCGCCCTCGATCGTATAGATGTTGGAGCCGATGCCGTCGATCTGCGCGCCCATCGCCACCAGCACGCGCGCGAGATCCTGTACGTGCGGCTCGCAGGCGGCGTTCCGGAGCACGGTGCGCCCTTTGGCGGCCACCGCCGCCATCAGCGCGTTCTCCGTGCCGGTCACGCTCGGCTCGTCGAGAAAGATGTCGGCGCCGACCAGGCCCTTCTTGGCCTCGAGCTCGTAGCGGTCGCCGACGGTGACCGACGCGCCGAGCTGCTCGAGGGCCAGGAAATGGGTATCGACGCGCCGGCGCCCGATCACGTCGCCGCCCGGCGGGGGCAGCGACACCATGCCGAAGCGTGCCAGGAGCGGGCCCGCGAGCAGGATCGAGGCGCGGATGCGGGCGCACAGCTTGGGATCGAGCGGCTTGGGCCGCACCCCCCGCGCGTCCACCCGTACGAGGTTGGTACCGATCCACTCAGCCGAGGCCCCGAGATCCACCAGCAGCGCGAGCATGGTCTCGACATCCCGGATCCGCGGGATGTTGTCGAGCTCCATCGGACCGTCGGCGAGGACGGTGCTGGCGAGAATCGGGAGCGCGGCGTTCTTGTTCCCGGCGGGACGAATGGATCCACGCAGCGGATGACCGCCGCGCACGAGAAATCGAGGAGGCATGGCCAAAGCTCATCCAGACAGCGAGTCGCGTCAAGCGGATCGAGGGGGTTGCGATGCACCACCGACCGCGTTGTTTTACCGGTGGCCGCGCCGGCGCACTGCTCGCCAGGCCCTGCCGTCGCCTTTTGGGAGGACACCATGGGAACGCACACCCTTGCACTGCTGCAGGTCGCGGCCCAGCCCGCGTGGGTCGGACCGACCATGGCGGTATCCCTGGCCATCGTCGCGCTCTCCGTCCTCGCCGCGGCCGTGGCGCTCGGCATCCTGGCCCTGCGAGTCTCGGCGCAGGCCAGGAAGCTGGGCGTCGCCGCGGACGGCCTCCAGGACGACGTCGCCCAGGCGCTCAAGGCGGCCCGGGGACTGGCCGAGCAGGCGGAGGAGCTGATGGTGCTGGTGCGACACGAGGCCGGCGCCTTCGCGCAGACCGGGCGGCGGGTGCGCCGGAAGGTGGTGAAGGGGGTCGACCGCGTCGAGGGCAAGCTGGCCGACCTGGAGACGCTCTACGATCTCGTCCACGGCGAGGTGGAAGACACCGCGCTGGACGTGGCCGCGACGCTGCGCTCGGCCCGACGAGGAAACGGCATGCTGGGCCGGGTGCGTCGCCTGCTGGTGGCCGGACGCGCATGACGAGCCGCGCATGAATCTGGCGCGCCTTGCGCTCGCCTTTGCGGGCGTGGGGCTCGTGCTGCTGGCGCTCCCGGACGCCGCCCACGCCTGGACACCGGGCACCCACATCTATCTGGGCGAGTCCGTGCTGTCGAGCCTCGGCCAGCTCCCGGGTGTCACCGCCGAGCTGCTGCGCGCCTACCCGTTCGACTTCCTCTATGGCAACATCGCGGCCGATTCGTCGATGGCGAAGCACTACGCGCCCCTCGGCCGGCACTGTCACTACTGGCACGTGGGCCGGGAGATCCACGACCTTGCCGGCTCCGAAGCCCTCCGCGCCTTCGGCCTGGGTTACCTGTGTCATCTCGCCGCCGACACGGTCGCCCACAATTATTTCGTGCCTCGGCAGCTCATGATCACGAGCAGTACCGCGGCCGTCGGGCACTCGTACTGGGAGACCCGGGTCGAGACCCATCTCGGCGACGCGTACGCCAAATCGGCCAAGGACGTGATTCTGCTGAGCCACGCCGACGCCAACGCACACCTCGACCGCATCATCGCGCCCACCATCTTCAGCGTGCGCACCAACCGCCGGCTGTTCCGCGGCATGGTCCGGCTGACGGAAAGCTCGAGCTGGCAGCGGGCCACGCAGGTGGCGCGCGAGTACAGCCGGTGGCCGCTGGCCGACGAGGACGTCGAGCGCCACCTGGGGCTGTCCTACGATTTCATGATGGAATTGCTGGTGGGCCCCGACTCCTCGGCGCTGCAGCTCGATCCGTCCGGCGAGCGGCCGCTCAAGATCGCCAAGGAGCTGAGGCGGCGCGTGCTGAGGGCCAGCGGGCGCCGCAACCTGGTCAGGCTGCGCGGCGCCGCGCAGGAGCATTTCGGGTTGCCCGAGCGGCCGCTCGCCTTCTGGCCGCGCATCACCAACCGCCTCCCCTGGCGCGCGCCGGCGAGCGCCGCACCCTCGCCACGCGCGCTCGTGAGCGGCCGCCGCTGAACGTCGACGACGTGGTGCGCCGGCTCGCCCTCCGCCCGCATCCCGAAGGCGGCTATTACGGCGAGACCTTCCGAAGCCCGTTGCGGCTCACGCTGCCTGACGGACGAGTGCGGTGCGCGTCCACCGCCATTCACTACCTGTTGCCCGCCGGCGCGTGGAGCACCTGGCACCGGGTGCGGTCGGACGAGATCTGGCATCACTACGATGGCGGGGCGCTTCGGCTCTACCGGCTCGGCCTGGGCGACGTGCGACTGAGCGCCGAGACCCCGCAGGCGACGGTGACCGCGGGCACGTGGCAGGCCGCCGAGCCCGAGGCCGACGCGGTCCTCTGCGGCTGCACCGTGGCACCGGGGTTCGAGTTCGCCGATTTCGAGCTCGGATCGGCCGACGCGCTGGCGGGGGAATATCCGGACCGGGAGAGTCTGATCCGGCGGCTGGGGCGATGAGCCGGACCGATTGGGCGACGATGGCTCTGGTCGTGTTCCTGAGTCTCGCGGCAGCCGGCCCGGTGTCGGCGCAAGCGGCTCCGATGGCTGAGCGGATGACCATCGTGACGGTGCCGAGCCGGGCTGTGCGAGGAAGCGTGGTCTGGCTGTACGCTCGCCCCGCCGGTGAGCCGGACACCGCCGTGACGCTGGACGGATCGGCCGCCGAGGAGCCGCTGCACTTCGAGCGACTTGCCGACGGCGGCTTCCGGAGCCTGCTCGGCATTCCGCTCGAAGGCGGCGATACGTTCCCGGTCACGCTCCGCCTGTCGACCGGCGCAGCCACGGACACCGCACCCGTCGCGCTTGCGGTCGGCCAACCCGAGCACGCGCGCGAGCGGCTCACGGTCGCGCCTCGGTATGCCGAGCCGGACAGCGCGTCGCGCGTCCGCATCGAGGGTGAGGTGGCGCAGGGCCGCGCGGTGTCCCGGGGCGCGCACGATACGCCTCGTCTGTGGAGCGGCGCGTTCCGACGACCGCGTCCGAGCCGCGTGACGAGCACCTACGGCGCGGCACGTGAGTTCAACGGCGCCGTCACCAGCCGCCATCTCGGCACCGATTTCTCCGGGAGGCCCGGCGCACCGGTCCGTGCGGCGGGCCGGGGCGTGGTGGCGCTGGTGGCGAATTTCTACCTGGCGGGGCGCGCGGTGTATCTGGATCATGGCGCGGGGCTCGTGACGGGCTACTTCCACCTGAGCCGGGTCGGCGTGGCGACCGGGGATACCGTCGTCGCGGGACAGGTCATCGGCGGCGTGGGAAGGAGCGGGAGGGTGACCGGCCCGCACCTGCACTGGATCGCCAGGTACGGGGGAATCACGGTGGATCCGATGTCGCTGTTCGAGCTCGGCGCACCGTAGACCACCTGTCGCTCAGGGTGACAGCCGCTCCTGCAGCACCGGCTGGACCCCCTTCGGATCCGCCTTGCCCTTGCTGCGCTTCATGACCTGCCCCACGAAGAATCCCATCAGCTTGAGCTCGCCTCCCTTGTAGCGGGCCACTTCGGCTGTGTGCGCCGCCAGCACTTCGTCGACCCAGCCGCCGATTTCGCCCTGATCGCGCACCTGCACGAGACCGAGCCGCTCCGCCACCGCCTTGGGCTCATCGCGCGGGCGCCGCGCGAGCTCGGCATACACCCGCTTGGCGGCCTGATGGCTCACCACGCCCTCACGGACCAGCGTCACGAGGCTGGCCAGGCGGTCGGCCTCGACCGGAAAGGCGCCGGTCTCGTTGTAAGTCGTCATCACGTCACCCATGACCCAGTTGGCGGCGGTCTTGGGATCCACGCCCTCCCCGACGACCGACTCGTAGTACTCGGCGAGCGCGACCTCGCTCGTGAGCACGCGAGCGTCGTACGCAGGCAGGCCGTACGCGATTTCGAGACGGGCGCGGCGGGCCTCCGGAAGCTCGGGGAGCGCGGCTCGCTCCGCCGCGATCCACTCGGGCGCCAGCACCAGCGGCGGCAGGTCAGGATCGGGGAAGTAGCGGTAGTCGTGGCTCTCCTCCTTCGAGCGCAACGGGCGGACCTGCCCGGAGCCCGCGTTGAAGAGCAGCGTGACTTGCGCGACCCGGTCGCCGCGATCGAGCAGGGCGACCTGGCGCTCGCGCTCCGCCTCGAGCGCGCGCTCGACATTGGCGAACGAATTCAGATTCTTGACCTCGGTCTTGGTACCGAGCTTGGGGTCGCCGGGCCGCCGGATCGACAGGTTGGCGTCGACCCGCAGGCTTCCCTGCTCCATGCTGCAGTCGCTCACGCCCGCGTACACCAGTATCTGGCGCAGCGTGACTAGATACGCCCGGGCCTCCGCCGGCGATCGGATGTCCGGCTCGCTCACGATCTCGGCGAGCGGCGTGCCCGCGCGGTTGAGATCGACCGCCGTCTTTCCCGGGAATCGGTCGTGCACCAGCTTGCCCGCGTCCTCCTCGACGTGGAGGCGGGTGACGCCGACTTCGATGCGGCCGCGATCGGGTGAGTCGAAGGCGACGCGGCCGCCCGTAGCCAGCGGCTGGTCGAATTGCGAGATCTGATACCCCTTGGGCAGATCGGGATAGAAGTAATTCTTCCGGGCGAAGACGCTGGTGGCGTGCACCGTGCAGCCGAGCGCGATGGCGCCGCGGGCCGCGAGCCGGACGGCCTCGGCGTTGGGAACGGGCAGCGCGCCCGGCAGACCGAGACACGTCGGACAGACGTTGGTATTCGGCGGGTCGCCGAAAGTGGTCCGGCAGGCGCAGAACATCTTGGTGCGCGTGCTGAGCTGCACGTGCACCTCGAGCCCGATCACCGTTTCCCACGCCATCAGCGCACCTCGGCGTCGGCGGCCACCACACGCTCGATGGCGGCCGCGGCCGCCAGCATCCGCTCGTCCTCGAAGTGCGGCGCGATGAGCTGCGCGCCGATCGGGAGACCCTCGCTCCGGCCCACAGGGATGCTGAGCGCCGGCAGCCCCGCCAGGCTGCTGGCGCAGACGAAGATGTCGGCCAGGTACATGGCCACGGGATCCTCGGTCTTCTCGCCCGCCCGGAACGCCGGGGTGGGCGTCGTCGGTGTGAGCAGGAGATCGACGCCGCCGGCAAAGGCGCTCAGGAAATCGTCGGCGATACGCGCGCGGACCCGCTGCGCCTTCCGATAGTACGCGTCGTAGTACCCCGCGCTCAACACGTAGGTGCCCACCAGGATCCGCCGCTGCACTTCGGCGCCGAATCCCTGGCCCCGCGTCGTCTGATAGAGTGCCCGGATGTCGCCTGCCGGCCCAGCCTTTCGCGGCCCGTAGCGGACCCCGTCGTACCGCGCCAGGTTCGCCGCGGCCTCGGCTGGGGCCACGATGTAGTAGGTGGGCACCGCGAAGGCCGAGTTGGGAAGGGAGACATCCACGAGCTGCCCGCCGAGCCTGTTGACGGCGGCCTTGACCCGTTCCATTGCCGCCGCGACACCCGGATGGAGATCGGCCGGGAAGTACTCGCGCGGCAGGCCGATCCTGAGACCCCGCAGATCGGTCAGCGGCGTGGGCACAGCCATCGGGGGCCGATCCAGCGTGGTGCTGTCGAGCGGATCGTACCCGCTCATGGCGCCCAGCACGCGGGCCGCGTCGTCGACCGTGCGGCCGAACACGGCAATGCAATCGAGCGAGGAACCGAACGCCACGAGGCCGTAGCGGCTCACCCGCCCATAGCTCGGCTTGACGCCCACGACGCCGCAGAAGCTGGCGGGCTGCCGGACGGAGCCGCCGGTCTCCGAGCCGAGCGCCGCGGGCACGACGCCGGCCGCCACCAGCGCGGCTGACCCGCCGGACGAGCCACCCGGGACCCGGTCCTTGTCCAGCGGATGCCTGACCCGTCCGAAGGCCGAGTGTTCGGTGGAGGAGCCCATCGCGAACTCGTCCATGTTGGCCTTGGCCACCAGCATCGCGCCGGCGGCCCGAAGCCGCCGCACCACGGTCGCGTCGTAGGGCGACACATAGCCCTCGAGGATGCGCGAGCCGCAGGTGGTCGGGGCGTCCGTGGTGACGATGTTGTCCTTGAGCGCGATCGGCATCCCGGCCAGCGCGCCTGCCACCGGCGCCGCGTCGGCCCGAGCGGCCTCCGCCTCCAGTCCCGCGCGCGACCAATGCAGCGTGGCGTTGAGTCCGGCCGCCTCGGCCGCCGCAAGGCGGTCCCCGACGGCCTTGGCGACCGCGACGGCGCTCACGGATCCTCCATGGCGCCGTGACGCGGGACGAGAAAGAATCCGTCGCTGAACTCGGGTGCCAGCTCCGCCGGCGGACGGGCGAGCGGCACGGCGCCCGGCACATCCGCGCGCAGCGCAACCTGTCGGGGGCCCGGAAGGAAGTGGTCCGAGGTCTCGTCGCCCGGCACCTGGTCGAGCTGGGCCACGAAGTCCACTATCCGGTTGAGGTGACCGACGATCCGGTCCAGATCGGCATCGTCCACCGCGAGCTCCGCCAGCTTCGCCACATGCAGCACCTCGTCGCGACCGATGCTCATGCGCTCTCCCATTCGCGTTCGAGGCCGGCGTAGGCTACGAGCAACTGCTTGACGCCGATCTCCACGTCGTCGAACGCTACCGACACCTTGAGGTCGCGCCCGGTGCCGGTGAGCCCCTGGATCGTTCCGCTCCCGAACCGCCGGTGGCGGACGCGCTCGCCTTTGACGTAGCGGGGCGTGTCCTGCGAGAGCTCTTCCGGCGGGCGCTCCGGCACGCGCTCGGCCGGCCGGGCGACCGGTCTCGAGCCGACTCCGTACGATCCGAAGCCGCGGCCGCCGGACCTGCCGGCCGCCTGACCGCCCGACCGCCAGTCCGGCGCCCAGAGGGATGTCGTCCGGCGCTCCTCGAGAATTTCCGGTGGGAGGGCCCGGAGAAATCGCGAGGGGATCCCGGGCCGAAGCTCGCCGCCGCGGCGCCGCGCGCGGGCCCAGGTGAGATAGAGCTTGTCCTTGGCGCGCGTCAGCCCGACGTAGCACAGCCGGCGCTCCTCCTCGAGCCCGCCCGGCTGCTCCTCCGAGCGGGCGAGCGGAAAGAGCCCGTGTTCGAGTCCGGTCAGTACGACCACGGGCCACTCGAGCCCTTTGGCCGTGTGCAGCGTCATGAGGGTCACGCCCTCCTCACTCCCCACGACGCTCTCGGCCGACGAGAGCAGCGCCGCCTCGGCAAGGAATCGTTCGAGCGGCGTGCCTTCGGCCTCGTCGGTCACTTCCTCGGACCAGTTGGCGGCGCTGGCCACGAGCTCGCGCACGTTCTCCCAGCGGTCGGCACCCTCGGGGCCCTCGGCGTGCAGCAGCGCCTCGTAGTCGATGGCGCGGATGAGCTGTTCGAGCACCTCGGCCGGCGGCAGGTGCCCGGCACGCTGCGCGAGGCCATCGATGAACGCCGCGAACGACCGGAGCGCCTCGCGTACGTTCGGGCGGAGCTCGGCGATGCCGTCGGCCGCGCGCGCCGTCTCCAGGAGCGGCTTGGCCCACCGCACGGCTGCCCGTCCGAGCGTGGCGAGGCTGGTATCGCCCAGTCCGCGCCGCGGGACCGCGACGGCGCGCAGAAAGGCTTCGTCGTCCGCCGGGTTGGCCATGAGCCGGAGATAGGCCAGGAGGTCCTTCACCTCCCGGCGGTCGTAGAAGCTGATCGCGCCGATGAGCCGATACGGCACGGCGGCGCGACGGAACGCTTCCTCAAGTGCCCGGGACTGAGCGTTGGTGCGGTAGAGTACGGCCATGTCGCTGTAACTCCAATCGCCGGCAGCGCTCCTCCGCTCGAGCTCGCGGACCACCCACTCCGCTTCATCGCGCTCGTCCGCGGCGGCCAGCAGCGTAACCGTCTCGCCCCCGCGCCGGCGCGTGACCAGCGTCTTCCCGATGCGGCCGGTGTTCTCAGCGATGACTCCGTTGGCCGCGTCGAGGACCACCTGGGTCGAGCGGTAGTTCTCCTCGAGCCGCACCAGCCGGGCGCCCGGAAAATCCTTCAGAAACTCCTGCATGTTCCGCACGTCGGCGCCGCGCCAGCCGTAGATCGACTGGTCGTCGTCGCCCACCGCGCACACATTGCCGTGCGCCCCGAGCAGGCGGATGAGCTGGTACTGCGCGCGGTTGGTGTCCTGAAACTCGTCCACCAGAATGAAGTTGAATCGGGCCTGGTAGACGCGAAGCCGGTCGGGGTGCTCGCGGAAGAGCGTGAGCGGATGCAGCAGGAGGTCGTCGAAATCCATCGCGTTCGCGGCCTTGAGCGCCGGACCCATGGCCGCGTAGACCTCGGCCGCGACTTGGGCCAGCCGGTCGAACTGAGACGCGCCCGCCGCCAATTCGGACGGCGGCATCATCCGGTTCTTGGCGGCCGAGATCAGCGACTGTACCGCCCGCGG
>JACCSZ010000179.1 GCA_013812695.1 Gemmatimonadales bacterium | reverse complement strand
CTGGTGCGCGGGCTGCTCTCGATCGGCGGCGGCCCCGCCGAGAGCGCGGCCACGCCGGGCATGCGTCGGGTGTTCAAGTTCGGAGGCGGGCTGGTCAAGTTCGCGCTGGACGAATCGAAGCTGCGGCACGACGTGCGGCGTGAGATCGTGAAGAACTCCGGCGACACCACCTGGGTCACCGACGCCGTGATCCGCGGCTACACGGCGGGACAGACCGCGGACATGCACGGCTCGATCGACGCCTTCCAGCGGATGTCGAAGGCGAAGGAGGGCGACTCGCTGGCCGACCGCCTGCACGAGTGCGCAGTACCGGTGCGGCTGCTGGTGGGGACGGTCGAGCACCCGGCCGAGGTCACAAAGGAGCAGCGTCAGATGCTAACGAGCCGCCTGCGCGACTTCCGCGCCGACAGCGTGACCGGCTCGGGCCAGTACATCCAGGAAGAGCAGCCGGCGGCGGTGCTGGCCGCCGTGGCCCGGCTGGACGAGGCGTCCCGCTGAGTAGGCGATCTGACGACCGTTCGACAGGATGCCGACCCGCAGGCCGCCGTTAGGGCGACTTTGTGTCACATCTGACCGGCACGTTTGCTCCAGGTGGTACGGCGGCCGGATGCCCTGGCCACCCGCATCTCAGGAGGTGAAGCATGAGGCTCCACATGGTTCCCGCCCTTTTCCTCGTGGCGACCTCGGCACTGGCCGGCTGCCAGGGCGGCTCCGGGCCAAGTCAGTCCGCCGGCATGAAGTACGATCCTCCGAACCGCGAGTTCGCAACCGGATTGGGCATTGCCCCACCCGTCACCAGCGATCAAGCCATGGCGATCGCGGCGGAAGCGGCTGGAGGGACAGCTGTCGCCGTCGATCAGGAGACCGAGGGTGGCGAGCTCCTGTTCGAGGTCAAGGTTCAGACCCCCGGGGGGCGCAAGGAGGTAGAGGTCCGTGCCTCGGACGGTGGCGTGGTGGAGATCGAGCCTGACGACAGCGACTAAGAAGGGGGGCTTGCGCCTGGCGGGAGCCGTGATTATGTTGCGCCGTCGGCCTGCATCCGTGCGGTCGATATCGACGTGAGCAGTAAGGGGCTGGCGTCCATGCCGGTCCCTTTTTCATGTTGGATGGCTGTCGTTCCTGGCGCACGCTGCGCCGCGGCAGTCGAGCCCCGCGTGGAGGCGAAATCCACGTGAACCGTAGTCGGCCGTGCGGCATGTCCACACTCCGATTACACCAGATCCAAGGAGTAGGAACAATGCGCACCACCGGCACGGTCAAGTGGTTCAATGATGCCAAGGGCTTCGGCTTCATCACGCCCGAGGACGGTCAGAAGGACTGCTTCGTCCACCATTCGGCGATCCAGGCCCAGGGCTTCAAGAGCCTGGCCGAGGGCGAGCGGGTCGAGTTCGACGTCGTGCAGGGCCAGAAGGGCCCGGCGGCGGAGAACGTCGTCAAGCTGAAGTAGCTCTCAACAGCCGTTTGGCAACGGTGACGGCCGGCTCGCCTTCTGGCGGGCCGGCCGTTCGTTGTGTGCGACCTAGGGAGATCGCCGATGCCGTGAGGGGCGCGGGGGGCCCGGGCCCCCGCGCCCCTCACAGTTCAAGTTCCCACGTGGGACTTGCCCGAGGAGCGGCGGACGCGTGCCGTACGACGACCTCGTGGCGCGCGCCATCGTCCACCAGTGTGATGGTGGTGTCCACCGATGGCTTCCCGTCGATCGTGACTACGGTGGCGTCCCCGCGCGGGCCGCCGTGCTCGTTCAGTACCGTGATCGCGTAGACGCTGCGGCCGTGGCGGTACTCGATGCCGTACTCGCGCCATGCTGCGGGCGCGCGCGGGTGGATCAAGAGGACGTCGCCGCGCTTCTCGAGTCCCAGGATCCCTTCGAGCCCCACGCGGTACATCCAGCTCGCGGACCCGGTGTACCAGGTCCAGCCGCCGCGACCAAGCTGGCCGTCGGCGGTGTAGACGTCGGCGGCCACCACGTAGGGCTCGACCTTGTAGGCCGCGACCTCCTCCGGCGTGCGGGCGTGGGTGAGCGGGTTGATCATCTGGAACAACTCGAAGGCGCGGTCGCCGTGGCCCTGAAGGGCGGTGGCGAGCACGGCCCAGAGCGCGGCATGGGTATACTGCGCGCCGTTTTCCCGGACCCCCGGGAGATAGCCCTTGATGTACCCGGGATCGTTGGGCGTCTTGTCGAACGGCGGCGTGAGCAGCATCAGTAGGCGCGCGTCCTCGCGCACGAGGTGCTCCTCCAGCGAGCGCATCGCCTGGGCCTGGCGCTCCGGGCGGGCGGCGCCCGAGATCACGCTCCAGCTCTGCGCGATCGAGTCGATCCGGCACTCGTCGCTCCCCGCCGATCCCATCGGCGTCCCGTCGTCGAAGTACGCGCGGCGATACCAGGCGCCGTCCCAGCCATGCGCTTCGACCGCCTCCACGTAGGCCAGGGCCTGGCGGCGGAAGTCGCCGGCCACCGCGGCGTCGCCCCGCGCCTCCGCATGCTCCGCGAACGCGCGCAGCGTGGTAATGAGGAACCAGGCCAGCCACACGCTCTCGCCGCGGCCCTCCACGCCCACGCGGCTCATGCCGTCGTTCCAGTCCCCGATCCCGATCAGCGGCAGGCCGTGCGCTCCCGACGTGCAGGCGCGCCGAAGGGCCCGAAGGCAATGCTCGTAGACGCTCGCGTGCTCGTCGGTGACCGCCGGCAGGTCGTAGAGCTCGTGCTCGTCGGCCGCGAGGGCGCGCATGGTGAGGAACGGGACGTACTCGTCGAGCACCGAAGCGTCCGCCGTGGTCCGGACGTAGTGGTCCACCACGTACGGCAGCCAGGCCAGGTCGTCCGAGAACCGGGTCCGGACGCCGCGCCCGCTCTGCGGGTGCCACCAGTGCTGCACGTCGCCCTCGAGGAACTGGCGGCCGGCCGCGCGGAGGATATGTGCGCGCGCCACGCCCGGCTCGGCGTAGACCAACGCCATCGCGTCCTGGAGCTGGTCGCGGAAACCGTAGGCGCCGCTGCTCTGGTACAGCGCCGACCGCGCCCACATCCGGCAGGCCAGCGCCTGGTAGAGCGTCCAGCGGTTGAGCATGGCATCGAAGGCCGGCTCGGGCGTCCGGACCGTCACGACCGACAGCCGCTGCTGCCAGCATGCGGCGGCGCGCTCGAGGCTGCTCTTCGCGCGGGCGACGTTCCGGTGCTCCGCGAGCGCGCGCCTCGCCGCGGCCTCGTCCGGCCCCGCGCCGAGCAGGATGACGAGCTCCCGCGTCTCGCCCGGCCCGAGCTCGAGGAGGCACTGGAGCGCCGCGCACGGATCGACGCCCGCCCCGGTGGTGCCAGTGAGCTGGGCACCGCCCTCGAGCGCGGCCGGCGCCGCCGCCGTGCCATTCCGCCCGAGGAACTCGCGCCGGCTGCCGGTGTGCGCGGTCACCGGCTCGGTGATGGCGTGAAACGCGGTCCAGCCGGCAAACTGCGCATCGAAGTTGTTCTGCGCGAAGATCACCCCATGCTCGCGATCGTACACGGTGCGCACCTGGTGCTGGGTGTGCTCGCGGAGCACGCCGAGGGTCCACTCCACGTACGACGTCAGGGTGAGCCGGCGGGTGACCTGCCCGGCATTGGTCACCCGCAGCACGCCGAGCTTCACGGCCGCGTCATCCGCCATGCCGAGGGTAAAGTGCGTGGCGATGTCGCCCTGCGCGTGCTCGAACGACGACCGCCCCGGGCCATGCCGAACGGTGTACGGCGCCTCCACCCGCACCGGGCCCGGCGTGGCGCACCACAGCTCGCCGGTCTCGTCGTCCCGCAGGTATACGGCCTCGCTCGCGGGATCGCCGGCCGGATCGTTGTGCCACGGCGTCAGGCGGTAGAAGTAGCTGTTCTCCGCCCAGGTGAATCCGCCGCCGCGCTCGGTGACGACGAAGCCGCCACTCGGGTTGGCGATCACATTGGACCACGGCGCCGGTGGCACGCGGTCGCCCGCGACTTGGATCAGGTAGTCGCCGTCCGGGTCCAGGCCTCCGAAGCCGTTGGCGAGCGTCTCCGGCGCCGGGTCGGCGCTCGGCCACGTGCGGAGTGGGCGCGGACGGGCGAGCGGGGCGACGAGCGGCCCCAGCAGCGTGGGCAGACGCGCACCGATCCGGCGCACCGCCCGGACCACGCGCGAGTCGCTCCGCTCGGGGGCGCGGGGCTCCTCCTCGATGCCGTCGGCGTCCTCGTCGAGCGGGGCGTCGGTGGCGATGGCGGACACCAGAATCCGGCCCAGCGGCCGGCCGTCGCACGGGACGTGGACCCGCGCCGTGGCGCGCAGCATGAGCAGCTCGTCGACCCCGGCCAGGTCCTTCCGGCGGATGTATACGCCGCCCGGACGGTCGATGGAAGTCGGGTCGCCCAGCGCGTAGACCGCGGCCGTGATCCGGTCGCCCAGGTCCTGCTGGTACGTGGGCGGATGCGCGTTCAGGACGACCAGATCCACGATCATTCCGCGCCGCCGCCAGTAGCGGTGTGCCGCCAGGAGCTGGCGCAGGGTCGGCAGCCCTTCCGCCGAGTCGATGGTGGCGAGCAGGATCGGCCAGTCGCCCGACATGCCGATCGTCCAGAGCAGCGGCTGCGAGCCGCGGTTCCGGCGCAGCTCGGCCTGCGGGGCGCGGAGCGCGGCGATCCCGTAGAACAGGTGTCCGGCCAGTTCCTGGAAGACCGCGGCGTCGGCGGGCGTGAGCTGCAGCTCGCGCAACTCGACCTGACTCGACGTCCAGGCCAGGTCCAGCGCGCGCTGGGCGGCGTGCGGCTCATGATACCGATCCGCCAGCTCGAAGGCGCGGTCGCGGCTCGAGGCCACGAGCGTGGTGAAGGCCACCGAGGCCGACTGGCCGGGATCCAGCCGGACCCGCGTCCGGAGCGCGAAAATAGGATCGAGCACCGCGCCGGTCGTGCCCGACAGGTCGCCGTCGGTCTCGAGCGCGACCGGCTCGCGCGTCGAGCGGCCGCGGCCCAGAAAGCGGGCGCGGTCGGTCTCGCAGGTGGGCTCGCCGACGCGTTCCTTGCCGGCGTCCATCACGTGCACGCACCAGAGCGGCTGCTCCTTGGCCGAGCGCGGGCGCCGGGTGGCTGTGATCGCGCTACACCAGGCGTGCCACTCGGTCTCGACGAACAGGTTCCCGAACGCCGGGTGGGCGCGGTCGGCCTCCGGCGGCGCGAGCACGAGCTCGCCGTAGCTGGTGAGCTCGACCTCGCGCGGCTCGGTGGCGTTGTTGGTCACCGTCACGCGCCGGACTTCGGCCGAGTCCTCGGGAACCACGGCGATCTCGGTCCGGGTCTCGATGTCGCCATCCGAGCGGTGGAAGGTGACGCGGTCGGTGGCGAGGTAGGCGTGGTACCAGTCGGCGGGGACGCACACCGGCTGGTGGGCCGCCGACCACACCCGGTCGGCCGAGAGATCTTTCACGTAGCAGAACTGGCCCGTCGCGTCGCGGGACCCGTCCGCGTGCCAGCGGGTGACGGCGAGCGACTCGTAGCGGCTGTAGCCCCCGCCGCAGTGGCTCACCATGATCGTGTATGGCAGATGGCCCAGCAGCGCTACGTGCGGCGTCGCGGTATCCGGCATGCCGAGCTCGCGCACAGCCGGGCGCTCCACTTCGGCCTCGGGCATCGCCTCGTCGCCGCGGGCGCCCTGGGGCGTGCGCAGCACCAGGCGGCGCGGGATCCGCTCGTGCAGCAGCAGCTCGGCCGAGCGCACCACCGGGTCGTCGTGGAACCGGCGCTGCCAGGTCTGTCCGGTCAGGACGTTCGTGAGGGCGACCAGCGCCATGCCCATGTGATGCGCCATGTAGGCGCCGACCACCGCGTACTCGCCCTCGGGATCGGGACGGGTGTAGTCGATGGCCTCGCGGAAACCATACGGGCCGAGCGCGCCTTTGAGCTCGAGGACAGCCAGGTTGGCGAGGGCGCGCTCCGGGTCGACCAGGCAGGCGAGTGCCGAGGCGTAGGGGGCGACGACCAGCTCCCGGCCGAGTCCGCGCTTGAGGGCGAGGTCGGGCACGCCGAAGGGGCGGTATTGATAGGTCTGGTGCCGGTCGCGCACGTTGTAGGCGCTCTCGCTCACGCCCCACGGCACGTCGCGCTCGTTGCCCCAGGCCATCTGGCGCTCGAGCGCGCCCTGGCAGGTCTGGGCCAGCACGGTGTACGGGAACGACCGCATGACCAGCATCGGCATCAGGTACTCGAACATGCTCCCGCTCCACGACACCAGCGCCGGCGCGCCCGCCGCGTACGTCATTGTGCGCCCGAGGCGGAACCAGTGCTCGGCCGGCACATCGTTCTTGGCGATAGCCATGAAGCTCGCCAGTCTCGCCTCGGAGGCGAGGAGATCGTAGTACGAGGCGTCGAGCGAATGCGTGGTTTGCTGAAAGCCGATGGCGAACAGCTTGCGCTCGGCATCGAACAGGAACCGGAAATCCATCTCCATGGCGTAGTCGTACGCCCGGTCCGCCAGCGCCTGGAGCCGGGCGACCGTTCGCGCCGCGTCCGCCGATGTCGCCGCGAGCTGGCTCACGGTGGCGGACGCTCCCGCGTCGAGCGCGTCGGGCCAGGCGGCGCTGCGCGCGATGAGCGCCGTGCTCCAGGCGATCCATTCCGTGGCCGACGCCTTCACCCCGGCCGCAAGGTCGGCGCGCGCCAGCGCCGCCTCCGCGTTCCGAAGCGGCGTCGCGACGCTGGCGAGCGCGCCGGCGGTAACGGGCGCGCGAGCGGATGCTCCGAGTGTCGTCCGTGCCGCGCGAAGCTGTTCCGCGGCGTCCCCATCCGGCGCGACGGCCCGGAGGCGCTCGTCCGCGAGGAGCAGTGCGGTGTCGAGCGCACGCCAGACGCGCGCGTCGACTACCGGCTCGTCCGCCAGCGCGAGGCACGCCTGCCGGAGCGCGACGAAGTGCCCGGCCAGGTTGCCGCTGTCGACGGTCGACACGTAGGCCGGTTCCAGCACGCTCAGATCGCGCAGGTCGTACCAGTTGTAGAAATGCCCCTGGAAGCGCCGCATGCGCTCGAGCGTCCGGAAGGCCAGCTCCAGCCGCCCGGTCATGTCATCGAGGGTCAGAAAGCCGAGATCGCGCGCGCTTATCGTGGCCAGCAGTTGGAGGCCGATGTTGGTGGGCGACGTGCGCATCGCCACCACCGGGCTGGGATCCTCCTGGAAGTTGTCCGGCGCCAGCCAGCCCGTCTCGGCGGTGACGAAGCGGTCGAAGAAGCGCCAGTGGAGGAGTGCGTAGCGAAGGGCCTGCCGGCGGCTGTCCCCCGACAGGCGGCGTTCCCGGCGCCAGGCCGGCGAGCCGAGCGCGTGCGCGACGGCCGGCGAGGCCAGCCAGGCCACGATCGTGGGAATCACCACCAGCGCCACCGGCCACTCCGTGGCCGCGCCCGCACCGCGGTGCGCCGCGCGCCACAACACGGCGAGCAGGATGACGCCGGCGATCGCCACCGCGGGCCACATACCCCGCCACGCCGCCCGGGGCGTGTCGGGCAAGCGGCGCTCGACCTCGGAGGCGGTGTGCCACTGGAGCAGGTGCCGCTGCGAGACCGCCATCCGCCAGAGCGTGCGCAGGATCGCATCCGCGCTCACGAATGCCTGGTGGGGAAGGAAGACCAGGGCGAGCGCCACCTGCCGCACGCTCGTGGCCGCGTCGCGCCCGACCGCGGCGTAATAGGCGCGCCACGACTTGTCGAGCGGCGGGCGGAGCACCGCGAGCAGGAACGACACGATCCACGGCGCCGCGATCGCGCCGAGGCCGAGCAGCGTCCAGCGGAGCGACGAGACCGGCAACAGCGTCCAGCCGACTACCAGAAACGCGAGCTGCGCGATCTCGACCGTGCTCCGTCGCAGGTTGTCCACGATCTTCCAGCGCGACAGCAGCGACAGCCGGTTGCGCTCGGTGCCGGCGGGGCCGGGCACCGTGGGCGTGAGCCACGGGAGGAGCTGCCAGTCGCCCCGGATCCAGCGGTGCTTCCGGCGGGTGAAGGTCAGGTAGCGGGTGGGGTAGTCGTCGTAGACGATCACGTCCGTGGCCAGGCCGGCCCGCGCGTAGTTCCCCTCGATCAGGTCGTGCGAGAGCAGCGTGTTCTCGGGAAAGCGGCCGCGGGTGGCCTGCTCGAAGGCCGCGACGTCGTACACACCCTTCCCGGTGAAGCTGCCTTCGCCGTAGAGGTCCTGGTAGACGTCCGAGACCGCGGTGGTGTAGGGATCGACGCCGGGATGGCCCGAGTGAATGGCGGCGAACACCGAGCGGTGCGCGCTCGGCAGCGACACGCCGACGCGCGGCTGCAGGATCCCGTAGCCCCGCCCGACCCGGCCGAGCGCGGGATCGTACTCGGCGCGGTTGAGCGGGTGCGCGAGCGCGCCCACCAGGAGGGGCGCGGCGTCGGGCGGGAGTACGGTGTCGGCGTCGAGGGTGATGACGTAGCGGACGGCCCGCATCGGGGTCTCGTCGCCCGGCGCGATGGTAAAGCCCTCCCGCTCGCCGGTCAGGACGAACCGGTTGAACTCGGCCAGCTTGCCCCGCTTCCGCTCCCACCCCATCCAGACGCCCTCGTGCGGGTTCCAGCGCCGGGGCCGGTGAAAGAGATAGAACGCGTCCTCGCCGGCGGCGGGGTAGCGGGCATTGAGGGCGCGCACGCCCTCGATGGCCGCGGCGACGATCTCCGCGTCGCCCTCGCGGGTCTCCGACGGCGCGTCGGTGAAGTCGCTCAGCACGGCGAAGTGGAGGTGGGCTTCGCGGTTGGCCAGGAACTGTACCTCGAGGTTCTCGAGGGCCTCGTGCACCGCCTCCACCGTGCCGAAGAGCGTCGGGATCACCACGGCGGTCCGGAACTCGAGCGGGACGCCGTGCTCGTGCAGATCGAGCTTGGGGAGCGGCCGCGGCGGCAGGAAAGCGGTGACCAGCTGGTTCACGACGTTGACGGCGATGTCGGTGGCCGGGATCAGCGCCAGCAGTAGCACGATCGGCCACGCCGCCCGCGCATCGGCCCCGCCGAGCCAGAGCGCGGCGGCGAGCGCGGCGAGCGTGGCCGCGAGGAGCCCGCCGACGAACACCGCGTTGGGGTGGCCGCGCACCCAGCGATACGCCGACTCCATCGGGGCCGGACGATAGCCGGCGATCCGCTCGAGCTCGGGCAGGCCGTCGTCGATCAGGTAGTAGCCCACGTGGGTGCGGCGAGGGTCGAGTGGCTGCGCGCTGGTGCCCGAGCGCGTGCAGTCGATCGCCATCCGGGCGACGGCCTCCTCGGGGCGGCGCGTCCGTCGCGCCAGCCGCTCGACCGCGTGGCGGTACTGGTCGCGGGTCGCGAAGGTCATCCGGCCGTAGAAGCCCGACGGATCCTCCCTGAGGACCGCCTCCATGCGGCTCTGGCGCTCGACGAACGTGTGCCAGTCCATCCGGGCGATGGCGCGGAGGCTGGTGATGCTGTTGGCCATCACCACCTGCGTCAGCGCCAGACGCTGGGTGGCCCGGGCGGTGGCGTCCTCGCCGCTCAGCGCCTCTTCCGCGATCCACTGCTCCAGCCGGACGACCGCCGGCAGCGCGCCGCCCTCGACCCGGAGCCGGAGCAGGAAGCGGGAGACGAACGTCGGTGTGAGCGGCGGCGGCTCCGCGGCGAACCGCTCGAGCGCCGCCTCGAGCGCGGCAGCGCCGTCCTCCCCCGCACCCGCGATGCCGGCCGCGGCCGCGTCCGCGAGCTCGAGCTCGTCGAGCCGCTGGACCGTGCGGAGCACCATCCGCCGGACGTTTTCGATCAGTCCCAGGCGGAGCATCGCCGGCACGGCCCAGAGCTCGCCGATCGTCAGCGTCACCACGTGCTGGAACGACTCGACGAACCAGCTCACGTTCTCGAGGTCGATCCGCCCTTCGGTGTGCGAGATCAGCGTGGTGGCGAGTTCGTATATCCGTGGATAGCCGGCCAGCGGCCCCGCCGCGAGCTCGGGAAGCTCGCGGTAGTAGCCGCCGGGCAGGCTCTCCCGAACCTCGCCGATGTGCTCCTGAACGACGTGATAGTTGTCGAGCAGCCACTCCCCGGCGGGACCGACGTCGG
>JACCSZ010000166.1 GCA_013812695.1 Gemmatimonadales bacterium | reverse complement strand
GCCAGGGGCTAGCAAGGTGGCGCGGGTGCCGTTTCGTCAGTCGTCCGGGCGACCCTCGACCTTTTGCTTGATGCTCGCGGAACTGGCGCCGAACGGTCCATCGCCTTGATAGGCGGCGGTAATCGTGTGGTTACCGCGGTCCTGAAGCGAGAATTCGCATCGGACCACGGCGACGTCCTGGCGGCACAGCTCGCCCTGCTTGTCGCTCGTGACTACGACCACGCCCGTCGGTGTGGATCGCTCGGCGGTGACGGTGACGTCGACGGCCACTCGCGTCGAGCTGAGCCATGGCTCGGGACTGGCAACCGCCACCGCGGTGGTCGTCCCGATCGCCCGGACCTCGACCTGGACGCTCCCCAGCGGCACTCCCTCGGACGCGGCATCGAAGTTTCTGGTTTCCGGGAGCGTCGAGGTGAACGTGAACGCGGCCGTGCCATCGCCGGCGCTCGTCGCCGATGACGGGGTGACACTGGGGTCGGATCCGCCGTTCAAGGTGACCTCTCTGCCGCCGAGCGCCCGGCCCTCGGCGTCCTTGAGCGTCACGGTGATGGCGCTGGTTTCTCCGGCCGTGATCTCTCGCGGCGAGGCCGCCACGCTGGATTTCGACGAGCTTGGTGGGGCCGGCTGCACGCTGATGCTCGAGGACGTGACGCTGGAGAAGCCGCCCGCGGTAAACACGATGGTCCGCGGGCCCGGCTCGCCGTTGATGACCAGATTCGTGAACTCCGCCTGGCCCTGGCCATCGGTGCTGCGGGTGGTGGTGCCGGACAGCGTGCCGCCGCCCGATGCGATGGCCGCCGAGACCGCGACCCCCGAGGTGGTGACGTCGCCTCCGTCTCCATCCTCGAGCTGGATGACGGGCTGCTGGTCGAGCGCCGTCCCGACGATCGCGGTGGACGACGGCTGGCGGGCCACGACCAGTATTGGCGTTCGCACGGTGTGCGATTCCGTGTCCGAGCTTGCCGAGAACCCCCCGGTCGGCTGGTACGTGGCCGTGAGCGTCCGGATTCCGTTGCTGGTCAGCTCGATCGTGCAGGTCCCTTGGCCGCCGGAGAGCTCACCCGTGCACTCCGCGGCTCCCTCCCGGACCCGTACGGTGCCAGTCGGGGTTCCGTTTGACGACGTGACCGTGAAACGGACCGCGACGCCCTCGCCGGGACGCGAGGGGTCGGGATTGTGGGAGCCGATCGTAGTGACTGTCGGGGCCGCGCCGACGACGATCTGAGTGCTGGTGACCGACGCGAAGTTGTCGGCCGAGAACCTCAGCGTGTGGGTGCCCGGTGCGCCGGAAATGACCAGGCCCGTGAAGCCGGCCCGGCCGTCGCCGTCGGTCCCTTGCTCGGTCGTGCCGCCGAGCGTGCCGCCGCCCGAAGCAATCGCGACTCGCACCACCACCCCGCCCTGCCTCGCTTCGTTGCCCCCGGCATCCAGCAACTGAATCACCGGTTGCTGCGCGAGCGCGTCGCCGCTGACGACCGCCGGCGACGGCTGCGTTCGGATCGCGAGCCGCGCCGGCGCGCCGGCGGTCGCGGTGGCGCTGAACTGGGCCACGCCGATGCCGCTCACCACCGCACTCAGCGTATTCGCACCCGGCGAGCTCCCCAGTGTCCAGGCGGCGCTCGCGCGGCCGTCGGTGTCGGTCGTGGACGTAGTCGGCGTGACGCTGCCGCCGCCCGTGCCGACCACCCACGTGACGGCCACTGCCGGCACCGGGTTGTTCTGCGCGTCGCGCACCTCGACGATCAGGTCGCCGGTCAGCTCCGTGCTCACGGGGCCCGTCTGGTCGTCGCCCGAGACGATGGCCACGCCGGAAGCGACGCCCGCCGTCGCCGTGTGCAGGAACTCGACCGGAGAGCCCGCCAGACCGTCGACGGTAGCCAGCGTGCGCTGGGTGCCCGAGGTGGTGCCCAGGGTACGCTCGATCGCGGTACGGCCGTCGCCGCCCGTGCTGGTGCTGGTCTCACCCACGCTCCCGCCGCCCTCGGGGGTCCAAGTGACGGCCACGCCGGGGATCGGATTGCCAAAGGCGTCGGCCACCTCGACGACGAGCGGTTGTCCAAGCTTGGCTCCGGCGGGCGCGCTTTGGTCTTCACCGCTCACCGGCCTGATCCCATTGGCGCT
Source organism: Gemmatimonadales bacterium (assembly GCA_013812695.1). Lineage (GTDB taxonomy): Bacteria > Gemmatimonadota > Gemmatimonadetes > Gemmatimonadales > GWC2-71-9 > CAVVWJ01. The sequence goes on along the minus strand of JACCSZ010000166.1, from coordinate 1,095 downwards.
TTCGGACAGCGCGGTGTGGGTGAAGCCGATCGTCGCGGTCGGGGTGCCGCTGCCGCCCAGCGCCCGCACCTCACCGGCCTGCGTGCCAGGACGCGTGCCCAGCACCATGGCTGTAGCGGCGCGGCCGTCGGCATCGGTCGTGACGGTGTCGGGGTCGAGCGAGGCCTCGGGCGCGGGATCATTCAGCACGAAGGCGACCGTGGCTCCCGCCACGGGCCGGCCTGCCGCGTCGGTCACCTCCGCGATCAACAACTGCGGCAGCGCTTCGCCGACCCGTCCGCTCTGACCGTCCCCGTCGATCAGGGTCACGGTGGCGGGCTCGGCGTCGCGGGGCAGGAGCAGATCGCCACCGCCGCCACAGCCGATGAGCATCCCGCCGGCCGAGCTCAGTGCCAGCGCCGCCATGCCGAGTGCAGCCCTGAATCGCATATGGTCTCCGGCGCGTGCGCGCGCGCTCGCGAAGCTGATACCCATACCCATCTGGCTCACGACGGTGGGAAGCCTATGGGATCGCGCTTGGACAAAGTGTGGTGTTGTTTCGGTTTAGGTAACTTACAGGCAGGGATTAATCATGCCGTGATCCATGCCACACCCCCCACGCCTACCGACCGGCGGCAGCGCCAAGTCCCGCCGCCTGCCCCGTCGCCCAGGCCCACTGGAAGTTGAAGCCGCCGATGGGCCCAAAGGCGTCCAGTACCTCGCCGCAGAGGTACAGACCCCGATGGTGCCGGCTTCGCAGCGTACGCGGATCGATCTCGGCCAGGCTGATCCCCCCGCCGGTGACCTCCGCCTTCTTGTATCCCTCGTCGCCGCTCCAGGGCAACTCTCCCCGGACCAGGGTGTCGATCAGCCGCTGGCGCTCCCCCCGGCGTAGCTGTGCCAGCGGCCGCGTCGGCGGCACTCCTGCCTGCGCCGCCAGCGCATCCGCAAGTCGCTCGGGCAGCTCGCGACGAAGCACGCCCGCCACGGTGCGGGTGCCCTCGGGCTGGAGCGCCTGCTCCCATTGCCGGTCGTCGAGCGCGGTCCAACGGACCTGCAGCCGGGCGGATGAGCCGGGCGGCTTGCGGGCCCGCACGAGGACGTGCGAGACGTCGA
>JACCSZ010000160.1 GCA_013812695.1 Gemmatimonadales bacterium | reverse complement strand
CCAGGTTGGCCAGGGCGAGCAACGCGCCCACGACGATCAGCAACAATGCCGAGGTCCGGAGGAAGTTGACCTGGTTCAAGTCCACGATGACCAGCAGCACCTTGGCGCTCAGCAGCGTGGCCGCCATCGAGAAAAAGAGGAGCTGGAGCAGCAGGAGGGGGCGGTAGCCCATCCCCTCGGACAGCCAGTACAGGGCGAGGGCGACGAGCAGCCAGGCCAGGATGCCGGAGCGTGAGCTCTGGCCCAGGGGCAGCTCGTACAGGATCGGCACCACGAGCAACGCCAACGCCAGCAGCATCAGCAGCAAGCGGATGGACGCCCGTCGGAGCTCGCTCGGCGAGGCGTCTTCCGCGCTGTGCCGCATGGGACGCGTATTCATCGGGATACTCCTTTCGCGGACAACGTCACCGGTGGTCGATCATTCATAGTCGGTGTATGGCGGCGTCTCGACGATCTCCTCCGACCGCCGGTCGCGGAGACGGTGCACCAGCGTCACATGGGTCTCACCCTCACGATGCACGCGCGAGTCCAGCAGCTCCCAGCGGCTTGCGTCGCCGTAGCCTTCGGCGTTCAGGCGCTCCGCCTCGCGGCGGCTCACATCCCCCGGCGTGGGACGACTGGCGGGGTAGGCACCCTCGTGATGCGCCACGAGGGCCCGCCAGTGGTCGTCTCCGGCGCGCTCCACGGCGGCTCGCACGTCTTCCCGGCTCAGCGACATGGCGGCGCCCCCCTGTCGAACGCAGCAAACTTAGCAGCTTCACCCGAACGTACGCCGCATCAAGGGTCCACAAATGTTTCGGGGGTGCGCGATCGCGGCGGCGCCAGGCTGACGCTATCGTCCGCGCTCACGCCCTCGACCTCGATGCGCAGCGGCTCGTGCGCCACCTCCACCAGCCGCCCCGCCGCGTCGAACCGGCCGATCCAGACCTGGTACGGTCCGGGCGCGAGCGGTCCGATGTCCGCCTGGTAGATCACCTGCCGGTACCTCGATCTCGGCGGCGGGTCGTGGACCGGACGCCCGGGTAGCGAATCGTACAGCGTGAGCCGCACGGTAGCGGGCTCGCCCACATCCAGATCTCCGTAGAGACCGGCGCCCTCGACCTGGACCGCCATGCCCCGGATCGTGATCGACCCGGGCGCGAGCCGAAGCGTCGGGGCACCGCTGTCGGACGGGCTCGCGTTGCCGAGCACCCGAAAGTGCAGCGCGGGAGCGATTGGCGCCACTCCCACGGGCGGCCGCGGGGCACACGCCGGCACGATTGCACCCAGCAGGAGAACGGCCGTGGGCAGGGGCCTGACGTAGGTCGTCATGCCCCCTCGCAACTTGAGAGAGCCGCTCGCGGACGGCCGCCGTGCTCGAGCGGGCAGGCCTTGCGGCATAACGTGTTAGCGATGCCAGGCCCGGCGGCACGCCGGTTGCCCGTCCGGGCGTCGTGTCCCGCCTTCGTTTCCTGCCGCCCGCGTTCACGCTCCTGCTGCTCGCCGCCTGCGGCTTCGATCCGGGCGACGAATCGCCGATGGCCCCACCCGCCGTGTACCGGGAGTGGTGGGGAAAAACCGAGGCCTGCTCGGGGCTCACCGGTGATTTCGGTCGGGTGAGCTGGTCGGTCGTGGTCGGCCCGAGCTTTCCATGCTCGAGCGGCAGGTGCGCCGGGCACTGGGAACCGGGCCACCGGATCTATCTGGCGGAGGGCTGGGCGATGAACGAGATGGTGGTACGCCACGAGATGCTGCATGACCTGCTCGATCGGTCGGGACACCCCGAGGTTCCGTTCGGAACTCCTTGCACGCTCACCTGGGCCACGTGGCAGGGCGACCGATCGCCCCTGCTGGCGGCCCTCACGCACGGGCGGGCCGACTTCTAGCGCGAACGCTACTACCCGGCGTCCGCTGTGGAGAACGCCAGCGGGTCCGCGTCCGTCAGGCAGCGCCGCACCTCCTCGACCAGCCGCTCGCCCGAGAATGGCTTCGCGAGAATTCCGCAGGGCGCCGCAATCCCCAGCCCGTCCAACTGCACCGTCGCATACGCCGAAATGAGCAGGACCGGCAGGGTCGGCACCAGCACGTGCAACGCCTGCAGCAGCTTGACTCCGTCGATCCCCGGCATCACCACGTCGCTCACGACCACGTGCACGGCGGGGCCGCCGGTGATGAGCCGGGCCAGCGCCTCAGCGCCGTCCATGGCCTCTTCGACTAGGAACCCTTCCTCCAGCAACACTCGGGACGCGAAACGGCGGACAGCGGGTTCATCGTCTACGATCAGGACGCGGCGAGATCCAGCGCGAGATGCACTCACTGCCCGGCTCCGAGTTGGGGTTGAGATGAGCGAAATGTGCTCGACTCCGCCGCATTCGGATAGATGCGCCACGTTACTCCTCCCGAAGCACGACCGCCGGATCGACCCGGGTGGCGCGAAGCGCCGGAATGAGATTGGCGGCCAGCGAGGTCACCCCCAGGAGCAGGGTGACGCCGACGAACGTGCCGGCGTCGGTGGCCCGGACGCCGTAGAGCTGACTCTCGATCAGGCGGGTGAGCGCGAACGCGGCCAGGACACCGACGGCGATCCCGGTGAGCGCGAGCGACATGCCCTGACGCAGCACCAGCCGCAGCACGTCCGCCCGCGCGGCCCCCAGGGCGATTCGCACGCCCAGCTCCCGCGAGCGCTGCGCCACCGAGTAGCTCATCAGCCCGTAGATGCCGAGCGAGGCCAGCATCAGCGCGATGCCGGAGAACAGACTGAGGAGCAGCATGGCCAGCCGGCGCTGGCCCACGGACTGGCCGATGAGCTCCTCCATCGTGCGCACGTTTGCGATCGGCTGGTCGGGATCGACCGACCACACCGCCTGCCGCATCTGATTGACGTACTGGCCCGGATCGCCCGAGACCCGCGCGGCCAACGAGAGGGCCGGGACCGCCTGCTGGCCATACGGCAAGTAGAGCTGCACCCGGTTCTCGGCGTCGAGGCCCTCGTGTTTGGTGTGCCCAACGACTCCGACCACCTCGATCCACTCGCGCGCTGCGGTGTCCGCCGCGCCCGGGGGTGGCCCGAAGGTGACCCGCTTGCCGATCGGGTCGTCGTTCGGCCAGTAGCGGCGAACGAGCTCCTCGTCGACCACCGCCACCCGCGTGCCGCCGGCCCGGTCCTGGTCGGTGAACGCGCGGCCGCGCCGCACAGGAACGCCCAGCGTCTCGAAGAAGCGTGGACTCACGATGCGGATGTCGCCCCACGGCCCGGGCTGCCTGGGCGGCGGCTGATAGCCCTCCACCTGGAAGCTGGCGGTCGACCAGTTGCCGCTGAACGGCATGATCGAAGTTCCCGCGACCGACCGTACGCCCGGCAGCGCGGCGAGCGCTGGAAGCAGCTGCTGGAAGAACGCGGTCTGCTGCGTGTCCGAAGGGTAACGGGCCGGAGGCAGCGAGAGGTTGAAAGTCAGCAGACGCTCAGGAGCAAAACCGGGATCCACGCCCTGCAGGCGCGCGAAGCTCTTGACCAGCAACCCGGCCCCCGTCAGCAGCGTGAGCGCGAGCGCCATCTCGGCGACGACGAGCGTTCGGCGCAGTCCTTGGCCGGCGCGGTCACCGGCGGTCCCGCGTCCGCCCTCCTTGAGCATCCCATGGAGATCGGCGCTGGATGCGTGTAGGGCCGGGGCGAGGCCGAACAACACGCCGGTCACGAGCGACACCGCGAGCGTGAAGAGCATCACGGCCGCATCGATGCCGATCTCGTCCGCGCGCGGCAGATTCGCCGGATTGAGCGCGACCAGCGACCGCACTCCCCAGAACGCGAGGAACAGGCCCAGGCTTCCGCCGGCCAACGCCAGCAGCACGCTCTCGGTCAGGAGTTGACGCACGAGCCGCTCCCGGCTGGCGCCAAGCGCGGTCCGGACGGCGATCTCCTTCGAGCGGGCCGCGGCGCGCGCCAGCAACAGATTGGCGACGTTGGCGGATGCGATCAGGAGCACGAACCCGACGGCGCCCAGCAGCACCAGCAGCGCGGGGCGCACATCCCCGGTGGCCCGCGCGGCGAGCGGTGTGGTGATCAGGCTCCAGTCGGACGCATAGGCGTCCGGGTACTGGCGCTTGAGCTGTTCGGCGAGCGTCCGGATCTCGGCGGCTGCCTGCTCCACCGGGACGCCGGGCCGAAGCCGCGCGATCAGGTTGAGGAACTCGTTCGTCCGTCGATCGTCTCCGAAATCGTCGGGCTGGAACACCATCGGCGCCCACAGCTCGACGCTGCGGTTGTAGAAATCACGAAACGCTCTGGGCATCACGCCGACGATCTCGAAGCTTTCGCCGTTGAGCGAGAGCGACCGGCCCACGACTCCAGGTGATCCGCCGAACAACCGTTGCCACAACGCGTAGCTCAGCACCACGACGTGCTGGCGGCCGGCGCACTCCTCACCGGGCAGAATGCCGCGGCCGACGAGCGCGGGGACCCCGAGCGTGGCGAAGAAACCACCCGTCACCCGGGCGCCCTGCACGCGGAGGGGCTCGCCTTGGCCGGTCAGGTTCGCCGCCCACCCGGTCTCGACGGCCATCGACTGGACCGAGCGGACGCGCGCCTGATAGTCGCGGAAGCCCGGCACGGACACCGGCGCCTGCAGGTCGCCGAGCGATGGATAGAAGTGCTCGATCGATAGCAGGCGCTCCGGCTCGGCGTACGCCAATGGCCGGAGCAGCACCGCGTTCACCGCGCTGAAGATCGCGGTGTTGGCGCCGATGCCGAGGGCGAGCGTGAGCACGATGACGAGGGAGAAGGCCGGGCTCTTAAGCAGACGTCGAATGCTGTAGCGGATATCCTGAAGCACGCTGTCCACGGGACGCTCGATGAAAAGGCGACAGGCCGAGGCACCATGCATTCGACGGGAGGAGGCACGGAAAGGTTGCCGCACGGACACGCTCAGAATCTGTACGATTCCACGTCCGCTAGACGCCACCCCTCCGCGTACGACAACGTGACCAGCACCCCCGCCCCGCGGCCATCCCCGCGCGCGTAGCACACACGGGTCACGGCGGCGCCGAGCCGCGCGATCGGCCGACCGAGCACGCGATCGCACCCGAGCGGCGTCCACACGCGGACCTGCGAGGCCAGCTCGCCCCAGTCCCGGCGGTCCGCGGGCGAAAGAAAGCGGTGGAGGCCCGGGCTCAAGGCCGCCGAGTCGTTGCCCACTGAGAGCGCTCGCAATACGACGTCCACGGGCACCGGCGGGGTGGGCCCCCTTAATGGCCCCGCCAGACGATGCGGCGGGACGAGCGAGGAATCCAGGATGCCGGCCACTCCTAGCGCGATCGCGTCCGGCAACGCCTGGTCGAGGTTGGCGAGCACGACGATGGTGAGGTCCGCCTCCGGAAAGCGTTCGAGACTGGTCCGGAATCCCTGCCACGAGCCGGTGTGCCCGACGCGCGGGCGGCCCCGCAACTCGCCTACGGCCCAGCCGAAGCCATAGGGATAGGTCCCACCGTCGTTCAGGCGCACCGGTGTCCAGGCCGCCGCGAGATTGTTCGCGCTCAGCACCCGGTGCGCGTCGAGCTCCGCCGCCCAGCGCAGGAGGTCCTGCACGGTGAAGTACAGCGAGCCGTCCGCCGTCGTGTTGAGGGTCGGCGAGACCCACTCCTGGTGCTTCAACGAGTCGTCGACCAGCCGGTAGCCCTGCGACCGATTCGGCACGATGTCGGCCTCGGAGATGATGCGCGCGCTCCGCATGCCGAGCGGGCCGAAGATCCGCTCGTGCAGCAGGTCCCCGTAAAAACGACCGCTGACGCGCCGGATGATGGCGCCCAGCAGCAGGTAGCCCGCGTTGCTGTAACTGTAGCGCCCGCCTGGCGCGAACAACGGTGGCAACGCGGCGACGATCCGCACCAGTTGGTCTTCGGTGTAGTCGCGGCGTAGATCGACGGCGCTGTCGGTGTAGTCCGGAATGCCGGAGGTATGGGTGAGCAGGTGGCGCACGGTGATCGCATCCCAGGTCGCCGGACCTTCGGGCAGGTGCCGGCGGATCGGGTCCTCGAGGCCCAGCCGTGCGCTATCGGCAAGCTGGAGCACGAGCGCGGCGGTGAACATCTTGCCCAGCGACCCGGACTGGTACACGGTACGATCGGTGGCGGGCACGCGGTGCTCGACGTCGGCGTACCCGTAGCCGCGGGCGAGCAGCACCTTGCCGCCCCGGACTACGGCGATGGAGAGCCCCGGGATGCGCTGCCGCCGGACCTCTTCGCGGATGTAGCGGTCCGCCCGCGCCATCCCGTCCGGCCCCTGGGCGGCAACGACTTGCCCAGCGGCCAGGACGATCCATCCGACGGCGAGCGCGAGTCGTGGCGTTGCCGGGTTCATAGTGGGCGAACTCTCACCCGTCCCGAAGAGGAGACACGTCAGTGGGAGACCCGTCAGACGGAGACCCGTCAGACGGAGACCCGTCAGACGTTGACCGCCGCGAGCCCCGCGGCCGCGACCTCGCCGTCTTCGGGCGACGTCATGCCGCTCACGCCGATGGCTCCTACCACCCGGCCGGCGCTCAGCACGGGAAGCCCACCTTCCAGCGCCACCACCCCCGACAGGCTGAGCAGCGCACCACGGCCGGCGTGGATGCCGTCTTCGAGCGCCTTGGTCGGCCGGTGGAAGCGAGCGGCGGTCCGCGCCTTGAGCACGGCGATGTCCTGGCTGGCGGGCTGGGTATTCTCCAGGCAGTGAAAGAGCATCAGACCGCCGCCCGGATCCACGATGGCGATCGCGACGGTCCAGCCCCGCTCGAGCGCAAAACGCTCGGCGGCGGCCGCCATGGCCTTGGCGGCCTCCAGGGTCAAGGTGGGAACGTCGCGCAGGTGGGCCATACAGTGAGAATCCTTCCCGGGGCGAACCGCCGCGCCGGGAAGCGGGTCCGGGGCGGACTATTCTGGAGGCGGAGCGACGACCAGCAGAATGCGGTCGAGGGTTTCCTGCCGGTCCTGCTCGCACTGGTCGGCGTTGGTGCTCGCCGAGACTTCGGGAGCGATCCACCGGGTCGTGGTCGAGAGCTGCGCGCGCTCGGCGGACCCCTCGAGCGCCAGCGCCACCCCGACCCGACAGGCCGCCGGTGTGCCGACCTTGGCCGACGAGCTCGGGTAGCGCATCGCGGTGATGCGCCCACCCACCGAGTCCTGGACATCGAGCGTGAACACCTCGGCGGCCAGCGCGCGCTTGGCACGGACCCACGCCGAGTCCCGCGAGGCCGGGACCGGCGTCACCGCACTCACTTCAGGACCAGCGGCCAGACCGGTGCAAGCTGCCAGCAGCAGGGGGACGAGGCAAGCCATCGGGCGGGGGGCGAAGAATGAGGGCATGGGACCTCATGGCTGGAGAACGGACGTTCGGGGTCGCCGAGGACGCTATCCGTAGCGTGTCACGGTCCGGTCTCGCTGACGTCACCATTCGCCAGGCAGAGCGGCGATCTCAAAAGTTCACGCCAGTGAACTCTTCAGGCGCCGCTTCACCTCCGGCCACTCTTCAGCGATAATAGAGAAGAGCACGGAGTCCCGCGCCGAGCCGTCCTCATTGACCATGTGGCGCCGGAGGATCCCTTCTTCTCGGGCGCCGATCCGGCGGATGGCCGCGCGCGAGCGCTCGTTGAGCGCGCTGGTCTTGAGCTCCACCCGCGCGCAGTCCCACCGATCGAACGCATGCTGCAGCATGAGGAACTTGGCCTCGGTGTTGGCCCGGCCACGCTGCCACGGCCCGGCCACCCAGGTCCACCCGATCTCAACCCGACGGTGCGCGGCGTTGGCGTTGCCGAACCGGGTGCTGCCGATCACCTGCCCCGTGTCGCGCCACACGGTGGCGAACGGCAGCGCGGTGCCCGCACGCTGCTCGGCGAGCGCCTCTTCGACATAGCGCTCCATGGCCGCTCGATCGAGCACGCGAGACACGGTGTGCCGCCACAGCTCGGGATCCAACCCCACCGCGCACAGACCGTCGAGGTGGCGGAGGTCCAGCGGCTCGAGGCGCACGGCGAGGCCCTCAAGCGTCCGCGGCGTGAGTTCGATCACCCGCCGGTTGCCTCGGTGGAGTTATCCCGGCCGTCCTTCTCCTCAGCGGCCGTCAGGGTCCGGCTGCGCGCGCCGATCGTCGTCAGCATCATCACCACCTTCCGGTCAGGAGCATCGGTGTCCACTCATCCGATCGATCAGCTCGTGCTGGTCTACAACGCGGACGCGGGACTGGCGAGCGCGTTGCAGGACAGCGCGAAGAAGCTGTTCCAGCTGAACGGCTGCACGCTCTGCAGCATCACGCACGGGGTGGCGGGCGAGCGGACCGAGTGGAAGGAATGCAAGGCGGCGTTCGGCGTGCCCGTCGCCTACTTCCATCGGGACGACATGCCGGACGACCTGCGCGCGGCGACTTC
>JACCSZ010000142.1 GCA_013812695.1 Gemmatimonadales bacterium | reverse complement strand
ACCCTCTACATCACGCCCGTGATCTACACCTACCTCGACGGATTGCAGCACCGGTTCGGGCGGCGGGCGCGGGCTCGCGAGGAGGACCGGGAGCGGGACCGCGCGCCGGAGTTGGCGCAGGCGCTGTCCCCGTCATCCTGAACGAAGCGAAGGACCCGTCACCGTGAGCCTAACCGCCGCCCAGGAAGATCCCCTCCCCGCCGTACGGCTCCGGGTGCTCGTCCAGCCACTGCTCGATCCTCGCCACGAGTGCGGGTCGGCTCTCGTCCGGCTCGGCATTCAGGCAGGCGACCGCCGCGAGGTTGTGTGTGATGTACCAGCGGTCCGTGCCGACCGGCGCGCCACCGCCGGTAGCGGCGGCGCGTCGGGGCTCGCCGCGTTCGACCTCATATGTGCGGCCGTTGTATTCGAGCGTGAACCTCTCGGTCATGGGGCATCCTTCGTGTGACCTGGACTCGGACCGTTCCCGGCTGCACGGGGGGTCATCCTGAGCGGAACGAAGGACCGGGTGACGCCTGCGAGTGACGCTCGGGGCTCCCTCGCTCGACTGCCCGATCCTTCGCTCCGCTCAGGATGACAGCGGCAACCGCTCCTCAGATCCCGTACAACGCCTCGTACTTCTCCCGGAGCACGCTTACCAGCGGCCGATGATCCGGCGGCGACCCCGTCACCACCTCGATCAGCCGCGCCGACGGGTGCCGCCCACCCGCCCGGTAGACCCGCCGCTCGAGCCACTGCACCAGTGGGGCGAACTCCCCGCGCGCGAATTGCTCGCCCAGACCGCCCAGCTCGCGCTCGGCGCAGGTGTAGAGTTGCGCCGCGAACACGTCGCCCAGCGTGTAGGTCGGAAAGTAGCCGATCAGCGCATCCGACCAGTGGCCGTCCTGAAGGCAGCCTTCGGCATCGGTCCGCGGCGTGACGCCAAGGCTGTCGCGGTAGGCGGCCCGCCACGCCTCGGGCAGATCGGCCACGGCCAGCGCGCCCGAGACCAGCGCGCGCTCGAGGTCGAATCGGATCATGACGTGCAGGTTGTAGGTCACCTCGTCGGCATGCACCCGGACCAGCGACGGGGCGACGCGGTTGGCGGCGAAGTGAAACTCGTCCAGCGGCACGTCGCCCAGGCTTTCGGGGAAAAGCTCGCGCGCCCTGGGGTAGAAGTGCTCCCAGAAGCCGTGGCTCCGGCCAACACGGTTTTCCCAGAAGCGCGCCTGCGCCTCATCCATGCCGACCGACGCGGTCTCGCCGAGCGGCGTGCCGTAGTGCTTGGGATCGAGCCCCTGCTCGTAGAGCCCGTGCCCGACCTCATGGAGGATCGTGAACAGGCCTCCGGGGAAGTCGCGGTCGTGATAGCGCAGGGTGATGCGGCAATCGCCCAGACCGATCCCGGTGCACGACGGGTGGCCCCCCAGGTCCATGCGGCCGCGTCGGAAGTCGAACCCGACCGCGGCCGCGACCGCCTCGCCGAAGCGGCGCTGCCGGTCGCGCGGGAAGTGCCGGCGCAGCGCCGAGGAGTCTGGCCGGCGCGGTGCCCCGGCGATCCGCTCGGCGAGCGGCACCAGCTCGCGGCGGAGGGCGCCGAACAGCCGGGCCACGACAGCGCTCCGGAGCCCCGGCTCGTAGTCCTCGAGCAGGGCATCGTACGGCTCGTCCACGTATCCCACGCAGTCCGCTTCGGCCCGTTTGAGGTCGACGATCCGTTCGAGCCAGGGCCGGAAGCGCATGAAATCCGCCGCCCCGTACGCCGAGGTCCAGGCCTTTTGCGCGAGCGCGGTAGTGCGGGCGATCTCTTCGACGAGCGCTCGCGGCAACCGGACGAACCGGTCGTACTCGCGGCGGAGGGCGCGAACGTTCACCGCCACCGGCGAGGCCTCATCGGCGAGCAGGGCCGAGGCCTCCACTGAGGCGAGGAGATCGCCGAGGCGCGGGTCGGTGCCGCGTTCGTGGAGCAACCCCGCCAGCATGGCGAGCTGCTCGCTCCGGTTCTCGACGCCGCCGGACGGCATGTAGGTCTCTTCGTCCCACTCGAGCAGCGCTTCGACGGTGGTGAGGATGGTTTCCTCGCGCACCCGCCGCATGAGCTCGTCGTAGGCCTGGTCAGCGCGCATGCGCCCCCGGGTGAGCGATGGAGATCCAGCGTTGCGCCGTGGTCGTCCGGGAGTAACATACACAGCGGTTCGTACCGGGCCGTCACTTCAGGGAGCGCGGATGTTGACCCAGGCCGAGACCCAGGGATTGGCTGGGATGGCGCTGGCCAGCCGGATCCAGCACGCCCTGTACCGGCTGACGCCGGAGGAGCTGGCGGGGCTCATCGAGCGGCTGCGCGCGGGGGCGGTGTCCGAGCACGTGGTCTACCTGAACGAGGGCGCGTTCGAGCCGATCCGCATCCTCCCGTCGCCGATCACGGTGCTCCCCGACCAGCTCGCATACATCCATCACGTCACCCTGACGGTGCAGCAGGCGCTCAAGCGCCTGCCGTCGCTCTATCTCAACGACTTTACGGTACGCGAGATTCTGCGGCTGCCGGAGGCCGAGGAAAGCTGGCTGCGCGAGTGCTGGGGGCCGAGTCAGGAGGCCCACAACCCGGTGTTCGGGCGACTTGACGCGCTGATCGACTTCACCAGCCCGATGTGGCGGGACACGCTGCGGTTCGTCGAGCCGAACCTGATGGGAATCGGCGGGCTGCACATGGTGCCGACCTGCGAGCGCCTGATCGCCGACATCGTCGTGCCCGTGCTGCGCCAGGGCGACGCGGAGCTCGACCTCACGGTCGGGCACGACATGCGGGAGCTGCTCACCCGCGAGCTGCTCGATCACATGGCCGCGATCGGGAGCGGCCCGCGGGTCTGCTTCATCGAGCCCAAGTACGCCGGCCACGGCCCGGACGAGCAGGAGCAGATCGCCCACTACCTGCGGACCCGCCACGGCCTCGCCGTCATGCACGCCGACCCGTCGGAGCTGGAGCTCCGGGACGGCGCGGTCTGTCACCGGGGCCAGCGGGTGGATCTCGCCTATCGCGACTACGGCGTGGTGGACCTGCTCGAGCTCGAGGAGGAAGGCGTGGACGTCGAGCCGATGCGTGTCCTCCTCCGCGAGAACCGGGTCATCTCGTCCATCGCGGCCGATCTCGACCAGAAGGCCTGCTGGGAGGTCCTGACCGACCCGCGCCTGTGCCAGCAGTACTTCACGTCCGAGGAGCGGCAGCTCTTCCAGCGTCACATCCTGTGGACCCGCGTGCTCTCGGACCGGCGCACGGTGCTTCCCGATGGGCGGCTGGGCAACCTGCTCGATTTCGCGCGCACCCATCACGAGGCGCTCGTGCTCAAGCCCAACCGCGCCTACGGCGGCGACGGCATCGTGATAGGCCCCGCGGTCACCCGCGACGCGTGGGAAAAGGTGCTCGGCTCGGCGCTCGCCGATCCAGACGACCGCTGGGTGGTGCAGCACCTCGCGAACATTCCCGTACGGGAGTTCCCGGTCATCGGCCCCGACGGCGGCGTGCACGCCGAGCCGTTCTACACGGTGATGGGCTTCGCGGCGAGCGAGCACGGCGTGGCCATCCTCGCGCGCGCGTCACAGAAGCAGGTGGTCAACGTGGCGCAGCATGGAGGAATCTGCGGGGTGCTGGTGAGTCACTCGCGGCCGGCGGTGGGGGTGGTAACTGGGGTAGTGTGAGTGTCCCGACCCCGTCACCCTGAGCGGAGCGAAGGGGGCATAACCTGAAGCATGCCCCCTTCGCTCTGCTCAGGGTGACCACGAAGCCGTCCCGATCTACTACTGCGTGACGAGGCCAGGCGAGAGCCTCGGAGCCCGTATGACCCGAATCATGCCCCGTCGCTACGCTCGGGTGACGGGGCTTTAGCCCCGCCCGCCACCCGAGCGCCCGCCGCCGCGGCGGGCACCCCCGTGTCCGATGCCGCCTGGTCGACCGCCCCTCGGACTGGCGCCGCCTGGACCGCCACCGCCTGGGCGTGCGCCACCCGGCCGAGCACCCCCCGGCCCTGGCTGCACCTCTCGGCGCGCGGCTTTGACCCGGGCCCGCTCCCGGTCCTCCGCTTTCTTGGCCCGGATCTGCGCGATCCGCTCCGCCAGCGGGATCTCGAGCTTGGCCTCCGCGCGGGCTTTATAATCGAAATCGGGCACCGTGACGCGCGGCAACCGCCGGCCGATGGCGCGCTCGATGTCGCGCAGCTCGCCCTCTTCCTCCGGCGCCACGAACGTGAATGCGTCCCCCGTCAGCTCGGCGCGCGCGGTGCGGCCGACCCGGTGGATGTAGTCGTCGGGCGCCGTCGGCACGTCGAAGTTGACGACGTGGCCGAGCGCCTCGACGTCGATGCCGCGGGCGGCGATGTCAGTGGCCACCAGGACGCGGTACTTGCCGCTCTTGAACCCCGCCAGCGCCTCGGTGCGCTGCGCCTGCGACCGGTTGCCGTGGATCCGCTCCGCCTTGATCCCGTGCTTCACGAGATGGGCTTGCAGCCGGTTGGCGCGATGCTTGGTGCGGGTGAAGACGAGCGCTTCCTGCATCGCGTCCCGCTGCAGCAGCGTGACGAAGAGCGCTGGCTTGAGCTCCTGCGGGACTGGGTAGATGGCCTGGGTGATGCCCACCGCCGGCGCCGCCTTCCGCTCGACGCTGATCGTCGCCGGCTGGTGCAGCAGCTCCCGCGTAAGGGCCAGGATCGGCGCGGGCATCGTGGCGCTGAAGAACAGCGTCTGCCGCTTTGGGGGCAGGTGCTTGAGCACCCGGCGGATGTCCGGCAGGAAGCCCATGTCGAGCATCCGATCGGCCTCGTCGAGCACGAGGTATTCGACCCCGGGCAGCTTGGCGTAGGGCATGCGGAAATGATCGAGCAGCCGGCCGGGCGTCGCGATGAGCACGTCGGCACCGGTCCGGAACGCGTGCTCCTGCGGCCCCATCCCGACGCCGCCGAAGACTGCCGCGGCGGTGACCGGCGTGTGGACCGCCAGGTCGTTCAGGTCCTCGAGGATCTGCGCCGCCAGCTCGCGCGTCGGGGTCAGGATGAGCGCCCGCGTCGTGCCGCGGGGCTTATCGATGAGCCGATGCAAGATCGGCAGCAGAAAGGCCGCCGTCTTGCCGCTGCCGGTCATCGCGCACGCGAGCACGTCCCGGCCATCCATCGCCGGGGGGATCGCGTCCGCTTGAATGGGTGTCGGGCGGGTGAAGCCGAGCTCCTTGATACCCTTGAGGAGGCTGGGGTGGAGCTTGAGGCTACTGAACGGCACGGCGTGGTCCGGCGCCGTAGATCTCCAGATCGACCCACTGCAGCAGCGCGCGGTCGATTTCCTCGACCGGCATGCCGGTGACCTGTTCCATCACCGGCCGCCGCTTGCCTTCGTTCATGAGATACCACATCGGCGGCATCGCGGTCTCGCCCCGGCGCTCGTTGGCGGGATGCGCGTCATAGGACACGAAATGGAATTCACGGCCGCGATGGACCAGACGGCGCTGCTCGAATTTGTAACTGCTCACGGCGGGGCTCTCGATCCTGGGGACGGGGCACGGCGGGCTACCGGGGCTAAATCTAACCCGGTCGGGGCTTTCGGGCCGGTGCGGGTGGCGGACTATTCGCGATCATCCCGACCTGCTTGTCATCCCGAGCGGAGCGCGGGATCGGCCGAAGCATGCAAGTGAGCCACGAGGCCTAAGCGCACCACCACCCGATCCCTCGCTCCGCTCGGGATGACGAACAAGCGTCCCACAGCCAAGGACGCCCCCATCATGGCCAAACCGGACAGCAGTCGAGCGAAACCCCGGACAGCGGGCCCGGCAGCCGCACCGGCCGGAGAGTGTGCAGGCAGAACTCCGGCGCGGGACCAAGCACCATCTGCCGCCCCCAGAGCGCCGCTCCCTCCTCGTCGACCAGCGGGGCTAGGAGCGCGTACAGCGCGGTGTAGCTCATTCCTGCCGGCTTCTCGAACCAGGCGGCGCTGCGCGGCGGAGCGGACGCGGCGCCGAGCCGCAGCAGGTACAGGCC
>JACCSZ010000074.1 GCA_013812695.1 Gemmatimonadales bacterium | reverse complement strand
GTGTCATCCCGAGCGGAGCGCGGGCCCTTGGTGGGCCGCGTTCGAACCCCGGGCAAGTAGATACCTCGCTCCGCTCGGGATGACAGATGCTCGGGATGACAGATGCTCGGGATGACAGATGCTCGCCCGCAGGACGCCACGTGTCCCGCGCCACACCGCGCCTCTTCGGCGTGCGCTATCTTTCGCGCTCACACCAGGAGGCCTCATGCGGTGGACACCGGGTGGGAAAAGCAGCGATCTCGAGGATCGCCGGGGAAGCAGCGGCGGATTGGGCGGGTTCGGGGGCGGTGGCATGAAGATCGGGCTGGGTGGCGCGGCGGTCCTGCTAGTGCTCAGTCTCGTCTTCAAGCAGAACTTCTTCGCCCTGGTCGGTGGCGGCGCCGGCGGCGGCGAGCCCACGGCGTCGGGTCCGGTGGCCAGCACCCCCGAAGAGGAGCAGCGCGTCGAGTTCGTTTCCGCGGTTCTCGACAGCACGCAGAACACCTGGGAGCGGCTGTTTCAGGCGCGAGGCCAGCAGTACGAGCGCGCGAAGCTCGTGCTGTTCCGCGATCAGATTCAGTCGGCCTGCGGTTTCGGGAGTGCCGCGACCGGCCCGTTCTACTGTCCGGGCGATCAGCGGGTGTACATCGATCTCGGTTTCTACGACGAGCTGCACGAGCGGTTCGGCGCGCCCGGCGATTTCGCCCAGGCCTACGTGCTCGCGCACGAGCTCGGCCATCACGTCCAGCGGCTCCAAGGCACCGAGGCGCAAGTGCGCGAGGCCCAGCAGCGCCGCCCCGACCAGGCCAACCAGCTCTCGGTGGCGCTCGAGCTCCAGGCGGACTGCTACGCCGGGGTCTGGGGACACGAGGCCGCACAGAAGGGCATGCTCGAAACGGGCGATGTCGAGGAAGGCCTGGGCGCCGCCGCAGCCGTGGGCGACGACCGCATCCAGCGGATGCAGGGACAGGGCGTCCACCCCGACGGCTTCACCCACGGATCGTCGGAGCAGCGCACGACCTGGTTCCGGCGCGGTCTCCAGTCCGGGCGTCCGGAGGATTGCGATCCGTTCCAGGGCTGACCGCTTCGTGGCGCCCGCGCACCCGATCCTGCTCTACGACGGCACCTGCGGTTTCTGCGCCGAGAGCGTGCAGCTCGTGCTGCGCCACGACCGGCGCCGTACCCTCAGGTTCGCGGCGTTGCAAGGCGCGTTCGGTACTGAGATCCGCGGGCGGCACCCCGAGCTCGACGGGATCGATTCGGTGGTCTGGGTCGACCCGCCGTCGAACGGCCGCGACGGCCGCGTGCTCGTACGATCCGACGCGGCCATCCGGGTGGCGGCGTATCTGGGTGGATGGTTCGCGCTGGCGCAGGCCGCCCGCCTGCTGCCGCGAGCGCTGCGCGACTCGGCGTACGACACCGTCGCGCGGCACCGGCATCGATTGCTCGGAAGCGGCCCGAGCTGCCTGATACCCGCGCCGGAAGTCAGGGAGCGATTTCTGGATCCCGTACCGTAGCCCCGGGGCTCGCGGGTCATCCTGAGCGAAGCGAAGGAGCCATGCCTATGGGTATGCCTCCTTCGCTTCGCTCGGGATGACTCGTTTCCGTCTCACACCGCATACGTCTCCCCCTCCACCGCCGGCGCCTCCACCGCCACTGCCGGCGCCTCCCGCAGCCGCCCGAGCACGATCCGCGACAGCCACACCGTCCACAATGTCTGGGTGATCGCGGTGACCCACGCGCACCCGATCGGACCCCACACCGGAATCGCGATCGCGTTCAGGACGACATTCGCCGCGATGCAGCCGAGCGCGGCCCTGATCGCGGGCCGCTCCAGGTGCAGCGTGTGGATGAGCGCCACGGCGAGGAGCCCGGTCAGCAGGATCGGCACCGCGAGGAACAACACCCGGACCAGCGCAACCGAATCGCCGTAGCGCGAGCCGAAGACGAGCGGGACGATCCATCCCGCCGTGGCGATCACGGCCAGCGCGGCCGCGGTGCCGAGCAGCAGGCTGGTCCGGGTGAGCTTTCGGAACAGCCGCTGCAGCTCCGGCCACTCCCGGCGGGCGGCCAGCGCCACGCAGATCGGGAAGAAGATGAGCGCGACCGGCCGGATCACCAGCCGCGACACCTCGAACAGCCGGTGCGCGGCCTCGTAGGACGCGACGTCCGACAGCGGGCGGAGGGCGCCGAGCAGCACCGTGTCGGCCTTGAAGTGCATGGTATCCAGAAGCGTCACGGCGAAGATCGGCAGCGACTGCCGCGCCACCGCGGTCGCGGCCTCGAGCTGCCACTCGAGCCGAAGCGGGCCGTGCTCCGTGCGCACGACCCCGTACATGACCGCCAGCACCGTCGCATGCGACCCGACGTAGGCCCACAGGATGGCCTCGAGCCCGCCGCCGTGGGCGGTCAAGAGGAGTGTGAGGCTTGCCAGCAGCACCTGCCCCACGAATTCCACCGCCACCCGGCGGCCATAGCGCTCGAGCCCCACGAAGAAGGCCGAGTACGTGAAGGTCAGATCCTGGAGCAGGAGGTACAGCGAGACCAGGAGCAGGGTGGGGGAGAGCGAGGGCTTGATGACCAGGCACGCGGCGTTCACGAGCAGGTACGAGACGGCCATCGCCGGGAGCCGCAGGGTCAGGACCCGCGCCAGCTGACCCAGCGCGCCGGCGTGGTCCCGGGCCACCGTCCGGATGAGGTGTCGGGAGGTGCCGAGCTCCGTCGCCTGGGCGGCGACCGCGCCGATGGCCGCGGCTAGGAAGAATTCCCCCATCCGCTCGCGCGCGAGGTGGCGCGTCATCACCGCGATTACGAGGAATCCGACCAGTTTCTGCAGGAGCTGCGACCCGCCGACCATCAGGATCCTGGTGCGGATCTGCCGCCAGTTCATCGCAGCGCCAGACTCCGATCCTGGTGGACGCCGCGCCGCCCGAACTCGAAGAACAGGACGTACAGCACCATGTTCTCCCAGAAGAATACGTCCAGCACGAACAGCGAGAGCACGTGGAACGGCAGCATCACCAGCAGGAAGGTATAGCGGTACCAGCGTGAGAACAGCGCCGTGAGCGCGGTCAGCTCGAACAGCGTGATGACCGGGAAGCCGCCGTCGAGCATCCGGCCGAGCCACGGATACTGGAGCACGTACTTGCCCCAGCCCCACGCCGGCTCGGCCGTCTCGTACGCGTTCCTGAGCGCCCAGAAGGTCAGGCTGTTGGTCGTGAAGACCTCGGGCGTCCCCCGCACCGTCCGGAACACGCCGACCATCGTGTAGGCCAGGCAGACGACGGCGAGGATGGCCGTGAGCGGAATCCCCGCGCGTGTCGGCGCGCCGGGCGCGGGCACCTCGCCGTTCCGCTCGGCGCGGGCATCAGCCAGCTCGAACGATGTGAGCAGGTAGCCGGCGAACAGGATCAGCACGCTCTCGTGGTCCATGTGTCCCGCGAAGCTGCGCCACAGGCAGGCGAACACCGTCATCAGCACGCAGGAGGCGACCATCATCGGCCTGAGCGCCACCCCGGCGATCACGAGCGCGAAGGCGAGCAGCGTGGCCGCCTTGAGCGCGTACAGGAACGGCACGGCATGCAGGAGCTGTTCGAGCGGCGCCGGCAGCAGCGCCAGCGGCCCGACCGGCTGCAGCAGCGATGCGGGAATCAGGGCGAGCTGCTCCAGCGGCTTGAACGCCACGCGGAGAAACCAGGTGGCGAACACCAGGCGGCGAACCAGCCGGAGCGCGTCGGGCGAGGCGTCCCAGTGCGGCAGCCTCATCGCGCCGGCTCCGGGGTGACCTGAATGCTCAGGACGGGCGACGGGACGACCTCGGCCAGCGGCTGCGTGCGGTAATCCCACGCGTAGTGGACGAACTCGAGCGAGCGCAGCGGAGCATCCGGGTGCGAGCGGTTGTACGCGGCGGCGACCGCCGTGAGCAGGTCACGGACCCGCGTCCGCGCCTCCTCGCGGCCCGCGGTGCCCTCCGGGGTCGTGGCCGGCCGCCCGATGTACTTGACCCGCGACGCGATCTCGGCGGAGTTGACGAAGGTGAATTCATCGGCGGGATCGACGTCCACGGCGCGACCCTGCGCGTCGACGCCGTGATAGCGATAGTACTCGACCAGGCGGCGTGGCTCGGCGCGCGCGTACATCGTCCAGGCGGTGAACGGGAAGGTGTCGCGGCTCTTGACGACGAGCTGGCCCCAGGTCACCAGCCCGACGAAGCCGGCGAGCGCCACCCGGTGCGGAGCGGGAATGGCGAACAGCCACGCCCGCATGGAGGCGAGCGACAGCAGCCCGGCGAACAGCGCCAGGTAGGCCAACGATTCCGCCACCATCAACAGGTTCGGCAGGCGGAGCCCGTAGCGGAACAGATGCGCCGCGGCCAACGTGCCGGCCCAGCCCACCACCAGCCGTCCGAGCAGCCGGCGGTCGGGACGCCAGCGGTCGGGACGCCAGCGGTCGCGACGCGGCGCGGCCGGCGGCGCCAGCGTGCCGGGCTCAGCCATGCAGGGCCTCACGGTACACGGCCAGGTGCCGGTCCACGACGTTGCCCAGCTCATAGTGCTCGTGCACGTACCGCCGGCCGCCCTCGCCGCGGGCGCGCCACGCGTCGTTGGCCAGCAGCCGTTCCAGCCCGTCGGCAAAGGCGTCGGCCGCCACCACCTCGCCGAACCGGCGGACCAGGTCGTCGGGGTTCACCCGGCTCAGGATCGCGCAGCCGTGCGCGAAAGCCTCGAGGAACGAGGTCGGGAGCCCCTCACGCTCGGCAGTGTTCGCGAGAATCCAGCTCT
The DNA here is from genome assembly GCA_013812695.1 of Gemmatimonadales bacterium. GTDB lineage: Bacteria > Gemmatimonadota > Gemmatimonadetes > Gemmatimonadales > GWC2-71-9 > CAVVWJ01. The sequence goes on along the minus strand of JACCSZ010000074.1, from coordinate 5,516 downwards.
GCCCCAGCAGGTCGCCGAGCGCCGTGCCCGAGAACTGGTCGATGAACCCAGGCATCTCGAGGTTCGGCAGGTTGCCGTAGCGCCGCCGAAGTTCGGCGTCGTACCCGGTGTCCTGCCCCCGGCCGACGGCCACGAACCGCACGTCGGGCCGCGCGCGCGCGAGCTCGAAGAACAGCTCGGGCCGCTTCCGCCGGTCCCAGCGGGCGACGAAGCAGACGGTGGGCCGCGTGCTCTTGCGTGGCACCGCCGCCGGCACGGCGATGGGCGACGGCAGGAAATCGGGGTTCGCCGCCAGCGCGAAGCCGTCCCGGACCTTGGTGCCCACGTCGAGGGCGCAGGCGAAGACCCGAGTGGCGCGGTGGACGGCGCCGCGCACGCGATAGCTCTCGTAGCCCCAGGCCAGGAGCGACTTCAGGTGGCTCTGCGACGGATAGCGCAGCTCGATCAGCATGTCGCGGAAAAACTTGGGATCCCGGAAGGTGATCAGGTGCGCGCGGTCCGGCATCGCGTCCAGGGCGAGCGCGGTACTGTACGATGGATGCTGCGAGTGGTAGATGTCGGCATCGGCCTGGCGGAACAGGGCCTCGGCGTCCCACGGGCGGTTGGGCGGGAAGCTCAGCACCGTCATCCCGTCGAGCGTCTCGACGGGCGCCTGCCCCTTGCGGCGCGGCACGACTGCGGTGACGCGCACGCCGCGCTTCACGAGCTCGCGGCCGAGCATGCGGGCGGAGCGGCCGAATCCGCCGTACTTGCCCCACGCGAAGATCTCCACGCAGATCAGGCACACGTGCATCGGCTGAACCGCGGGCGCAGCGCCGGGATGCCGGTCTGGGTGGCTGGCCCGGATCGACGCCATTTCGGTCACGAGCCTGCGTACTCCGCCCGCGTGGCGGCCACAGGGCTATGGGCGATGACGAGCTTCGGGGGACCTCCGGAGCCTGCCTGCCGGGCGTATTCCTCGACGTACCGCGCGGCGACGGCCGACCAGGTGAAGTTCTCCTCCACGCGGCGGCGCGCCGCCGCGCCGAGCGAGCGACGCAGCTCCGGATCGTCGACCAGCCGCTTGAGCGCGCGGCCGATTGCGCGCGAGTCGCGGACCGGCACCAGGATGCCGGCGTCGCCCACCACCTCGGCGCAACCGGTGCCTTCGCTGGTGATGATCGCCAGGCCCGCGGCCATGGCCTCGAGCAGCACCATCGGGAAGTTCTCGGCCTCGGACGGGAACACGAAAATCCCGGACGATTCGTAGATCTCCCGCAGTTGCGGCGACCGATTGTCGAGCCAGCCCCAGAACCTGGCCGGCGAGCGCAGCGCGTCGGCCTTGGCGCGAAGCTCGGGCAGGTACGGCCCGTCGCCCACGATGTGAACCTCGGGCTCGACCGGCGTCTGGGCCAGTGCGTCGAGCACGTACTGCACACCCTTGCGCTCGAGCATGCGGGTGACGACCAGGATCCGGGCGTTCTGCGCGCGGGGCGTGTACTCCGCCACCTGGAGGCCATTCGGGATGACGATCGTCTTGTGCGGCGCGGGACGCTGCGCGAGCACCAGCCGCTGGAGCACCTCGCTCGGGCAGACGACCCGGTCCGCGCCCTCCACCACGGCCCTCCACACCGGCCGCACCAGACGGTGGGCGATCTGCAGGCGGTGCTGATTGTAGCCGGGAACGTCGGTGCCGTGGGCGGTGATAATGAACGGGAGGCCCGTGTAGCGCTTGATCTGCCACGCCAGCAGCCCGTCGGGGAGGATGAAGTGCGCGTGGACGAGGTCGTAGCGGCGCGTGTTCACCAGCCGGAGAATGGTGGGCATCGCGCCCGCGACGTAGGAAAACGCCTCGGGCGTGGTGCAGTTGTGCTTCGTGCTCCGGAGGCAGGGCACCCGGTGCACGTGGATCCCGTCAACGACTTCGTGGCGCGGGTGTTCCTGAAAGCTCATGGTGACCAGGTCGATCTCGTGACCGCCAGCCACCAGCTCGCGCGCGAGCCCCGCCACCACGGCGGCCCCCCCGCCGCCGATGGGTGGGAACTCGTACGACGTCATCAGAATCCGCATCCGACATCTCCGCGAGCAGGTGGTGCGACATAGCGCTGGCGCCTGGCCGTGGCATCGACGAAACAGCATGTGGTCGAGCCCGAGCGGTCTTCCCGCCTCGGGCCCGACGCACCGGAGTGGCGGAACGCGATTCCAGTTTGTGCAATCCATGAACCGGGCCGCGGCAACGGGGCCGAACCGAGGGGCGAAGGGGCGCCAGCGCCTCCGGCCGCGGGGGACCGATTGCACATGGCGTGCCTCGAGGCGGGGCACCGTCGGCGGCCTGAGAGCCACCCAAAGGCAGGGCCAGCAAGGGTATCTGGATCAGCGGACCCGGTAGGGCTCCGGGGTCGGGCGGCATTTCCGCAACTAGCCCGGGTGCCGCCCTGCCGATCGCTGAGCGTGGAGCGGCGGGCACCGGATTTGCCCCCGGAGGGCCCGCCCATTCTTGTCCAGGCGATCCCTCTGCGTCGCCGCTCCTACACGATGAGGTCGGAGTGCCCTTCGGCTTACCGCGGCTCCGCATCTGCCTGGTCGTTCCGGGCCGGGACCTTCGGCCGGGTTCGAGCCACACCCGGAGCGTCTTGACCCTGGCGCGCGCGCTCGCCCTCGAGTCCGACGTCACCGCCATCTTCCGCCGCGTCCCCGCCGATTGCGGCACGGAGTCGTTCGAGATCGGCGCACTCGAGGGCGGGCCGCCAAGGCCCGGGCCGGATGTCGCACCGTCGCGGCGGGCTCTGGGGCTGTTCGCCGAGCTCCGCGCGGCTGACTTCGACGTCGTCCTCGAGGGCAGTTGGTCGATGTCCGGCAAGCTCACCGCCTGGTGCGCCCAGCGGGGCGTGCCGGCGATCCCCCTCATCGACCAGCTTGCCCCCAGCCCTTGGCTCGACCCGCTCGATCTCGGGCACAACCTGCTCGCCTTCGGCGCATCCGGCCGCCATCTCCGGCGCGCCCCGTCGGTGATTGCCGGCAGCGAGGCGCTTCGCAATTCGATCGTGGATCGGTGGCGGGTCGAGGCGGACCGTATCGCGGTCATCGGGCCGGCGGTGGACGGCGCCCTCTTCGCACCCGTGCCGCAGGCGGAGGCACGCCGCCGCCTCGGCCTCGCAGCGGAGCACCGCATCATCGTTGCCGGCGATGGACTCGGGCCCGGCCCGAGTCTGGTCCCGCTGATCGGTGCCGTGCAGCGTGCGGGCGACCCCACCCTCCGGCTTCACATCCTCGGTGACGGCACCCGTCGGCGCGCGCTCGAGCGCCTGGCGGGGCAGAACGGCGCGATCACCTTTTACGGGCAGGTGCCGGACGATCTCGTGGCTGCGCACATCGCCGCGGCGGATCTGTGCGTCTCGGTGAACGAGCACGGAGGCGCCGCGTTCACGGCTCTCGAGTGCCTCACGGCGGGGCGGCCGGTCGCGATCGGCACCGAGAACGGTCGCGGGCATCCGCCGATCCATCACCTGGTTTCCGGATTCCTGGTCGACCACAGTCTGCTCGCCTGGATCCGCTTTCTCCAGCGCGACTGCCCGTCCCGCAAGCAGCTGCAATCCATGGGCATAGCCGCTGCTTCTTCGCCGATGAATGGGCCGGACTGGGTGGCCGCCGCTTACCTCGAGGCCATCGAGGGCGTCCGCCGCGGCGCCCTGCGTCGTGTGGACGCGCGCTGAGCCTGCGCCGGGCCGTGGGGCTGGGTATCTTACCGGCGATTCTCAGACCCCGTTCGAGGCGACGATATGGCCACCGCAGCGGCGACATCCCAATTCACCGGCGTGGATTTTCTCAACCTGGACAGCCTCCTCTCCGAGGAGGAGCGCGCGGTGCGCGATACCGTTCGCACCTGGGTGGACGACAACCTGTTGCCGGTCATCGGTGAGGCCTACATCGAGGGCCGCTTCCCGAAGCAACTGATTCCGGGAATGGCCGAGCTGGGCCTGTTCGGCGCGAACCTGCCTGAGGAATACGGCTGCGCGGGGCTCAACAACGTGGCCTACGGGCTGATCATGCAGGAGCTGGAGCGCGGCGACTCGGGGATCCGTTCGTTCGCGTCGGTGCAGGGTGCCCTGGTGATGTACCCCATCTTCGCCTTCGGGTCCGACGAGCAGAAGCAACACTGGCTGCCGCTGCTCGCCTCCGGCCAGGAGATCGGCTGCTTCGGCCTCACCGAGCCCGACTTCGGCTCGAACCCCGGCGGGATGATGGCCACCGCCCGCGAGACCAAGGACGGCTGGGTGCTGAACGGCACCAAGATGTGGATCACCAACGGCTCGCAGGCCACCGTCTCCATCATCTGGGCGAAGACCGCCGGTGTGGACGACACGCAGTCGATCCGCGGGTTCATCGTGCCGACCGACACCAGGGGCTATACGGCCAAGGACCAGAAGGGCAAGCTGTCGCTCCGCGCCAGCGATACCAGCGAAATCCATCTTCAAGACGTGCACCTCCCGAAAGACGCGATCCTGCCCAAGTCGGGCGGTCTCAAGAGCCCGCTGATGTGCCTGACCCAGGCGCGGTACGGCATCGCGTGGGGCGCGATCGGCGCGGCCATGGCCTGCTACGATGAAGCGCTGCGCTACGCCGGCAGCCGCGTCATGTTCGACAAGCCGATCGCGCAGACCCAGCTCCAGCAGGTCCGGCTGGTGGACATGCTGACCGAGATCACCAAGGCGCAGTTCATGACGCTGCACCTGGGCCGGCTCAAGGACGCGGGCACCATGACTCCGGACCACGTCTCGCTCTGCAAGCGCAACAATGTGAACATGGCGTGCGAGGCCGCCCGCGAGTCCCGCCGGCTGCTGGGAGCCAATGGCATCCTCGTCGAGTATCACTCGATGCGCCATATGGCCAACCTCGAGTCGGTCTACACGTATGAGGGGACGCACGACATGCACTCGCTGATCGTCGGCCAGGCGATCACGGGGCTGCCAGCGTTCGGGTGACCGTCGTCACCGCCGCCGGACGCCGCCACGCCCACCCTGAAGTGAGGCAACGGGCTTAACCGGAGAGCGACGATGGCGGAACAGATGACGGTGTCGTGGAGGGGCAGGTCCTACGATGTGGTCAGGCAAGGCGCGGGCGAATCGGGCGAGCCCGGCGCCGTGTGGCAGGTCCTGCAGGATGGCGCGCTGGTCACCAGCTTTCCAGCCGATGACGGCGACGGCGCCGCCGAAGTGAGGGCCAAGGTGACGGGGTGGCTCGAGGGCACCGAATCCCGGCCCGAAGCGGACGTCGGACGACGATAAGTGACACCCGCCGGCACTCCCGCATGCGTGAACGCGTGAGTGCCACCCTGTGACGCCGGCGCCCGCCGTGCGTATTGATCACGTGACCTCTCGACCCACCATGAACTCACTCGACGTCCCGGGCATAATTTCGCCGGCGCCGGACGAGACGCTGTGCCGCGGTTTCTGCTCCCAGCCGGTTCGCATTCCTCTCCGGGAGTTCGATCGATGATCCGCGTCAGTGTGGTCCTGGCCGTTGGGCTGTGGGTCGCC
>JACCSZ010000072.1 GCA_013812695.1 Gemmatimonadales bacterium | reverse complement strand
GTGGCCAGCGCCTCGCCCTCGACGTCCTCTGCGATGATGAGCATCGGACGGCCGCTCTGCGCGACCTTCTCGAGGACCGGGAGCAGCTCCTTCATGGCCGAAATCTTCTTGTCGTGGATGAGGATGTAGGCGTCGTCCAGCACGGTCTCCATCTTCTCCGGATCGGTCACGAAGTAGGGCGACAGGTACCCGCGGTCGAACTGCATGCCGTCCACGGTCTCCAGCGTGGTCTCGAGGCCCTTGGCCTCCTCGACCGTGATGACGCCGTCCTTGCCGACCTTTTCCATGGCATCGGCGATCAGGTTGCCGATTTCCTTGTCGTTGTTGGCGGAGATGCTGCCGACCTGGGCGATCTCCTTCTTGCCGGCCGACGGGACCGACATGGTGCGCAGGTGCTCGACGACGGCCTCGACGGCCTTCTCGATGCCGCGCTTGAGCTCCATCGGGTTGGCCCCGGCGGTGACGTTCTTGAGGCCCTCGCGGAAGATCGCCTGCGCCAGCACGGTGGCCGTGGTGGTCCCGTCGCCCGCGAGGTCGGACGTCTTGGTGGCGACCTCCTTGACCATCTGCGCGCCCATGTTCTCGATCGGATCGCTGAGCTCGACCTCCTTGGCCACCGTCACACCGTCCTTGGTGACCGTGGGCGAGCCGAACTTCTTGTCGATGACGACGTTCCGGCCCTTGGGTCCGAGGGTGACCTTCACCGCCTCGGCGAGGGCGTCGACGCCACGCTTGAGCTTGGCGCGGGCGTCCGTGTTGAAGAGAAGCTCCTTTGCTGCCATCTGTCATTCTCCTTGGTAGATACGAGCTGAGTTCAGCCGAGCTTGGCGAGGACGTCGCTGGACTTGATGATCACGTACTCGTCGCCATCGAACGTGTACGGCGTGCCGCTGTACTTCCCGTAGATCACGAGGTCGCCGACCTTGACGTCGACCGGCACCCGCGCGCCCTTTTCGAACCGGCCCGGGCCGACGGCAATGACCTCACCCTGGGTCGGCTTTTCCTTGGCGGTGTCCGGGATGTACAGGCCGCCGCGCATCGACTCGGCCTCTTCGGCGGGAGCGATGACCACACGGTCCTCGAGGGGGTGGATCTTGAGGCTGGGCTTAGCCTTGGTAGCAGTCGCCATCTCTGTCCTCCACAGCTGTGTTGGGGGTATGTAAGTTCTTGTGTGAGGCTATTTTGGCACTCTGTTGCCCCGAGTGCTAAGGTCTGGTCGCAAAGATAAGCCGATGGACCACTGTGTCAAGCGGCCAATCGCCAGCACCATCCTTCGATGTCCCTACCGCTTACAGGTCGAATCGGAGCTCTGCGCCAAAGTATCTGCTCTCGCGGCGGAAGAACTGACGCTGGGTGGACAGCCCGTCGTGCGCGATCAGCGCGATCCCGATCTCGCGACCGTTGGCCGGCGCGGACAGGGCGAGGCCGAGCTTGGCGGAGCTGCTGATCCGCCAGCGGGTGGCGGCCGTGGCGTCGAAGAACACCCCGCCGATGGGCCGAAGCCTGCCGCCGAGCAGCCCACCGATGGGCCGCCCGTCCAAGTCCATGGCCACCGCTGCGCCGGCGCGATCGAGGTCGAGCTCGTCGAGCAGCACGTAGCTCAGATTGCCGGACAGCCGCACCTGGCCCGCCGTGTAGCTCACCCAGGCGGCAGCCACCTCGCGCGTCCAGTCGAGCCGGTCGGCGCCGAACCGGTCGCCGTACTCGTCACCGAGATGACTGCTCTCGTGGTAGAGCTCGCCGGTCAGCGTCCACGCGCCGAGGGACGCGCTGGTGTTGAGGCCCACCACCCAGTCGTTGCTGATCAGCGCGCTGCGCCGGTCACCGAGGCTGAAGCGGCCGTAGATCTGGGTGCCGAATCCGAGCGAGATGGGGCGCGATCCACGGCGCAGCGCCAGCACCGGAAAGTTTTCGCCCAACGCTACCTCGGCTTCGAGCTCGCGGCCGAAATTGCTTTCTCCTCTCCGCACCGAGATGATGCGGCCCACGAGCCCGTGCACGCGGGGCGAGGCCTCCGGCAGCTCGTAATGCGGCACGGCAGGAAAGATCCGCGTTTGGGCCGCCAACATACTCGGACCAAGACTGAGCACGAAGGCCAGCGCGCACCATGACCGAATGCTTGACATTGACCTGACGCCGTCAGAAGTTCCGCCCCAGAAGTTCGCGCCCCGCCGCTTGCCTCAGTCCGAATGCGTTGGACGCGCGTAACTTGTCCGTCGGCCCAGAGCGGCGCAATGCCGTTCCCGCCGAGCGTTCCCCTGCCGCGGAGCCCTGCATGTTGTTGTGGACTGCGCTTCTCGCCGCGTCGGCCTTTACGGGACCAGGTCCGGTCCCACAGGTGTCCGTCAGCGTAAAGGTCGACTCTTCGAAGCACGAGCTGACCATCACTGCCGGGCCGTACGATCTGCTCAACATGCCGCCCATGGAAGACCATGGGATGATGGACCTGGGCGCGTCGCACGACACGCCGGTTCAACAGTTCACCTGGCCGATCGACGGCTGGTTCCGGGGCTTCCGGGTGGACGTGGTTGACGGCAACAACCGGCCGCTCCCGCGCGACGTCATCCACCACATGATCATGGTCAACTTCAGCCGCCGTCAACTGCTGTATCCGGCGGCGGAGCGGCTGATGGGCGCCGGCACCGAGACCGAGGGCGAGATCAGCGTGCCCAAAACGATCGGCGTCCCGATGGCTCCCGGCATGCGCCTCGGAATGTACGTGGCCTGGCACAACGACACCGGCCGGGACCTGGCGGGCGCGTTCCTCAAGGTCACCATGCTCTGGACCCCCAAGAACCAGAACCCGCGTCCGGTCAACTCGCTGCCGATCTACATGGACGTGAACCTCACCGTCGGCGGCACCAACACCTTCGACGTGCCCCCGGGCAAGTCGTCGAAATCGTTCGACTTCACCCTGCCCGTGGCCGGGCGGCTGCTGGGCGTCGGCGGGCACATGCACGACTACGGCGTCGGCGTCCGGCTCGAAGACCTCGAAACCGGCAAGGTCATCACGCGGGTCACGACCACTCGCGACGATGCGGGCAAGGTGACGAAGGTGAGCCGCAAGCTCTACGGGGTCAGCGGGGATGGCCTCAAGCTCAGGGCCAATCACCGCTACCGCGTGGTGGGCGACTACGACAACCCGACGGGGCAGCTCAAGGTCAAGGGCGCGATGGCCCACATGGTCGGCCTGTTCGTGCCCGACGACCTGAGCCGGTGGCCGGCGATCGACCCGCGCGACCCGACGTACCAGCGCGATCTTGCGTCGCTGCAGGTGCGCGGCGTGCCCTCGGCGGCAGGCCAGCACGGCGGCGGACACCAGGAACATGCGGAAGTTGCCGAGCCGGGGAAGCCGCAGCAGGGCGATGCGGCGGGGACCGAGCACACCGGACACAAATAGCGTTGTCGGGCGTGGGGGGGGCCGAGCTGGTCGCTGCCCTACTCGACGATTCTCCTTGCGCCGACCCACCGACGGTGCCACCACCGCCCGTACGGATCTTCAGCGCTGAGGGTGCTGACCTGCACGCCGCGCGTGGCGCTGTGGATGAAGCGGCGATCGCCGATGTAGAGACCGACATGGGTCACGGAGCCGCCGCTGTTCGAGAAGGTGAGGAGGTCGCCAGGCAGGAGCTTGGCGACCTCCTTTCGTACTTTGGTACCTTCGCGCGCCTGCTCGACACTCCGGCGGGGCAGCGCGATACCGTGACGGCCGTAGGCATACTGGATGAGACCCGAGCAGTCGAACCCGCCGCCACCGGTGCCGGTCCCGCCGTATTTGTAGGGGCGCCCCATCGCCTCGGTGGCGGTGGCGATGACCGAGTCGGCCAGTCGTGTCGCCGCACCGGCCGGACGGGATGTCGATGGGTCCGGTGTGACGGCCGTCGGGGTCATGGGAGCCAGGAGGTCGCCAGGCGGCGAGGGGGTCGGTGGCGCTGCCGAGGATGACGTGGGTGACGCGACTGGCGTCTTCCGTCCGCCGCCCAAATTGAGCGAGAGCCCCGCCGCGAGCTCGAGTCCTTCGCGACGGTCCAGCGAGATCTCCCGCCAGCGGGCCTCGACGCCCGCTCGAAGAAACGGAGCCGGTGCCAGCTCATAGCCGACGCCGGCCGACCAGGACGTCCACACGCTGGAGAACGACTGCGAATGCGGCGAGCCCATCCCGGCGCCGACGCCAGCCACCACGTATGGCCCCGAGCCTCGGAACGCGGTCACATCGAGGCCCAGGCCGGCGAACGCGCCCTCGGCCTCGCCGGCCCGGCGCAGGTAATCGCCGTGCAGGGTGGTGGCGAGCGGGCCGGTGAGCGGGCGGCTCACGCCCAGACGGTAGACCGTCCAACCGTCGTCCTCGTAGAATCGGCCGATCCGGCCGTCGATCCCCTGCGCCGACGCACCCGCGGTGAAGGCGAGCGCGCAGGCGGCCGCGGCGACCCCGATGACCCGCATCAGCGCTCCCGCACCGGGCGGCCGGTCCGGAGATCGACCAGATAGCTGTCTCCGGGGGCGCAGTGATCGGCGAGCCGCGCGCGAAGGGTGGTGTCGTTTACCAGCTCCGGCGCAGAGAGCGTGTACAGCAATGGGACGGGCGTTCGCCTACTGCCTTGACGGATCTCGACGGCCCGCGCGGTGCAGCGGCCCGCCTCCCCGCTGTCGGTGCGCGCGAGGGTCAGCCAGATCTGGGCGCCGTCCCGGCT
>JACCSZ010000055.1 GCA_013812695.1 Gemmatimonadales bacterium | reverse complement strand
GCCCGCGAGCAGCAGATCGGCCCGCACTCCCGCGACCGCGCGCCCTTCCCGCGCGCTGAGCTCGCGCGACGGGCCGAGCACGGCCACCAGGGTTCGCGGCGCGGCGATCGTATCGAGCGCCGCCAGTGGGCGGCGGTACGACTCCACCCGCACGCCGAGCCGCCGGAGCGCCTCGGCGAATGCTCGGGCGCCCGACGGTCCGGCCAGAAAGGTCGAGCGCCGGGGGTCGGCGTCGGTCACTCGCGCCCGGCGGGCGCCCACCACGCCCGCCACGAGCGCCAGCGCCAGCACCAGCGCGCTCCCGAGGGCGAGCTCAGTGCGCGGCTGCATGCCAGGGCCGGGAGACGTCGTCGCGCCACCGGCGGTAGTCGTCGGCGCCGAACGGCCCGCCGCCGAACACGTGTGCGTACAGCGCGCGCACCAGCGCGCGCAACCGATCGCGGTCCTCGCCGGCCAGCCGAGCCTCGCGGGCGCACTCCGCCGGCGTCTTGCTGGCGTGGTAGCGAAGCAGTCCCTGCCCCTCGAGCGTCAGCGCGAGCCCGACAAAGGCGAGTTGCAGCGCGTCGGCCATGCGCCCGGCGCTGGCCGCGCGGTCGGCTTCGCGGAGATACCACCCCGCGTCGGGCGCGCGGGGCGGCGTGGATCGGGGTGTCTGGTCCGCGCCGCCGCCCGCGCCGCGGACGGTGCGCCAGACCACCCACGCCCCGTGCGCGAGCACCAGCGCCAGCGCGATCAGCAGCGCGATCGCCAGCAGCCGGAACGCCGCCGGATTGTCGGTGCGAAGCCCCCCGAGCCACTCGCCCAGGCGCGCCCACCAGTCGCGCAGCAACCGGATCGGCGCGGGCGTTGCCTCCCAGCGATACGCCGGGGCGGTAAAGACGCTGTCGAGTGCCGCACGGAGGACATCGGGCGTCGTCCCGGCCTGGGCGGTGGCGGTCACGCGGTCTGGAGCGCCGACGCCAGCAGCTCCAGGTCGAACCCCTCCTTGCGCACCCGGAGATCGTAATACGCGACCGTGAGCACGCAGTAGAACAGCGGATAGATGAACATCTGCACGACGCCGCCGACCGCGAGCGCGGCCACGGTCGAGATGGACGCGGGGCCAAAGCTCTCGCCCGTGGCCTGCGGCAGGACGAGGGCGAGCAGGCCGGTGATGGCCATGACCGGGATGTAGAGCAAGACCAGCAGCGTGAGCCCGAGCCCGAACATGCGCCAGCGCGCGCCGCGGGTGAGTTCCCACGACCGGGAGAGCGCCGCGCTCGCGCTCGAGCGCGGCTCCAGCACCACGGCGGGAATCGCGAGCGCCAACCCGACGGCAAGGATGATTCCGGGGATCATCAGCAGCAGAAAGCCCAGCCCCACCGCGAGCGTCATCAGCAGCGAGCACACCAGGATCCGGCCCAGGTACGGCGCCGCCCGGTAGAGCGCCTCGCGAGCCGTGATCGGCCGGCCGAGGTAGCTCTCCGACACGATGAAGACGGTCGCGCCGGTGGCGACGAGGCTCAAGACCACCAGGCTCAGCGCGTACAGCAGCGTCAGCGCCAGGTTGCTGAAGACCCCGCCGGACGCTTCCAGGAACAGCCGGAGCACCAGCGGCACACCGGTGCAGACCAGGGCCACGGTCGCGAGCGCGGCGAAATGCCGGCGATACAGCGAGAACGAGGTGTCGAGGATCTCGCCCACCGTAAGCGGGCGCAGCATGGGGGGCGGCATTGGCGAAAAGATATTACAATCGCTGCATGCCCGCCCTGCGCGACGCGCCCCCGGACTACCGCCAGCACCTGGAAATCGAAACCCCCGAGCACGTGACGCTCGACCTCGAGATCGCGGGTGTCGGCTCGCGCGCGCTCGCGGGCGTGCTCGACATGCTGCTCCTGGCCGGCGCGTCCCTTGCCGTGCTGCTCGTGTTCGGCATCCTGGCGGGATTCGGCCTGACGCTCGGCCAGGTGGCACCGATGCTGCTTGCGCTCGGCGGCTTCGTGCTATGGAACGGCTACTTCATTCTGTTCGAGGGCATGCGGAGAGGACAGACGCCCGGCAAGCGCCTGGCCGGAATCCGCGTGGTCATGGACACGGGACATCCGGTCACGCTCGGCGCGGCGGCCGCGCGCAATCTGCTTCGCATCGCGGACTTCCTCCCGCCACCGTACCTCACCGGTGTCGTGCTCGTGGCATTCCACCCACGCGGCAAGCGGCTGGGCGACCTGGTCGCGGGCACCGTCGTGGCCCGGGATCGGCCGCAGGAAAGTACGGAGGAGGCGACGGCAGCGGCCGACGACGACGCGACGCCGTCCATCCCGGTCCTCGATGACGAGGAGTTCCGCCTGCTGTCCCAGTTCGTGCAGCGCAACGGCCAGCTTGCCCCGGCCGTCCGGACCCGCCTGGCTGGTGGGCTCGCCGCGCGCCTTTCGGCACACCAGCCGCCGCCGGGCCGAAGCGATCTCGCGCATCTGCTCGACCTCCACGCAGCGGAGCTGGCGCGGCGCCAGGGCCGGTTGTCGGCGCGGGGCGCCGCCGGCGCCGGTACCCGGTTCGCCGCGCAAAAACGCCCGCGCTGGGAACAGTTCGAGCGGTTGGCGGAGCGGGCCGCACAGGAGGGGCTCGACGGCTTTGCGTCTCACGAGCTCCCGGACTTCGCGGCCCGCTATCGCGAGATCGCGGCGGACCTGGCGCGCGCGCGCACCTACCGGGCCGACGCCGCGACGCTGGCGAGGCTCGAGCGGCTGGCCGCGGCCGGTCACAACGCGCTCTACCGCGACGAGCGGAGCACCTGGCGGCGAGTCTGGACCGTGCTCGCGCGCGAGTGTCCCGCGGCCGTCATCGAGGCGCGGGGATACGTCCTCGTCGCGGGTCTCACGTTCATGGCGCCCGCGGCGGCCGGCTTCACGCTGCTGCGGGAGCGGCCGGCCCTCGCCGCGGAGATCATCCCCGATGTCATGCTCCGTCGCGCGGAGGCGGGGACCGCGAGACAGGCGGCCGGTCGCGGCTACGTGGACCTCGCGGCCGAGGACCGGCCACTGATGGCGTCGGGAATCATCACCAACAACGTCCGGGTGGCGATCGCCTGCTTCGCCGGCGGCGTCTTTGTGGGCGTGGGTTCGCTCGTCCTGCTGGCCTACAACGGGCTCGCCATCGGCGGCTTCGCCGGCCACTTCGCGAACGTCGGGCTGCTCGATTACCTGCTGACGTTCATCCTGGGCCACGGCGCGCTGGAGCTGTTCGCCATCTGGGTGGCAGGCGCGGCCGGGTTTCTGCTGGGCCGCTCGGTGGTAGCGCCGGGTCGCCTCAGCCGATCCGATGCACTGGTCGTGAGCGGGCGGGTCGCGGTCCGGATGCTGGGCGCCACGGCGCTGCTGCTGGTCGTGGCGGGCCTGATCGAGGGGTTCATCTCGGCGGGGGGCTTCAGCGTGATGGCGCGTCTGGGCGCCAGTGCCGCGAGCCTCGCGCTCCTGGTCGCCTACCTGATGAGCGGGGTCAGATTTCGCGCAGCATCGCGCGCATCCGGATCGCCAGGGCCTCGATCTCCCGCAGGCTGGTGACGATCGTCGGGTCGATCTGCGACTCGGTGAGCAGCAGCAGCTGGGTCTCGGCGAGCAGCGCCGACAGCGGGTTGGAGAGGTCGTGGCGCAGCGTGCTCAGCCGCTCGGTGTCGGACATGAGCTAGGCCGCAGCCCGGGCGGCGGGACCGGTGATCCGATATGGTCGAGCCGTCATCGCGCCGTGCCTCCGAAGGGAACCCAGGGGGCGAAAGATTGTTGGCAATTCAAGGTTGTGCAATGCGGCGCCCCCCTCTTGACTGGTTTCTCCACGCGTTCTAAGTTGAGGTGCTTCTCGGACCGGCAGGACACTCCCCGTCACAGACAGCGCCACACGCTCCGATTCTCGGGCGCCATCGCCTATACATCGTCCATACATCGCCATACATCATCCAACCTCATAGAGTCGTAGGTTCGTTTTCCCACCGCCCGCCGGCATCCGGCCGGGCCCGCCCGTCTGGAGTCTAGTCCGTGGATATCGCTGAACTGAAGCAGAAGTCGGTCGCCGAGCTGCATTCGCTGGCAGAGCAGTTGAACCTCACTAATTACTCGGGCCTCCGAAAGCAGGACCTGATCTTCCGCATCGAGCAATCACTCCTGGACTCGGACACCGTCATCCGGGGCGAGGGAGTGCTGGAGATCCTGCCCGAGGGGTACGGGTTCCTCCGGAGCCAGGACTGGAACTACCTGTACGGCCCCGACGACATCTACGTCTCCCCGAGCCAGATCAAGCGCTTCGACCTTCGGACCGGCGACACGGTCATGGGCCAGGTGCGTCCACCCAAGGAGGGCGAGCGGTACCTCGCGCTGCTCAAGGTGGAGCAGGTCAACTTCGATGAGCCGGAGAAGACCAAGCACCGGATCGCGTTCGACAACCTGCGTCCGCGCTACCCGGACGCCCGGATCCGCCTCGAGCGGAAAACCGGCGACCTGAGCATGCGGGTGGTGGACCTGCTCTCCCCGCTCGGCAAGGGCCAGCGGGCGCTGATCGTCGCGCCGCCCAAGGCCGGCAAGACGATCCTGATGCAGAAGCTGGCCAACGCGATCAGCGAGAACCATCCGGAGATCGTGCTGATCGTGCTGCTGATCGACGAGCGGCCCGAGGAGGTGACCGACATGGAGGAGAACGTCAAGGCGGAGGTGATCTCCTCCACCTTCGACGAGCCCGCCGACCGCCACGTCCAGGTGGCGGACATGGTCATCGAGAAGTCGAAGCGGCTGGTGGAGCACGGGCGGGACGTGGTCATCCTGCTCGACTCGATTACCCGCCTGGCCCGCGCCCACAACGTGGTGGTGCCGCACTCGGGCAAGATCCTGTCCGGCGGCGTGGACGCCAACGCGCTGCAGAAGCCCAAGCGATTCTTCGGCGCCGCGCGGAACATCGACAAGGGTGGGAGCCTGAGCATCATCGCCACGGCGCTGATCGACACCGGCAGCCGCATGGACGAAGTCATTTTCGAGGAGTTCAAGGGTACCGGCAACTCGGAGCTGGTGCTCGACCGGCGCCTGGCCGACCGCCGGATCTATCCCGCCATCGACATTCAGCGCACCTCGACCCGCAAGGAAGAGCTGCTGATGGACAAGGACGAGCTCAACCGAGTCTACCTGCTGCGCAACTTCCTGGCGGACATGCCGCCCGTCGAAGCGCTCGAGTTTCTCCTCGAGCGGATGAAGCGCACCAAGAACAACAAGGAGTTCTTCGCGACGATGGCGCAGTAGGGGAGCCCCGCTCCCCATGCTCCCCATGACCGGCCGCCTCATTGCCGTGGACTGGGGGGATCGGCGCATCGGCCTCGCGCTGAGCGACGATGCCCAGATCCTGGCCTCCCCGCTCGACACCTTGGTCCGCCGCCTCGGCAAACGCTTTCCCGTGCCCCGCTTCCTCGAGCTGATCGCGCAGCATCATCCGGTGGGGGTCGTAGTCGGCTTGCCGCTCTCCGGCGAAGGCGCGGAAGAGGCCAGCGCCCTCGCCGCGCGCGAGATGGCCGGGACGATCGCGGGCCGGAGCGGGCTGCCGGTCGAGCTGTGGGACGAGCGGATGAGTACCGCCCGCGCACTCCGCGTCATCCGCGAGCAGGGTGGCAGCACGCGGGGCCGCCGCGAGGCGGTGGATGCGCTCGCGGCGGCCGTTCTGCTGCAACATTTCATGGAAGCGAGACGCGGGCAGCGAGCCGAGCCGGTGGAGCCGGCCGACAGGTGAGCGCCGGGCGCGCGCGTCCGAGACCGTTTCTCGCCGCACTCAGAATGGTGGCGGCGCTCACGTTGATGCTCGCCGGGTGTACGGGCACCAACGTCACCTCCGAGCGCGTCACCCTTCCACCCGGCGCTGCGTTCGGCGCCGTCACCGACACGCTGGCCGCGCACGGCGTGATTGCCAACCGCCAGGTCTTCGAGCTCCTCGCTCGCGCACGGGGTGTGGACCGCGCGGTGCAGGCCGGCGTCTACGAGTTCCCGCCCGGCACATCGCCCTGGAAGGTCCTCGACGTGCTCGCCAAGGGCGCGGCGGTCTCCCAGAAATTTACGGTTCCCGAAGGCTTGACCATCCCGGAGGTGGCCGCGCTGGCCGCCGAGAAGCTCGGGCTGCGCGAGGATTCGGTGATCGCCGCCGCGAAGGACGGCCGTGCCGCCACCGCGCTCCTCGGATTCCCGGTGACATCCTACGAGGGGTTCCTGCGGCCCGAGACCTATACCCTGCCCCTCGGCGTGCGCGCCGACGAGCTGGTGCGCATCATGGCCGAGGGGTTCAAGACCGGCTGGCAGCCGCGGTGGACCGCGCAACTGGGCTCCGTCGGCATGACGCAGGCGCAGCTCGTCACCTTCGCCTCGATCGTCGAGGGCGAGGCCCGAGCGGACGACGAGCGCGAAACCATCGCCGGCGTCTATCACAACCGGCTCCGGATCGGGATGGCGCTGCAGGCGGACCCGACGGTGCAGTACGCCATCTTTCTCGCCACGGGCAAACGGAAGTCCCGCCTCTTCGAGAAGGACTACCAGTTTCCGTCCGCCTACAACACCTACCTGCACCCCGGCCTGCCTCCGGGACCCGTCAACTCGCCCAGCCAACGCAGCATCGAGGCGTCCCTCGACCCGGCCGATGTCCCATACCTCTACTTCGTCGCCGGCCCGGACGGTCGCCATATCTTCGCCCGGACCTATGCCGAGCACCTCCGCAACATCGCCCGCGTCCGCCGCGGGAAGTAAAGCCGTCAGGGCCCTGACTTCGCTGCGCGATCCCCGCCAACCACGCGCTGCAGCGACCGCAGGGTGCGCTGTGCCCGCGTTGGCAGCGCCCGCATGCCGGAACTCCGTTAAGGGGGGATGGCGAGGGTTAGTGCGGCGGAATAACTCGCGGTCGAGGACTGCACGTCGGTAGACCCGAGGATGCCGGACACGACAGCCACTCCCGCGCCGCCCGAAGCGAAAACCTCGACCACATCGTCCGCGCGGACGCCCCCGATCGCCAGGCAAGGCCGGCCGCCCGCGAGACTGGCCAGGCGCGCGAACCCGTCGGCGCCGAGGCCGGCCCCCGCGTCGGCCTTGGTGGAGGTGAGGCGCCACGGGCCGACGCCCCAGTAATCGGCCGAGCGCGCCGTCGCGGCTTCGGCCGCCGAACCGACCGATGCGCCGATCACGAATCCCGGCGGGGCAATGGTGCGCGCGAGCGAGACCGAAAGGTCCTCCGGACCGAGGTGGACCCCGGCGGCTCCGGCGGCCAGCGCGACGTCGGGTCGGTCGTTCACGAGCACGGGAATTCCGAGTGCCGCGACGAGCGCGCGGGCCAGCGCCACCTGTTCTCGGGTGGTGGCGTCCTTGAGCCGGAGCTGCACGGACGTCGCCCCGCCGGCCTCGGCCGCGCGGGCCAGCGCGAGCAGATCGCGCCCGCCCACGAGACGGTCGTCGGTCACCAGCATCAGCCGAACCAACGACGCTACATTAGGTGCCATGCCCACCCCCATGCCGCGCCTGCACGGCATCCGCGGTGCCACCACCGTGAGTCGCAACGACGCCGCCGAGATCCTCGCCGCCACCGACGAGCTGCTTCGCACGCTGATCGAGGCCAACGGGCTGACCCCCGACGACATCGTCAGCGGCCTGTTCACGGTGACCCGGGACCTGGACGCCGCCTTCCCAGCCCGCGCCGCCGAGGAGTTCGGGTGGAACATCGTGGCGCTGCTGCACGCCACCGAGATCCCCGTGCCGGGGGCGCTTCCCAACTGCATCCGGCTGCTGGTCCACGCCTATACGACCCGCGGACGCGGGGAAATCAAGCACTGCTATCTGCGCGGGGCCACGGTCCTGAGACCCGATCGCGCGTGACCCCCGTGCGCGTCAGCGCCCGCGGCGCCGAGCGCTGGGTGCGCGGCCATCCCTGGATCTATCGCAGCGACGTCATGGAGGAGGGCGGCGGTGCCGGTGTCGTGCCGGTGCACGATCCGCGCGGCCGCTTCATCGGCCAGGCGCTCTACTCGCCGACCTCCGAGATCCGGCTCCGCCTGCTCGAGCGCACCGACCGTCCGGTCGACGCCGCATGGTGGCGCGACCATCTGGCCGCGAGCGCCGCGCGCCGCGTCGGCATCGACGCCACCGCCTGCCGGCTGGTCCACGGCGAAGGCGACGGGCTCCCGTCACTCGTCGTGGACCGCTACGATCGCTGGCTCGTGGCACAGCTGCTCTCGGCCGGGCTGGAGACGATGCGCGAGACCATCGTTGCCGCCCTCGACGAAGTGTTCGAGCCCGAAGGGATCCTGCTCAGGCATGACGCGGCCGTACGCCGGCGCGAGGGCCTGGACGGTACGGTCGCGCTCGCCCGGGGCACCGTGCCGCGCGACATCGAAGTGCGCGAGGGCGCGCTGCGGTATCTGGCCGCGCCGTGGGACGGGCAGAAGACCGGGGCATTCCTCGATCAGCGAGCCAATCGCCTGCTGGCGGGCGCGCTCACGGCGCCCGGCGGCCGCGCGCTCGACTGCTTCGCGTACCACGGCTCGTTCGCCATCCACCTGGCCCGCCGCGCCGGCAGCGTGCTCGCGCTCGACGCCAGCGGGGAAGCACTGGCGCGTGGCGCCGCGAACGCGGCCCTCAACGACCTGACCAACATCGAGTGGCGCCAGGGCGACGCATTCGAGACGCTCCGCGCCCTGGCACGCGCGCGCGAACCCTTCGACACCATCGTCCTCGACCCGCCCGCCTTCGCCAAGAGCCGCGGCACCGTCCCCGCCGCCCTTCGCGGCTACCACGAGATCAACCTCCGGGCGATGCGCTCGCTGGCGCCCAGCGGCATCCTGCTCACCGCGAGCTGCTCGTTCCACGTGCGACTGCCCGAGTTCCTCGCCATGCTTGCCGAAGCCGCCGCCGACAGCGGCCGCCGGATCCACGTGACCCGCATTCTCGGCCAGCCCGAAGACCATCCCGACATCCTGACCGTCCCCGAGACCGGCTACCTCAAGGGCGCGGTGCTGCGGGCGGAATGACGATCGTCGTCGCCGGCGGCCGTCGGGCTCCTTTTGCCTTTGTTCGCGTTGACACGCTCCCTCCGCCTTACGAATTTGCAGTGCACCCATGGCCAGCCGCTTCGCCTTCCCGCCCCTTTGCGCTCCAATCGTCCGCGGCGTTCGCGCCGAGGTCGCATGCTGACCGTCGCGCAGCTGCGAGGCACTCAGCAGCCGCGGCGGTCCCCTTACTCCGACAAGCAGTACTATCAGGAGTATGTCCTCCAGCGCATCGAGGGCTACAAGAACTCCATCGGTCGCGACGAGCTCCTGCGGCTGGGCGACGAGGCCGCCTCCGAACTGCAGAGCGCCGCCGAAGGCCAGTTTCTGCTGACCGAAGTGCTGATGCTGGAATCGGTGGACCGGTTGATCGTGAAGCGCCTGTCGCTTCGCCCGTACAATCGGTGGCGTCGGCAGTTCCTGAAGCTGCGGGAGGCGCAGCGCACTCCCAACCACTGGGGTCTCGAGCCGACCTCGCCGCTCGCCCGGCTGCTCCCACGCATCGAGCCGCGCGACGTCACCCTCGTCATCGGGAGCGCCGCGGAGCCGGCCGCCTATCTGCTGGCCGCCCATGACGCCGTAGTCACCTTCCTGGCGGGTGACCTCGGCTGCGTCGAGCGGGTCGAGTCGCGCATGGCCACCGAAGCGCTGGGCAGCCGATTCGAGGGCTTCGTCGCGCAGGCGGGGTCGTGCCTTCCCGAGTTCGTGGACATCCCCGGGCCGCTCGACCTGGTGGTCATGGATCCCAGCGCCCTGGGCGAGCTGAGCGCCGCCTGCCGGATGGATTTCATCGCCGATCTGCGGCGCCTGAGCAGGCCGGGCAGCCTCCACGTCATTCTGCCGTCCTGTCCCGGCCTCGCGCCCGAGTCGCTGCGGTCGTTTTACGAAGGGTGGACGGTCGAGGGCGATCGGCGCCGGCGCCGCCGGGCGACGGGATCGAGCGGACCTGAGGGCCTGGTCCTCTGCTGCCCGCCGTGTCTCCAGGACACGAGCGCTCGCCGATCCACCGCGTCATAAGGACGCGCCGCGCCGTAATCAAAACCGCAAATCATTGTAGAAAAAGATCTTGTCCTGGCACTCCGTACGGCATACGGGGTGCCTTCGTCGTTGGGTGTCCCCGCACTCACCCAGGATGATGAGGACTGCCACCATGAGCGCACCTCCCCTCGCCGGTTCGTCCTCTGCCGTCGGCATCGTCATCAAGAGCGGCGCACCGGACCCCAAGCCCGTCCGATTCTGGGCCTACCTGT
>JACCSZ010000046.1 GCA_013812695.1 Gemmatimonadales bacterium | reverse complement strand
GTGACCAAGGCTACGGGCGCGCCAAGCAGCCGAGCCGCCAGCCGCGTCAGGCGGTCGAAGGCGTCTTCGGCAGGACTGTCACGCAGCCGTGCGGCGTGCACCATGGTCATGGGGTGGAGGTCCGGGGGACTGGAGAAATCTGGCGCTCGAGGCTCCGACGTCAAGGAACGGGTGCCCCGATGTGCGCGGTCCAGGGGCGGGTTATCTTAACCGCCGTCCGTTACCTGGATGATACATGCGCCTGCTCCCCCGGGACGAGAAGTTTTTCGACCTTTTCACCGCGGTCGCCACGTTCACCGTGGAGGCCGCGCGGC
This sequence comes from Gemmatimonadales bacterium, assembly GCA_013812695.1. Lineage (GTDB taxonomy): Bacteria > Gemmatimonadota > Gemmatimonadetes > Gemmatimonadales > GWC2-71-9 > CAVVWJ01. Next base: position 7,920 of record JACCSZ010000046.1, on the reverse strand, counting down.
TGCAGCAGGACCTGCTGCGGGCCGACAGTACCCGTCGCGGGGTGATCGTCGACCAAATCAAGCGGCTCGAGCACCAAGCTGACCAGGTCACCCACGACGTGGTGACCCGGTTGGACCGGGTGTTCATCACGCCGCTCGACCGCGAGGACATCCACGAGCTGGCCTCGCGCCTCGATGACGTCATCGACCTGATCGACGGTACCGCCCGGCGGCTGCTGATCTTTCACGCGGGGGCGTCGCCGGACGGCGCCCTGGTCATCGCCGAGGTGATCGTCCGCGCCACCGAGCAGCTTCAGCTGGCGGTGGCCGCGCTCGAGAAGAACAAAGGCCGCACCGTGCTGGACGCCTGCGTGCAGGTGAAGCGGCTCGAGGAGGAGGGCGATTCGCTCTACCACGAGTGGCTGGGCCGGCTGTTCGAGGGCGAGCCCGAGGCGCTGCAGGTGATCAAGTGGAAGGAAATCTACGACAACCTCGAGAAGACGCTCGACACCATCGAGGATGCCGGCAACGTACTGGAATCGATCTCCATCAAGCACGCGTGAGCATGTCCACTGACGTGCTCTACGTCCTGGCCATCGTCGGCGTCGCGCTGGTCTTCGATTTCATCAACGGCTTTCACGACAGCGCCAACTCGATCGCCACCGTGGTCTCGACCCGGGTGCTGTCGCCGGGCGTGGCAGTGGTGTGGGCGGCGGTCTTCAACGTGGCGGCGGCGTTTGTGGTCGGCACCGCGGTGGCCCGGACCATCGGCAAGGGCCTGATCGAGCCGTCGATCGTCGACCCCGACCTGATCCTAAGCGCGCTCCTGGGCGCCATCATCTGGAACCTCGTCACCTGGTACTTTGGCCTGCCGAGCTCGTCGAGCCATGCCCTGATAGGCGGCCTGGGCGGCGCGGCGATCGCGAAGGCGGGCGTCGCCGCCCTGCTGCTCGACGGCTGGGTCAAGCCCATCCTGTTCATCCTGGTGTCACCGCTGCTCGGGATGGTGCTGGCGCTCACCCTCACGGTGAGCCTGTCGTGGCTGCTGCGGCACGCCCGCCCGGGGCCGATGGACCGGGTGTTTCGCCGGCTGCAACTGGTTTCCGCCGCGCTGTACTCGCTGAGTCACGGAGCCAACGACGCGCAGAAGACCATGGGCATCATCGTCGGCCTCCTGGTGTCGACCCAAGCGCTGTTCCTCGGCCGGAGTGGGTGGCTCGGGCATCTGTACGTGCCGAACGCTGACCGGATTCCGCTCTGGGTGGAAATGGCCGCGTACAGCGCGATCGGCCTGGGCACCGCCATGGGCGGCTGGCGAATCGTCAAGACGATGGGCACCCGCATCACCAGGCTCCGGCCGTTCGGCGGGTTCTGCGCGGAGACGGCGGGTGGGATCTCGATCCTGATCGCCTCGCAGCTCGGCGTGCCGGTGAGCACGACGCACACCATCACCGGCGCCATCGTGGGCGTCGGCGCCGCGCAGCGGATCTCGGCGGTGCGGTGGGGTGTGGCGACGCGGATCGTGTGGGCCTGGGCGCTCACGATCCCGATGAGCGCGGCCCTCGCGGCGGTGTCGTACCTGGTGTTGCGGACGTAGGGGGCTCTGTCATCCTGAGCGGAGCGAAGGAGCGCATGTGGGGTCATGCCTCCTTCGCTTCGCTCAGGATGACGGACGGCTCAGGATGACGGGGCTCACGCCGCCCGCGTCGCGCCTTTCGCGGCGATCGCCTCGCGGTAGTCGTCGAGCAGCCGGTCATACACGGTAGCCCAGTCGCGGGCGCGGGCCGTAGCGAGTGCGCCGGCCGCCAGGCGACGCCGGAGCGCGGCGTCGCCCAGCAGCCGTTGCAGCCCCTCGACGATGGCCGGCGTGCTGTCGGGCTCGACCAGCCAGGCGTTGCCGCCGTGGTTCGCGAACTCGAGCACTCCGCCCGACGCGGCTACCAGCGACGGCAGGCCCGAGCCCATCGCCTCGAGCAGCGAGTTGCCGAAAGTTTCGGTCGCAGACGGAAAGGCGAACAGGTCGGCCGAAGAGTACGCTGCCGAGAGCGCGGGCCCCTCGAGCAGGCCGGACACCGACACGCCGGGAATCTCCCGCCGGCGAATGTCGTCCTCGAGCGGCCCGCGACCCACCAGCACCAGCTTGGCCGAGCCGCGCCGGGGCGCCAGCGTCTCCCACGCCTCGAGCAGCAGGCCGAGGTTCTTCTCCCGCGCGATGCGGCCGATGTAGGTCACCAGCAGGTCTCCGGGACCCACGCCGAAACCCGCCCGATACGCCTCGCTTCGGAAGCTGGGAGAGAACACTGCCGGATCCACGCCGCGACTCCAGATGCCCGTGTGCAGCACCCCATGCCTGTGCATCGCGTCCTCGTAGATGCTCGACGGACAGAGCACCCGGAACGCCTGCCCGTAAAACCAGCGCAGGTAGTGCCAGCCCGCCCGGAGCGCCCACGGGACGCCGTAGCGGGCGGCGTACTGGTCGTAGTCGGTGTGCGCGGAGCCTATGATTGGAAGGCCGAGCTGCCGGGCGGCCTTGACGCCCGCGAGGCCGAGCGAAAACTCGGTGGCCACATGGACGATGTCCGGCCGGAACGCCTGGAGGTCCTCCACCACTTCCCGGAGCCGCGGGAACGCCCACTGCACGTCGGGATACAGAAACAGCGGCACGCTCGGGGAGCGGTGCACCTCGGGGCGGTCGGCGATGCCCGCGGGCAGCGCGTAGGTCGCGGTATAGATGCGAACCTCATGGCCGCGTTCCCGCAGCGCCTCGGTCAGGCGCAGGAGGGTGACGCCCACGCCGCTCACCATCGGCCAGTACACCTCGCTGAAGAGCGCGATCCGCATGTGTTCAACCCTAGGGTGGGCTCCGCCGGGCGACAAGGCCGGGCTCAGGGCCGGGGCCTGGCGCTAGATTTTCCCCATGCGTGTTCGTGAGCCGGTCAACGCCTGGTCCCATCTCGTCGGACTGATCCTCGCCGCCCTCGGCACTGCCCTGCTGCTGCGCCTGGCTGACGGGTTCACCGAAACCGCGGCCTTCGCGGTCTACGGCGGGTCGCTCATCTTGCTCTACGCGGCCAGCACGATCTACCACGCGCTTCCGATCCCCGCCCACCGCCTGCGGCCGCTCCGCACCCTCGACCACGTCGCGATCTACTTCCTGATCGCCGGCACCTACACACCGGTCGCGCTGGTCACGCTGGCCGGTCCGTGGGGCTGGGCGCTGCTGGGCACGGCCTGGGCCATCGCGGTGGCCGGCATCCCGTTCAAGATCTGGTGGATTGACGCGCCAGTCTGGCTCTCGACGGGGACTTAACTCGCGATGGGATGCATGGCGCTGCTGGCGGCGGCGCCACTGGCGACCGCGGTCCCGCCGGGCGGGCTGGTCTGGCTGGTCGCCGGCGGTCTTGCCTACACTGCCGGAGCAATCATCTTCACCAGGAGACGTCCGGACCCGTTCCCCGGCCGGTTTGGGCACCATGAAATCTGGCACCTGATGGTGCTCGTGGGGAGCGGGTGCCACTTCGTGTTCATGTTGTTCCATGTCGCGCCGGCGTGAGCCGGCGCTCCGAGTAAGGAGGGGCGTCGTGCGGCAGGGAGTCACCAGCACGCCCAAGACGGCCGAGATCATCAACCAGGAAACGCTGTTCCCGCCTGAGAGCCCGTGACCGACCCCCATCCCCCCGGGACGTCCCAGGCGATCGTGGTGCGCGGTGCGGACGCGCCGGACCAGGACCGGGTCGCCACGCCCGACGCGCTCGATTTCGTCGCGCTGCTGACGCGCCGGTTCGCCACCCGCCGTGACGCGCTGCTCGCCCGGCGGCGCGAGACCCGCGAGCGGATCCGGGGTGGGGCCCTGCCCGATTTCCCGACCGAGACGGCGGCGGTGCGCGAGGGAAGCTGGATGGTGGCGCCGTCGCCGGCCGACTTGACGGACCGCCGGGTGGAGATCACCGGCCCGGTCGAGCGCAAGATGATGATCAACGCGCTCAACTCGGGCGCGCGGGTATTCATGGCGGACTTCGAGGACGCGCTCTCCCCGCCGTGGCGGAACGTCGTGGCCGGGCAGGCCAACTGCATGGACGCGGTGCGCCGCACGCTGGCGTACACCAGCCCCGAAGGCAAGCGGTATGCGCTCGACGCCCGGCTGGCCACGCTGGTGGTCCGCCCGCGCGGGTGGCACCTGGATGAACGGCACGTGCTGGTGGACGGCCGGCCGGCCCCCGCCAGCCTGGTGGACTTCGGCCTGTACTTCTTCCATAACGCGCGGGAGCTGCAAGCCCGAGGGAGCGGGCCGTACTTCTACATCCCGAAGCTCGAGAGCCACCTCGAGGCGCGGCTCTGGAACGACGTCTTCATCGCGGCCCAGGACGCGTTGGCCATTCCCCGCGGGACGATCCGAGCGACCGTGCTGATCGAGACCATCCTGGCCGCGTTCGAGATGGATGAGATCCTGTACGAATTGCGGGAGCACGCGGCGGGGCTCAACGCGGGGCGATGGGACTACCTCTTCAGCGTCATCAAGAACTTCCGGGAGCGGCCGGAGTTCCTGCTGCCCGACCGGGCGCAGCTCACCATGGGCGTCCCGTTCATGCGCGCCTATACCGAGCTGCTCGTCCGGACCTGCCACCGCCGCGGCGCCCACGCCATCGGCGGCATGGCCGCCTTCATTCCGAGCCGGAAGGATCCGGCGGTGAACGCCACCGCGCTGGCCCGGGTGCGGGAGGACAAAGGCCGCGAGGCGAGGGACGGCTACGACGGCGCCTGGGTAGCGCATCCGGACCTGGTACCGGTCGTGGATGAAATCTTCGCCCGCGAGCTGGGAGAACGGCCCCACCAGAAGCACCGCCAGCGCCATGATGTCCAGGTGAGCGCGTCGGAGCTGCTCGACGTGCGCGTGCCCGGCGGCCGGATCACCGACGCCGGGCTCCGGAGCGACGTGAGCGTCGCGGTGCAGTACCTGGCGGCCTGGCTCGGCGGCTCGGGGGCGGTCGGGATCAACAACCTGATGGAGGACGCCGCGACCGCCGAGATCGCCCGGGCGCAACTCTGGCAATGGGTCAACCAGCGCGCCGCCACCGACGATGGCGCGCCGGTCACCCTCGAGCGCTGCCGTGCGGCGCTCAGCGAGGAGCTCGAGCGGCTCCGCCCGGGCCACGCCGATCCCGCGCGCCTGGACGCGGCGGCCGCGCTCCTGGATGAGCTCGTATCGGCGACGGTCTTTCCGGAGTTCCTGACGCTGCGAGCGTACGAGCAGCTGTGAGCGGAAATACACGGCCGCCATCCCCAGCGCTGCGAAGGAATGACGGCCACTGGGGCGGCTGGGGTCGAACCAGCAACCTCCCGGTTAACAGCCGGGCGCTCTGCCAGTTGAGCTACACCCCAAGAGCATGGCGTTGGGCGAAAGACACTCTACCTCGGGACCGCATGGCCGGTCAAGACCGCGCGCGGCACCCGTAACTTCGGCGCGGCGCGGAACCTTGACCCCCTGTTCGGGGAAGACGACCTTAGGATGACCTCGCATTCGAGTGCCTTCCTGCGCAGCCCGGCCGCGTGTTCGGCGGCCTCCGCTCGGCTGCATCCCGCCCCTTGGAGCCTAGGAGCCTGCTCTCCATGACCCGCGCCGTCACTCTCACCGTCAACGGCTTGGCGCGAACCGCCCAGGTCGAGCCCCGGGCGCTGCTCGTCCAAGTCCTGCGCGACGACCTGAACCTCACGGGGACGCACGTCGGCTGCGACACCAGCCAGTGCGGCGCCTGTACCGTGTTGATCGACGGACTGGCAGTCAAGAGCTGCACAGTGCTGGCGGTGCAGGCGGAAGGGCAGCAGATCACGACCATCGAGGGGCTGGGCGCGGTCGGCGCGCTGCACCCGCTGCAGCAGGCGTTCTGGGAGAAGCACGGACTGCAGTGCGGGTTCTGCACGCCGGGCATGATCATGACCGCGGTGGACCTGCTGGCCGCCAAGCCCGACCCGTCCGACGCCGAGATCCGTCACGCCATCGAGGGCAATTACTGCCGGTGCACCGGTTACCAGAACATCGTCACCGCCATTCGATCGGCGGCCACTGCCCTGCGCGGCGCGGGCCAGACCGCCCGCGCCGGCGTCTGAGGAGACCTTCATGCCCACGCTGTTCGGGTCCGCCATCAAGCGCCGCGAGGATCCGCGGCTCATCACCGGCTCCGCGACCTACGTCGACGACGTCAAGCTTCCCGGCCTGACCTACGCCGCGATCCTGCGGAGCCCCTACGCCCACGCCCGCATCACCTCGGTCGACGTGAGCGCGGCCCAGCAGGCGCCGGGCGTCATCGCGGTCTACACCGGCAAGGACATCAAGGACAAGCTCGTGCCCGTGCCCTGCGCCTGGAACGTCCCCAACTGCGACCTCAAGATCCCGCCGCATCCGCTGCTCGCGTACGACAAGGTGCGCTACGTGGGTGACGGCGTCGCGATGGTGGTGGCGGAGTCGCGCAGCGCGGCGCGGGACGCGATCGATCTGATCGAGGTCGACTACGACACGCTCAAGGGCGGCGTCGACCCCGAGAAGATGGCCCAGCCCGGCGCGCCCCAGCTGCACGACGAGGTACCGGACAACGTCGCTTTCACCTGGGTCGTGGCCGGCGGCGACGCCGAGCAGGCGTTCAACACGGCCGACGTCACGGTCAAACAACGCATCGTCCAGCAGCGGCTTCTGCCGACCGCCATGGAGTGTCGGGCCGCCGTGGCCAGCTACAACAAGGGCAGCGGCCACCTCACCCTCTGGGCCACGAGCCAGAACCCCCACATCCACCGGTTTCTCTGCTCGGTCATGCTCCAGCTGCCCGAGCACCGGATCCGCGTCATCGCGCCCGAGGTAGGCGGCGGTTTCGGCAGCAAGATTCCGGCGTACCCGGACGAGGCGCTGGTGAGCTTCGCCTCCATGCAGCTCGGCCGGCCGGTCAAGTGGACCGAGGATCGGTCGGAGAACTACAAGGTGACCATCCACGGCCGCGACCACATCGAGCACGTCGAGATGTGCGGCACTAAAGACGGGACGATCACCGGCCTCCGTACCAAGGTCTACGCGGGGCTCGGCGCCTACGCCTCGACGGCGGGCCCGGGCATCCCGACGATCCTGCACGGGCTGGTCTACTCGGGCGCGTACCGGATCCCCAACATCCTGGGCACGATCCACGGCGTCTACACGAGTGGCGCCCCGGTGGACGCCTACCGTGGCGCCGGCCGGCCCGAGGCGGCGTTTCTGGTCGAGCGGCTGGTGGACATCTACGCCCGAAAGATCGGTCTGGACCCGGTCGAGGTTCGTCGCAAGAACTTCATCCAGAAGGACCAGTTCCCCTACACGGTAGCCACGGGCCTCGTCTACGACTCGGGCGACTACGAGCCAGCGCTCGACAAGGCGCTCAAGATCCTCGACTACCAGGCGTTCCGCCGGCAGCAGGCGGATGCCCGGACGGAGGGGCGCTACCTGGGCGTCGGCGTGGTCAGCTACATCGAGATCTGCGGCCTCGGCCCCTCGCAGGTGGCGGGCGCGGTCGGTTTCGGCGGCGGCCTCTATGACTCCGCCATCGTGCGGGTCTACCCGACCGGCGTGGTGCGGGTCTACATCGGCGCCAGCCCGCACGGGCAGGGCGAGGAGACGACCTTCGCCCAGATCGTGGCCGAGGAGTTCGGGTACCCGATCGAGAACGTCGAAATCGTCCACGGCGACACCGAGACCACGCCGCAGGGCTGGGGCACCTACGGCAGCCGCTCGACCGCGGTGTGCGGCTCGGCGGTCAAGGTGGCCACGCAGCGGGTCAAGGACAAAGCGAAGAAGATCGCCGCGCACCTGCTCGAGGCCAACGAGCAGGACATCGAGTGGAAGGACGATGCGTTCCGGGTACGGGGCTCGGGCGATCAGGCCAAGACCTTCGCCGAGGTGGCGCTCATGGCCAATCTCGCCTGGAA
>JACCSZ010000041.1 GCA_013812695.1 Gemmatimonadales bacterium | reverse complement strand
GGCCCGCCGCGCCGCCGATCTCACCCCGGCCCTCACCCGCGCCGGCGCCCGCACCCGCGGCCGGATCGGGCCGCGTGCTGGTCCCGGACGGCGGCTCGAACGGCGTCGAGAGCGCCGAGGAGCGGCTGCGGAGGCGCTCGACGCCCCTGGTGCGGAAGATGGCGGCGGAGCACAATCTCGATCTGCGCGCCATCCCGGGCAGCGGGCTCGCTGGCCGGGTCACCAAGAACGATATTCTGAGCTACCTCGAGGCCGGCCCCGCCCCGGTGGCCGAGGCGAGCGAGCCCGCCACCGCTCCCGCCGCCGCGAGCCCGCCGCCGCTCGGCTCTCCGGCGCTCGCGCCCGCCGCGGTTCATGCGCCTTCCGTGGAAGCCTGGCCCGGCGACCGGGTCGAGCCGTGGTCGCGCATCCGGAAGCTGACCGCCGAGCACATGGTGATGTCGCGTCGTGTCTCACCGCATGTCAATACCATTTTCGAGATCGACTACACGCGCATCGCGCAGCTCAGGGCCCGGAAGAAGCAGGAGTATGCCGATCGCGGCGTGAACCTCACGTACCTCGCGTTCATCGCCAAGGCCGTGGCCGACGGGCTCCGCGCCCACCCGACGGTCAACGCGGCGGTGAGCGGCGAGCATACCGTCCTCCGCCGGGACATCAACCTGGGCGTCGCCGTGGCGCTCGACTGGGGGCTCATCGTCCCGGTCATCAAGCACGCCGACGAGCTCTCCCTGCTGGGCGTGGCGCGCGCCATCAACGATCTCGGCGAGCGCGCCCGCACCAAGAAGCTGAGCCCGGACGACGTGCAGCGCGGGACGTTCACCATCACCAACCCGGGGGTGTTCGGCTCGGTGATCGGCACGCCGATCATCAACCAGCCCCAGGCGGCCATTCTGTGCGTCGGCACGATCGAGAAGCAGCCGGCGGTCGTCACCGTCGACGGCAGCGACTCGCTCGCCATCCGGACCAAGGGCATGCTCAGCCTGGCCTTCGATCACCGCATCGTGGACGGCGCCAATGCCGACCGCTTCATGGCCGACGTGAAACGGATGCTGCAGGAGTTCCCCGAGAGCGCGGCCTGACGTGCCCCGCACGCTCACCATGTCGCGGGTGAGGGTGCGCGCGGGGGCGGAAGGCGACTATCTGGCGGCGATCCGGGAGCTCGCGGCGCTGCACGAGGCGCGCGGCCGGCACCTCTGGGTGTTCCGCGGCGCCGGCCGGCCGGGGCGCTTCCTGGAGTGCAGCGAGAGTCGAGATGCCGACACGCACCGTACGGTGGCACCGGCCACCGATGGCGAACGCCGGCTGGAGGCACGCATCCGGGCCGTCGCCGAATACGAGCCCGAGGCCTGGGACCTGTGGGAGGAAGTGAGGAGTGAGTCGTAATGCCGAGACGCATCATCGAAGTGGACGGCGAACCGTGGCAGGTCGCGGTCAGCGGACGGGTCACCCAGTACACGAAGGACGAGTTCGGCCTCGTGTTCAGCCGGGGCACCGGGCCGGACCGGGAGCAGCGCGTCGTCCGCTACACGCCGCTCGGCGCGAAAAGTCGTGAGCTGTCGTTGAGCCAGCTGAGCGACCGGGAGCTGCGCGATCTCCTGGCGCATTCGCAGCCCGCCTGGACCGCGCCGGAACTGGGGTACCGCTCCTGACGTCCGCCGGCGCGCCCTCCGCGGCCGGCCTGGTGGACCTCCACGTGCACTCCACCGCATCCGACGGAAGTCTCTCGCCCGAGCGCGTCGTGGAGCGCGCGCGGTCGGTCCGGCTGGCCGCTATCGCCCTCACCGACCACGATACCGTCGCGGGCGTCCCCGCCGCCGTCGCCGCCGGTGAGCGCGTGGGAGTTCGGGTGATCGCCGGCTGCGAGTTCAGCTCGGCCGCGCCGTGGGGCGAGATGCACGTCCTCGGCTACTTCCTCCCGACCCACTCGGCCGAGCTCGAGTCGTTCCTCGAGCGTTCGCGCGCCGACCGGCTCCGACGCGGGCGAGAGATGGTGGCCCGCCTGCAGCGGCTGGGCGTGGCGCTCGAGTTCGACGACGTGCTCCGCCAGGCCGACGGCGGCGCGGTGGGCCGGCCCCACGTCGCCCGCGCGATCGTGCGGCAGGGGAGCGCGACCGGCATCTCGGACGCCTTCGACCGGTACATCGGCCGCGGTCGGCCCGCCTACGTGGACAAAGTGCTGCCGGCCTTCCGCGACATCGCCGACCTGGTGCACGCCGTGCGCGGCCTGGTCTCGGTGGCCCACATCAAGGAACGCGGGACCCGGTCGTTCCTGGAGCGGCTCCAGCGCGAGGGACTCGACGCGATCGAGACCCGCCATCCCAGCCACGACCCCGAGCTCCGCGCCCGGCTCACCGACATCGCGCTCCGGCTGGGCCTCCTGCGCACCGGCGGCAGCGACTGGCACGGCGATCCCGAGCCCGGCGAAGTCCACGGTGCTCTGGGCGCGCAGGAAGTGCCGCTCGAATGGCTCGAGCGGCTCGAGCAGCTTCGCGCGCCGCCTCCCGCGCCGGTGGGGCCGTGAGCCGGCCGCGATGAGCGCGACGTTCGACTTCACCGGCAAGGTGGCGCTGGTGACCGGCGTGGGCCGGGCGGGACAGATCGGCAACGCGGTGGCGCTCGCGTTCGGACAGGCCGGCGCGCGCGTCGTCGCGTGCGATCTCAATGCCGTCGGCGTCATCGAGCGCGTGCGCGAGTTCGCGGCCCTCGGCGTGGACGCTCGGCCCTGCGCCGGGGATCTGTCTCAGCCGGACATCGCCGCGCTGGCTGTCGAAACCGCGCTCAGGCACTTCGGCCGCCTCGACGTGGTGGTCAACGTCGCCGGCGGGCTCACGACCTACGGACCGATCGAGGCGCTGACGGTCAACGACTTCGATCGCGAGGTGGCGATCAACCTGAAGACCACGGTGCTGGTCTCGCAGGCGGCCATCGCCGCGCTCACCGAGACCAGGGGCTGCATCGTGAATTTCGCGTCGATCGCCTATTTCGAGCCCCAAAGCCCGATGGCGGTCTACTCGGCGGCCAAGGCCGCCGTGGCCGGCTTCACGCGGAGCCTGGCGCTCGAGCTGGCGGACCGTCACGTGCGCGTGAACGCGGTCGCGCCCGGCATGGCGCGCACCGGCGACAACGTGGCGTCGGCGGGGCAGGGTGCCGCCTACGTGGAGATGGAGGACCTCACTCGCGGCGTGCTCGCGCTCAGCGCCTCCGGGCCCGACGCGCCGACCGGCGAGATCCGGCCGATCGCGCCCCGCGGCGCGACCTGATGGAGCTGGGCGGCCGTGTCGCGCTGGTCACGGGGGCCGGGCGGCGGCTCGGCCAGGCGATCGCGCGGGCGCTCGCCGGCCGCGAGATGACCGTCGCGATCCATCACCACGCCTCCTCGGCGGGCGCCGAGGCGTTGCGTGACGAGATCGTGGCGGCGGGCGGGCGCGCCGCGTGCTTCGCCGCCGACCTCACGGATGCCGAGGCGGCGGCCGAGCTGCCGGGCCGCGTGGCCGCGGAGCTCGGGGGGCTGGACGTGCTGGTCAACTCCGCCGCCGTCATGCACCGCCTCGCGTTCGAGGACACGACGCCGGCGCAATACGACGCGGTGCTCGACCTCAACCTCCGCGCCGTCTTCTTCACGACCCAGGGCGCGACACCACGGCTTCGCGCCGCGCACGGCAAGGTCGTCAACATCGCCGACCTCAGTGGGCTCGAGCCGTGGCCCGGCTTCGCCGCCCATTCGATCAGCAAGGCGGGCGTGGTGATGCTGACGCGCGTGCTGGCTCGCGCGCTCGCCCCCGACGTGACGGTGAACGCCATCGCGCCCGGGACGGTGCTCGTGCCCGAGGAATACGACGCGGACGAGCGCGACCGCCTGGCGCGGACCACGCCGCTGCGCCGCCTGGGCGTCCCCGAGGATGCGACCGCCGCGCTGCTCTACCTCCTCGAAGGCGGTGACTTTGTGACCGGCGAGACGCTGGTGGTCGATGGTGGTCGACTCCTCCGCTGACGTCCGGCTTGGCGACGTCGTCATCGTCGGCGGCGGGTGTTACGGAACGTTCTACGCCGGCCAACTGCTTCGCGCGCGTGAGCGGAACGCGGCCCGATGGCGCCGGCTGCTCATCGTGGACCGCGACCCGCGCTGCGCCGCCGCCACCCGGCTCCCGAGGTCTCCCGAGATCGAGCTGGTAGGCGCCGAGTGGGGCAGCTTCTTCGATGAATATCTCGACGGGCCCCCGTCCGGCTCCGCTGTCCCCGACACCATCGTCCCATCCCCGCTGATGCCGCACCTGATGTACGAGTGGCTGCTTCGGCGCGCTCGCGCCCGCTGGCCCGGCCGGACCATCGAGCCGCGCCCCGTGCCGCTCGCCGCCGGTACGCCGTACGAAACCCAGGCGCCCGACGGCACTCGCTTCGTCTCCTTCGCGGACTGGCTCTGCCCCGTTCACTGCATCGAGCCCGCCACCTGCCCGGTGATCCGGGCTCCCCGGACCTGGGAGATGACCGACGCGATGCACGCGCTCGCCCGCCGCCTGGACGCCGCGAACCCGACGGCCGGCCCCGTCCTGTTCACCTGCCGGCACCGGGTCTACGGCGTCGGCATGTTCGACGTGGCCGCGGTCCTGGCGGGCGACGCGGTCGTCGCCGGCGCCGGCGCGGGTGCCGGCTCCACAGATGTGCTGGTCGCTACCATTTCCGCCTGTCACGGCGCCGCCAGTCTCTTGCATCTGGGGCCGGCGGACGGTGGCGATTGAGGGGATTCTGTCATCCCGAGCGGAGCGAGGGATCTTGTTGCCCGGCCTCGACCTCGGCTCGGCAGGATCCCTCGCTCCCGCTCGGGATGACAAGCCTGCCCCCACGTCGCGGGAACCGCTTGCTGTTCTATATTTGACGGAACTTGACGACGGGGAATGGAATGAGCCGTACGGAAGAATTCGAGCTGATCATCGTGGGCGGGGGACCGGCCGGGCTCTGCGCCGCCATGTACGCGGGGCGCGGCATGCTCAAGACCGCCCTGCTGGAGCGCGGTGTGCCCGGCGGCGAGCTGCTCAACACCGAGTGGATCGACGACTACCCCGGCTTCGAGCACGTCCTCGGCCGTGAGCTGGCGCAGAAGATGACCGCGCACGCCCTCGTCTTCGGCGCCGAGCTCCGGCAGGAGAACGTGGAGTCCATCGTCCGGCGGGAGGGCGGCGTGTTCGAGGTCGCCACGACGGGCGGCACCACCTACGAAGCCCCGGCGGTCATCCTGACGGCCGGCGGCACGCCCACCAAGCTCGACGTGCCCGGCGAGCACGAGTACGCCGGGCGCGGCGTGTCGTATTGCGCGGTCTGCGACGGCGCGTTCTTCAAGGGCGACACCATCGCCGTCGTGGGCGGCGGAGACGCCGCCGTGGAGGAAGCCGACTACCTGACGCGCTACGCCGAAAAAGTTTACGTGATTCATCGGCGCGACGAGTTTCGTGCGTCCCGGATCCTGCAGGAGCGGCTCTTCGCCAACCCGAAGATCGAGGTGATCTGGAACAAGCAGGTGCGCGAGCTTGGTGGCGGCCCGGCCGGCCTCGAGTCGCTCTTGCTCGAGGACACGGTGACGGGCGACGCGCAGTCCCTCAAGGCCACGGGCTGCTTCATCTTCATCGGCTTCCGGCCCAACACCGGGCTCATCAAGCAGCATGTCGCGCACGACGCGAGCGGCTACGTGATCACCGACGACCGGATGATGACCTCGATTCCCGGTCTGTTCGCGGCCGGCGACCTCCGAGTGCAGCTCACCCGGCAGGTGACGACGGCGGTCGGCGACGCCACGACGGCCGCGATCGCGGTGGAGAAGTTTCTGAAGGATCGCCAGGCCGGCGTGCCGGGGGCCAAAGTCGGTGTCTGAGCTGGAGGTCGTGACACTGCCCAACGGGCAGTTCGCCGAGAACTGCTACCTCGTGGCCGATCGGGGGACGCGCGAGGCGGTCGTCATCGATCCCGGCGAGGAGCCGGCGATGTTCCTGGCCGAGCTGAATACCCGGGCCTGGACGCTCCGCGCCATCTGGCTCACGCACGCCCACGTCGATCACATCATGGGCGTGGGCACCGTCAAGCGGGCCACCGGCGCACCGATTCATCTGCACCCACTGGACCGCCCGATCTACGATGCCTTGCCGCAGTTCGGCGCGTGGGTGGGGATGCGGCTCGACGCGCCGCCGCCTCCGGACGAGGACCTCACGCCGGGGACGCCGGTCCGGGTGGGCCGGTTCGAGTTCGACGTGCGGTTCACGCCCGGGCACTCGCCCGGCAGCGTGAGCTTCGTCGGGCACGACATGGTGTTCGGCGGCGACGTGCTGTTCAACGGGTCCGTCGGGCGCACCGACCTGCCGGGCGGCGACCCTGCCGCGCTCATGGCCAGCATCCAGTCGCAGTTGCTCTCGCTGCCCGACTCGACCGTGGTGTACAGCGGGCATGGCCCCGCCACGAGCATCGGCGTCGAACGGCTGACCAATCCGTTTCTGACGGGTGCGTACCCGCTTGGCTGAGAGCGATGTCGGAGATGAGCCACATGTCGGGCGGCGCCCGTCATTCGTGAGCCCAGAGCACGGCGCGCCCGGTCGTAAAGTCCGCGCCCACGACGTCCCCCGCCGCGTTGATGCCGTACGCCTGGCCGCTGGCCGGCCCTCCGCCCGCGGCGGGCAGATCGGACATCACGCCCTTCGTCCAGAGCAGGGCGCGGCTCACTCCGTTCAGCTGAGTCGTCCCGACGACCAGCCCCCCAGTATTGATCCCGAACGCTGCCGAAATCTCACCCAGCAGCCCAAAATAGCGCGGCAGGCTGTTCACCCAGACCCAGAACTCCGAACCTCTCACCGGCTGCAGGCGCATGCAAAGGAGTCTTGTGCAAAAGAGCGATTGCCCCAATTGCGGCACGGTTTACCCGCTCGGCGACTGCTCTGACTGACGCCATCGCCGGGAGCATGCTGGACCTGGAGGTGATCGCTCCGGCGGGAGCGCGCGCCTCCCTCGACATCTCGCGCATCGACCTGCCGCCGCGGCTCCGGGCCGGTGCGGAGCTGGGCGTGCTCGACATCACCGAGTTTTTCGGTGAGACTACCGGCGGCGTCCGCACCTACCTGCTGCAGAAGGCGCGCTACGTGCAGCGGCATCCCGAGCTCCGGCAGGCGATCGTGGTGCCCGGCGCGCGCGACGAGATCCTGGAGGCGAGCGGCGTGCGGTGTTATCGCCTGCACGGCCCTTCGATCCCGACGCAGAAGCCCTATCGCTTCATGCTCGCCACGCGATCCACCAGCCGGATCGTGGCGCACGAGCAGCCGGATCTCATCGAGGTGGGGAGCACGTGGTTCGCGCCGTGGCTGGTCCACCTGGCCACGCGGCGCGTCGACGTGCCGGTCGTCTGGTTCTATCACAGCGATTTCCCGCGCATCATCGCGCCGTGGCCGGAGCGCGCGGGGTGGGTCCGGCGCGCCGCCGGCGACTTCGCCTGGCGGTACGTGCGGCGGCTGGGCGGGATGGTGCGCGCCACGCTGGCCCCCAGTGATTTCGTGGCGGGCGAGCTCGAGCGGGCCGGAGTCGACCGTGTGATCCGGGTGGGGCTGGGTGTCGAGCTCGACCGATTCCACCCCGCTCGGCGTGCCGCCGCGGTCGAGACGCGGCGCGCTCATGGGTTGCCCGAGGGTCAGCTTGCCATGTACATCGGTCGACTCGCCGCGGACAAGGAGATCGACCTCCTGCTCACCGCCTGGCCCGAGGTCCGCCGGCGCACGGGCGCGGAGCTCGCCGTCGTCGGTGACGGCCCGGCCCGCCGGCGGATCCAGCGCCGGGCCGGCAGCGAGCGGATTCACTGGATCCCCTACCAGCGCGACCGGAACTGCGTGGCGGATCTGCTCGCCGCCGCAGATCTGGTGGTCGCCCCATCCTCGACCGAGACCTTCGGGCTCTCGGCGCTCGAGGCGCTCTCGAGCGGCACGCCCCTGCTGGCGGCCGATCGCGGCGGCGTCGCCGAGACCGTGGGACGCTCCCGCGCCGGCGCGGTCTTCGCCTCCGGCGATGCGGGCGCGCTGGCGGACCAGGCCGAGCATCTCCTCCGGGGCGACCTCGCCGGCCTGGGCGCCGCGGGGCGGCGTTATGCCGAAGCGGACCATGGCTGGGACGCCGTCCTGGACCGCATCTTCGAGGTCTATCGCGGAATCGTTCGCTCGTGAGCCTGCTCGTTTCGATCCACGACGTCACCCCGGCGCTCGCGGACGACGTGGTGCGCCTGTGGGAGCTGTGCGCGGCGCGGCAAGTCAGGCCCGCGCTGCTGGTCGTCCCGGACTGGCACGGCGGCTGGCCGCTCGAGGCGCACCCGGCATTCGTGGACTGGCTCCGCGCCCGGGCCGCCGGCGGGGCTGAGATCGTTCTGCACGGTGAGCGGCACGACGAACTCGGGCTCGCGCGGACACCGGGCGGCACACTCCGGGCGTGGGGACGGACTGCGCGTGAAGGCGAGTTCCTGACGCTCGATGGGCCGGCCGCCCGCGGGCGAATCGTCCGCGGATGCGCCCGCCTCCAGGCACTCGGCCTCGATCCGATCGGCTTCGTGCCGCCGGCCTGGCTGGCTCGCGAGGCGGGGCATCGGGCGGCCGGGGGCGCGGGGCTCGCCTTCAGCGAGGATGACGGCGCGATCCATCTCTATCCCTCGGGCCGTCGCCTGCCGTCGCCTGTGGTCCGCTGGAGCGCACGCACCCGGATCAGAGCGTGGGGTTCGATCGCGGTGGCCCGGGCCCGGTGGGCGCTTCAGGGTCGAGCCCCGCTGCCGCGCATCGCCCTCCATCCACAGGATCTCGGGCGCTCCGTGACGGCGGCGGCGCTCGGCCCCACCCTCGATCGCTGGCTCGCCCACCATCGCCCGACGTCCTACGCCGCACTCCAGGGATGACGCCGGTCCAGGCGCACCTCCTGTGCGTGGCCCTCGTGGCCGCCGATCTGCTGGCCCGCGCGTGGCGGATCCAGTGGATCGTGCAAGGTCTCGGACACCGCATCAGCCTCAGGGAATCGGTCGTGCTCAACGCCTTTGGCGACGCGGCCTGCGCGGTGACGCCGCTCCGGCTGGGCGGCGAGCCCGCGCGACTGGCCGGGATGGTGCGAAGCCGCGTCCCGGCGCCCGCGGCGTTCGTCGCCATCAGCCTCGAGGTGCTGGCGGCGTGGCCGGTCATCATCGGGGCGGTCGGGTGGCTCGCGTGGCGATACGCGCCGGCGTGGTGGGAGGTCGCCGGCTCGCGGCTCGCGGCGTCCGCGGTGTCGGGGTGGCCGTGGGTGCTGGCGGTGGCCGTCGTGAGCGTGCTGGCATGGCGCATGACTCGTCGGGTCGCTTCCCCGGCGGCGCGCCAGCTCCGCCGGCCGATGAGGCGCGCCATGGTCTACTGGCGGCGAATGCCGCGCTGGCCGCTCGCGGTCAGCGTGCCGATGAGCTTCATCAACCTGGCCGCCCGCGTCGCCGTCCTGCCGGTGCTGGCGCTGTCTCTCCCGAGCCCGCCCCCCCTGGGGCCGCTCGCCCTCGGCTCGTTCGCACTGCTCTACAGCCAGCTCGTGCTGCCGACGCCGTCGGGCGCCGGCGCGGTGGAACTCGGATTTCTCGGCGGGGCCGCGGGCGATCTCGGCGATGGGGAGGGGTGGTTGCTGCTGGCCTGGCGCTTCTACACCAGCGGTGTGGGCGTCATCCTAGGGGTGCTCCTCGCGGCCCGCGTCTACGGGTGGCCGGCGCTCCGCGGTCTAGCGGGGCGGTGGAGCGATCGCCACTAGCAACACCGTCCGCTCGAGCGCCTCCGCCACGCTGTGGGGCACGTCGGCCGGCGCCCACACGACGCTGCCGGCTTCCACCTCCCGCGTCTCGTCACCCACGGTCATCCAGGCCCGACCGCTCACCACGAAATAGAACTTGTCGGCCCCGGCGTGGGTGTGCGTGCGCTGCGCCTGGCCAGGCTCGAAGCAGTTGAGCCCCACGAATAGGCGGTCCCCCAGAAACAGATCGGCCTTCGTAGGCTTGGCGGTGTCGAAAGCGGCTGCGGCGGCGATCTCCCTGAAGAAGTCGGTCATCGTGGATCTCCGTTTCCCGTAGCACCCCTGAGCGGAGCGAAGGGTGACAAGGCCCCGCTCCCCGCGGTACGTTTGCACATGACCAATACCCGAACCGAACGCGATCCCCTCGGCGAGAAGGCCGTCCCTGTGGACGCGCTGTACGGCATTCAGACGCTCCGGGCGTCGGAGAACTTCCCGATCTCAGGACTGCGGCCCTTGCCTGCGTTCGTGGACGCGGTCGTCTGGATCAAGCGCGCCGCCGCACTGACCCACAGCGAAACCGGCCGGCTCGAGCAACCCCTGGCCGACGCGATCGTGAAGGCGGCCGACGAAGTGCTGCGCGGCGAGCATCGCGATCAGTTCATCGTGGACGTATACCAGGCGGGCGCGGGCACCAGTCACAACATGAACGTAAACGAAGTGCTGGCCAACCGGGCCAACGAGATCCTGGGCAAGCCGCGCGGCGCATACGCGCCGGTCCACCCGAACGATCACGTCAACATGGCGCAGAGCACCAACGACGTGATCCCGACCGCCATGCGCCTCGCGGTGCTGGCCACCCTCCCGGCCACGCTGGCGGCGCTCGACGTGTTGGCGTCGTCGCTGCTGGATAAGGGCGTCGAGTTCGATGGCGTCCTGAAGTCGGGCCGCACCCATCTTCAGGACGCCACCCCGATCCGGCTGGGCCAGGAGTTCACCGCGTACGGCCACACCGTGGCACGCCACCGGCAGAAGCTCGCGCAGGCGGCCGACTGGCTCCGCGAGATGACCATCGGTGGCACCGCGGTCGGCACCGGCATCAACGCGGAGCAGGCCTACCCGGCGCTGATGGTCAAGTATCTCCGCCAGGTGAGCGGGCTCGAGCTGCGCGAGGGGCAGGACCGGATCCAGCTCATGCAGTCGATGGGCGATGTCGCCACGTTGAGCGGCGCGTTCCGGGCCTACGCCCTCGACCTGAACAAGATCGCGAACGATATCCGGCTGCTCGCCTCGGGGCCCCGCACCGGGCTCGCGGAGATCGTGCTGCCGGCTGTCCAGCCGGGCTCGAGCATCATGCCGGGCAAGGTCAACCCGTCGATCGCCGAGATGGTGAACCAGGTCTGCTATCAGGCGCTCGGACTGGATACCACGGTGGCGATGGCGGCGGAGGCGGGCCAGCTCGAGCTCAACGTGATGATGCCGGTGATCACCCACAACATCGTGTTCGGACTGCAGATCGTCGGCAACGCGACCCGGGTGTTCGCCGAGCGCTGCGTGGACGGGATCGAGGCCGACGAGAAGCAGTGCGCCTACTGGCTCGAGCGCAGCCCGGCGCTGGTCACCGCGCTGGCGCCGAGGATCGGCTACGCCGCCGCGGCCAAGCTCGCCAAGGAGGCGCTGTCCACCGGCCTCACCGTCAAGGAACTGGTGATGCAGAAAGGGCTGTTGAAGGGCGCCGAGCTGGAGGACGTGCTCGATCTCCGGGCCATGACCGAACTCGGCGTTCCGGGGGGAAAGGGGCTGCCGGGCGGATGACCGAATCCTTGCGGGAGTGGGCGCCTGCGCTTCACGCTGACGACTGGTACCGCGCGCTGGCCGATTCGATGGACGAAGGATTCTGCGTCGTCGAAGTGCTGTTCGACGAGCAGGGCCGGCCGCAGGACTACCGCTTCGTGGAGCTCAACCCCGCCTTCGAGAAGCTCACCGGCCTCGAGCGGGCGGCGGGCAGGACGGCGCGCGAGCTCGTCCCGGATCTCGAGCAGCGCTGGATCGAGGTTTACGGACGGATCGCCTCGACCGGCGAAGCGATCCGCTTCACCGACGGCTCGGACGCGATGCACCGCTGGTTCGATGTGAATGCCTTTCCGATCGGCCCGCCGGAGCGCCGGAGGGTCGGCATCCTGTTCACCAACATCACGGAGCGGAAGCAGGCCGACGCTGACGCCCGATTTCTGGCGGATCTGAGCGAGCGTCTGCGCCAGGCCGTGGCCGCCGACGAGCTGCTGGAGGCCGTCAACAGCGCGCTGGGCGCCTATCTGCGGGCGTCGCGCTGCTACTTCGCGGAGATCTTTTCGGCGGAGGACCGGTGGATGGTCCGCCGCGACTATCACGCCGGCGATACCTCGATCGCCGGCGATCATCGCATCTCCGCGTTCGATCCCGAAGTGCTCGCTGCGATCCGTGGGGGGCAGGTGCTGGTCGCCGACGACACGCGGACCGACCCCCGCTCCGCGGAGCACTACGCGGGCACTTACGAGCCGCTCGGCGTCCGTGCCCACGTCGTCGTGCCGCTCCTCAGGGAGGGACACTGGACCTCGAATCTGGTCGTCGCCAGCGACCGGCCCCGTCAGTGGGAGGGGCGCGAGGTCGGCCTGCTCGAGACCGTCGCCGAGCGCACCTGGAACGCCGTCGAACGACTTCGGCTCGATGCGGGGCTCCGCGAGAGCGAAGCGCGCTTCCGAGGGCTGGCGGAGAGCATGTCGCAGTTCGCCTGGATCGCCGACGGGACCGGCTGGATCTTCTGGTACAACCAGCGCTGGTTCGAGTACACCGGGACGACGCTGGAGCAGATGCAGGGCTGGGGCTGGAAGCAGGTTCATCACCCCGAGCACGTGGACCGCGTGGTCGATCGGGTCCAGCGGTCCTGGGAGACGGGCGAGCCGTGGGAAGACACCTTCCCGTTGCGCGGCCGCGACGGCAACTATCGCTGGTTCCTCTCCCGGGCGCTGCCGGTCCGGGACGCGGCGGGTGACGTCGTGCGCTGGTTCGGAACCAATACGGACGTGACCGAGCTGCGCACCGCCCAGGAAGCCCTCCGCGCGGGCGAGGCAACCCTCCGGATGGCCCTGGAGACCGGGCGGCTCGGACAGTGGGAGCTGGCTGTGGCGAGCGGTGGGCTGGAGGCTTCGGTCACCTCCAAGGCGACCTTCGGGTTCGACCCCCACGAGCCGCTCACCTTCGGCCGCTTTCTCGAGCTGGTCCACCCGGACGATCGGTCGAGGGTGCAGGAGGCCGTCCGTCGGACGCTCGAGGCCGGGTGTGACTACGAGGTGGAGCACCGCGTCATCTGGCCCGACGGCACCGAGCACTGGCTCCTCGCCCGCGGTCGCGCCGCGCGCGCGGCGGACGGAACGATCGACCGGATGCGCGGCGTCACCCTCGACATCACCGATCGCAAGCGCTCCGAGGAGCAACTGCGTCAGATGGACCGGCTGGAGGCGGTAGGGGTGCTCGCCGGCGGAGTGGCGCACGAGGCCAACAATCAGATGTCCGTGGTGCTCGGCTTCGCCGGCTTCATCCTGAAGCGCGACGACCTTCCCGATGAGGTGCGGACGGACGTGCAGCAGGTGCAGCGCGCGGCCGAACGAACGGCGCTCGTGACGGCACAACTCCTCGCCTTCGGACGGCGCCAAATCCTCCAGCCCGAGGTGCTGGATCTCAACGCGGTCGTGGGCGGCATGCACTCCGTACTGGCCCGGACGCTTGGCGAAACCGCCAAGATCGTGCTCGCGCTCGCCCCGGACCTCGGCCCCGTTCGAGCGGATGCCGCGCAGGTCGAGCAGGTCCTGGTGAATCTCGCCCTGAACGCGCGCGACGCCATGCCTGAGGGCGGCACCCTCACGGTCCGGACGGCCAATGTGAAACTGGGGGACGCCACCGGGCATGCGGCCTCCGGAGAGCCGATTCCCGCGGGCAGGTACATTCGCCTCGAGGTCCGCGACACCGGGTGCGGCATGACGCCCGAGGTGCGTCGCCGGATCTTCGAGCCGTTCTTCACCACCAAGGCGGTCGGCTCGGGAACCGGTCTCGGCCTGTCCACGGTGTACGGTATCGTGAAGCAGAGCGACGGATACGTCGAGGTGGAGAGCGAGCCCGGGGGCGGCACCGCGTTCATCCTACATTTTCCACGGACTCCGACTGCGAACGAGGCGGCCGCTTCCCCCGCTGAACCGGCCGGGAGCCTGGGCGGGGCGGGGGAAACCGTCCTGATCGTCGAAGACGATCCTTTGGTGAGAGCGATGGTAGGCCGGACGCTGGGTGAGGCCGGCTACCGCGTCCTCGAGGCCGAAGACGGGCAGGCCGCGATCGAGCTTCTGGCACGCACCGAGTCCTGGCCTGACGTGGTCGTCACCGACCTGGCCATGCCGCGGATGGATGGGAAGACGCTGGCGGCCCGGCTGCACGCGCTGCAGCCTGCGCTGCCCGTCATCTTCATGTCCGGCTACGCCGCCGACGAGGTCGTGCGCCGGGGTCTGATGACTGAGGGAGGGCCATCGCTGCAGAAGCCATTTTCGCCCGATCGATTGGCGGCGGCGCTGCACGCTGCCCTGCGGGGACGCCTCCGGCGGCCTGAGGTCTGAGCGCCGAGGTCAATCGGGCGGTCCGCCGTTCACGGGCAGCTCGAGGATCCGGAACGGCCGGCCTTCCGGATGGAGGCGCTGGAGCAGGCTCAGCGACACGTTGTAGACCGGCACGTCGGTGCGGGTCCGGCCTTCCGGTTGGCCGTGGTGCGCGTGGCCGTGAAAGACCGCGTCCACGGGGTATCGGCCGAGCGGCTCCTCAAGACGACTCGACCCGAGGTAGCAGTAGATCTCCTTGGGCTCGCCCTCGACGGTGCCCTCGATCGGGGAGTAGTGCAGCAGGACCACGCGACGCTCGGTGCGGAGCCGGGCCAGCGCGGTTTCGAGCTTCAGCGCCTCGTTGAGCGCTTCCTGTACGAACGCCTTGATGAGCTCTTCGCCCCACGGGCCCAGCGCACCGCGGCCGAATCCGCCGGCGAACCCTTTCACGCCGGCGAAGCCGACCCCGAACACCTCGTAGCTGCTGCCATCGAGGACATGCACCCCCGACTCGCACAGAATGCGGCTGACTTCGGCGGTCTTGTTGGCATGGTAGTCGTGATTGCCGAGGACGGCGACCGTGGGGATGTTCACGCCCGCCAGCACCCGGGCCAGCGCGCGGGCTTCCTCGGGCTCGCCGGTGTCGGTCAGGTCGCCGCAGAGGGCAAGCACGTCGGCCTGCTCCACGACTTCACCGAACAGCCGCCGGATCGGCGGGCCGTACTCGGTGCGGCCGAAGTGCAGATCCCCCACGGCGGCGACGCGAACTTTGCCCGGTATCTTGGTCATGAACCCTCAATCAACCCCGAGCGGTCGCTCGGAGCGGTGATCTCCGCCACACCCGAGCCGGCAGGCCGTGCCTATGATACGAGTCCACAGGAGGAACGCGCGTGGCCCTCGCTCCTACGCAGTCGCTCGTAGACACCCCGTCCCGCGCCTACTATCGGCAGGCGATGGAGGTGCTGACGCGCGCGCAGGTGCCGTTTCTGGTGGGCGGCGCGTTCGCGTTCGTGCATCAGGCGGGGATCGACCGGTCCACCAAGGACCTCGACGTGTTCGTTCGGCCGGGCGACCTGCACCGTCTGCTCGAGGTCTGCGCCGGCGCGGGGTACGAGGCGGAGCTGGTCTTCTCGCATTGGCTGGCCAAGATCCGGTCCGGCGAAGCGTTCATCGACGTCATCTTCGGCTCGGGCAACGGCGTGGCCGTCGTGGACGACCAGTGGTTCGCGCACGCCACCGAGCAGAATGTCCTGGGACTGACCGTGCTGGTCGCGCCGGCGGAGGAGAGTATCTGGTCGAAGGCGTTCGTCATGGAGCGCGAGCGCTACGACGGCGCCGACGTGGCGCATATCATCCTCGCCTACGGCGATCGGCTGGACTGGCGCCGGCTGCTCGAGCGGTTCGGGGCGCACTGGCGGGTGCTGCTGGCGCACCTGATTCTGTTCGGGTTCATCTATCCCAGCGGCCGCTCGCGGGTGCCCCCCGGCATCCTGCAGGAGCTGTTGGGCCGTCTCGCCCCCGAGGTGGAGGCGCCCGACGCCGACGATCCCGTCTGCTACGGCACGTTGCTCTCGTGGTCGCAATACCTGGGGGACGTCTTCGGCGGCAACTTCCGCGACGCGCGGATCCGTCCGTACGGCTCGCTGACCGCGGAAGAGGTGGCCCGCTGGACCTCCGCCGACAAGAAATAGCGGCTCGCCGACGTCGCGCCCGCGCGCCCGCCGGCCATTGTTTCCCGTCTTCGGGCTGTCCATATTCAGGCTCATGCGGGTCACCACATGGACCGAGTACAGCCTGATCATCTCCATCCATCTTGCCCGTCGCGGCCGGTTGGGGAACGGTCCGGTGGCCGCCCGCGAACTGGCGGACACGGAGCGGCTTCCGGCCGACTACGTCGAGCAGATTCTGTTGCGGCTCCGGCGCGCCGGCCTCGTGGAGAGCGTCCGCGGCGCCAAGGGCGGCTACTTCCTCGCCCGGGAACCTTCCGCGATCTCGGTGCGCGACATCATGACCGCCTCGGAGCATCAGACCTTCGAGGTCAATTGCGAGACCCATCCGGTCGATGCCGCGCGATGTAGCCCCGGCGCCACCTGCAGCATCCGGCCCGTCTGGCACGCCCTCCAGCAGCGCGTCGATGAGCTGCTGGCGAGCATCTCGCTCGCCGACCTGATGAAGCAGGAGGCTCAGGTGCAGGAGCTGGTCGGGATCTCGTCCGCGAGTTAGCGCCGCGCCGTCGCCACTCGCCCGCCCGACCTCCCGGTCGGGTTTTTGTTTTTGGGAAGTGCGAGGAGGAGTCGATGACGGCAGTGCACCATCTGGCCGCCGCGCGCGAGCCGGCGCTGTGGGAGGCGGTGGGGAACACCCCGCTGCTGCCGGTCGACCTGCCGGAGGGCGCCGGGCGCTTCTGGCTCAAGGCCGAGTGGCTCAACCCAGGCGGCAGCGTGAAGGATCGCGCCGCGCGCGCCATCCTGCGGGACGCGCTCGCCCGGGGCATCGTCCCCGGCCGCCGGCTGCTGGACGCGTCGAGCGGCAACACCGGGATTGCCTACGCGATGCTGGGCGC
>JACCSZ010000404.1 GCA_013812695.1 Gemmatimonadales bacterium | reverse complement strand
AGCTCCGGACTGAGGCTGGACGGCTGGCGCTCCCCGCGGAGCACCGACTCGACCTCCGGCTGCCGCTCGCGCACCAGATCGAGCAGCAGCGTGGACAGCAGCTCCACGACCTCCTGAGCGTACGCCGCGGCACTCGCCGCCGCCGGCAAGTCGAGATCGAGCGCGGCTACGACCAGCTGCGTGGCACCTTCGCTCAAGTCGTGTCCAGCGCTGCCGCCAGCGGCGTGAAGCCGCTGGAGATCCGAGAGCTGTTGAACGTGCTCCGGATTCGTCCCGTGATCACCGCCCATCCCACGGAAGCGCGGCGAGTCACCGTCCTCGAGAAGCACCGCCGGATCTACCGCCGGCTGGTCGACCTGGAGTCCCCGCGCTGGACCCCGCGCGAGCGCCAGGGGCTGATGGACGGGCTCCGGAACGAAATCGAGCTGCTCTGGCTCACAGGGGAGCTGCGTCTCCAGAAACCCACCGTTCCGCAGGAAGTTTACTGGGGCCTCCATTTCTTCAACGAGACGCTGTTCGAGGCGGTGCCCGACCTGCTGGAGAAGGTGGAGCGCGTGCTCGCGCAGCACTATCCCGGCGAAGCCTGGGTGGTGCCACCGTTTTTCCAGTTCGGCTCCTGGATCGGCGGCGACCGCGACGGCAATCCGTTCGTCACCAACGACGTCACCCACAGCACACTGCTCGAGAATCGGCTCACCGGCCTGCGCCGGTACCGGCGTCGCCTCGACGAGCTGGTCCGTGCGCTGAGCATCACGGAGAAAGCGGTGCCGCTCTCGGACCGCTTCCGGGCGGCGCTCGAGCGCGAGCTGGCGGCCACCGGCGAGGCGGAGGAAATCGCCTCGCGGAATCCGGGCGAGGTCTTCCGGCAATACCTCGGCGTCATGCTTCGGCGCATCCAGGTGATGACCGAGCGCACCGAGCGTGGCGATACCCGTCCCGATCCCGCCGGCTATGCCTCGGCCGATGCGCTGCTGGCCGATCTCAAGCTGATCGAGGACGAGCTCCGGCAGGCCGGCCGGCCCGAGTTGGCGAACGCCATCGTGCGCCCGGTCCGGCGGGAAGTGGAGTCGTTTCGCTTCAGCACCGTACGGCTCGACATCCGGGAGAACACCACCAAGCTCAACGCCGCCCTGGCCGATCTCTGGCGCGCCACTGCCGGCCCCGGCGACCCGCCTGAAATCGGGTCGGACGCCTGGCGTGCCTGGGTGGCGGCGGAGCTGGCGCGGCAGCTCCCGGCGGGAGCGTCGCCGCCCGAGCTGCCGGCGGAGACGGCCGAGACGCTGGGCATGTTCCAGCTGGTGCGCCGGCTCCGCGAAGAAATCGACCGCGAGGCGTTCGGCGCCTTCGTGCTCAGCATGACGCGAAGCGTGCCGGACGTGCTTGGCGCGTATCTGCTGGCCAAGACGGGCGGCCTGTTCGCCGACGCGGCGGGCATCGAGAGCTGCACGCTGCCGATCGTGCCGCTGTTCGAGACCATCGAGGATCTGCAGCGGGCCCCGGCCATCATGCGCGAGCTGCTGGCCGTGCCCCTGGTCAAGCGGAGCGTGCGGGCGCAGGGCGGGGTGCAGGAGGTCATGATCGGGTACTCGGACTCCAACAAGGACGGCGGCTTTCTGACGTCGAACTGGGAGCTGTACAAGGCTCAGATCAAGCTCACGCGCGTGGGCCGGGAGAGCGGCGTGCCGATCGCCTTCTTCCACGGACGCGGCGGCTCAGTCAGTCGCGGGGGGGCGCCGACCGGCCGGGCGATCGCGGCCCAGCCGGCGGGCTCCGTCGGCGGGCGGATGCGCATCACCGAGCAGGGGGAGGTGGTCTCGTTCAAGTACGCCAACCGCGGCACCGCGCAGTACCAGCTCGAGCTGCTGGCGTCGAGCGTGGTGGAGCACAGCCTCAAGTCGGAGCGTGAGGAGGCGCTGGCGCCGACGGCCGAGTTCGACGAGGCCATGGAGGCACTCTCCGGCGCGGCGCAGGCGGCGTATCGGAAGCTGGTGGATCACCCCGACCTGCTCGCCTACTATCAGGCGGCCAGCCCGCTCGAGGAGATCTCGCTGCTCAACCTCGGCTCCCGGCCGGCGCGGCGCTTCGGCGCGCGGTCGTTGAGCGACCTGCGCGCCATCCCGTGGGTGTTCGCCTGGTCGCAGAACCGGCACTTCGTGCCGGGCTGGTTCGGGGTAGGGAGCGGCGTGCTCACGTTTCTGCAGGTCCGCGGCAACCGCGGTACCGCGCTTATCCAGCGGATGTTCAGCGACTCCCGCCTGTTCCGGCTGATCGTGGACGAGGTCGAAAAGACCCTGTCCTACGTCGACCTCGACATCGCGCGGGAATATGCGGAGCTGGTACCGGACGCCCGGGTGCGCGAGGCGGTGTTTCCGCTCATCGAAGAGGAGTACGGTCGCACGGTCGAGGCCGTGCTCGGGATCAGCGGGGGCTCGGAGCTCGCCGAGCGCTTCCCGCGGTTCCGGCGCAAGCTCGCGCGCCGGCTGCCGACGATGAATCAGATCTCGCGCCAGCAGATCGAGCTGTTGCGGCGGTTCCGGGACAG
>JACCSZ010000400.1 GCA_013812695.1 Gemmatimonadales bacterium | reverse complement strand
GCGCCAGGCTGCTCGCCATCCTGACTACTCGGCCCGAGGAGTCGGACGGGTCGGCGGTGGTGGCCGGGCTGCGGTCGTTGCCACGGGTTCGCCGCCTCACCCTGACGCCTCTCAATCCGCCGCAGATCGAAGCGATGCTAGGGTCGATGCTGGCGCTGCTTCCGGACGATCGGAAGGCGCTGGCCTCGCGGCTCCACGCCGAAGGAGGCGGAAATCCATCCTACACGGTGGAGATGGTCTCCGCGCTGGTCGACGACGGGAGCCTCGCCTCGAGTGCCACCGGCTCGTGGCACGTGGCCGCCATCGGTGAACGGCAGTTGCCCCTGCCCCGGAGCCTCCGCGAGGCGGTGGACCGACGGCTCACGCTGCTCGACAGCGCATGCCAGGACATCGTGGCCGCGGCCGCAGTGCTGGGCGGCGTGTTCCGGCAGGATCTGCTCCGCGAGGTTGCTGGCGCCGATGGCTCGAGAACCGAAGCCGCGCTTGGGGAATTGCTTACCAAGAGGCTGATCCGGCGCGCGCCGGGGGGCGGCGACGCCTTCCAGTTCATCCACGAGCTCGTGGCGCGGGTCGCGTACGAGCGCACGCCAGCCGCGCGCCGGAACCGCCTGCACCGGAGCGCCGCGCGCGCCTGGCGCCGGCGTCAGACCCAACCCGAGGCGGCGGAGGCGGTCGCGCACCATCGCGCGCGCGCGCGGGCCATCGGCCGGATCCGGCACTGGCCATGGTGGCAGAAGGCCGCTGCCGCCGCCGCCCTCGTCACCGTCGTCACAGGGTTCGCGGGGCTCTGGGCGCTCGGACCAGACCGACGCGCGACCTTGACCACCTTGCTCATCCGGCCGCAAGCGACCCTAGTGCCCAACCGGATCGTGGTCGCGCCGTTGGACAATCGCACCGGCGACTCGACGCTGGCGCCGGTCGGCGATATGGCCGCGGACTGGATCGCCCGAGGCCTCACGCAGACCGGGCAATTCCAGGTAGTGGATCCGCGGACCTCGTGGCTCACCGCCAAGCTCGTGGCCGGGATGCCGCGGCTGCTGCGCCCAGCGGAGATGGCCGTGGGCATCGCCCAGGAAACCGGTTCCGGCCTGGTCGTCTCCGGCAGCTACTACCGCCAGGGCGACAGCCTGCGGTTCGAGGTGCAGATCACGGATGTCGCCTCGCACAAGCTCACGCGCTCCCTGAATCCGGTCAGCGCCGCCATCGGGGATCCGTCCAGCGTGATCCCCACGCTCGCCCGCCGCACCGTGGCGTCGGTGGCGAGTGCGGTCGATACGCAGAGCATGGGCATGGCCGCGGGCCTGAGCCAGCCGCCGTCCTATCAGGCGTACGACGAGGTGAGCCGGGCGTGGGAGAGCTTCTGGCGCGGCGACACCGCCGACCTGTTTCGTCGGACCGCGCACGCGACCGCGCTCGACAGCGCCTACCTGCCGCCGCGGCTGATGGAGGCGTACGTGCGGTCGCTGGATGGGCAGTGGGCCGCGGTGGACTCGATCGTCCGTTCGGTCGACGCCCATCGCAGCCAGCTTACCCCGGTGGAACAAGCGATCGTGGACGGCCTGCGCGCCAACTTGCGGGGCGACCGGCCCGGGCGGGTGCGGGCGGCCCGCGATCTGGCTCGCCTCACCCCAGGCTCGTTCGAGGGGTACACGCTGCTCGCGGAGATGGCCCTCGGCGTCGGTGACCCCGAACAGGCGCTCGACGCGTTGTCCCATGTGGACCCGGACCGCGGGCTGCTCTTGTTCTCGCCGATCTACTGGCAATCGATGGCGCGGGCGCAGCACGAGCGCGGCGAGTACGAGCGGGAGCTCGAGACCGCCACGCGCGGCGTCCGACGCTTTCCGGCCGACCTCGGTCCGCAGGTCGCCCACATTCGGGCATTGGCCGCACTGGGCCGAGCGGTGGAGGTGACCCGAGAGGTCGAGCGCGCGCTGGTCGGCGATCCCGACGCGGTGCTGGACCTGTCATATCGCGCGCTGGCCGGCGCCGCGGAGCTCAGAACGCACGGCCACGGCGAGGCAGCCGATCGGTTGCTCGCGTCGACCGCCCTCGCGAGCGCGCGGGCCACGTCGGAAGCCTCCAGTGTGGATTTAGACCGAATCGGGGCGGACCTGCTCTACGAGGCTGGACGCTGGGCCGACGCCCGGCGGCGCTATGCGGAAGTGTTCGCGCGCTACCCAGCGGACATCGAATCGGTCATCGGTGTCGGCGCCTCAGCCGCTCGTCTGGGAGATCTGCGCGATGCCGTCCGCGCGGACGACCAGCTCGCAGCCTGGCCGCGCGCCTTTCCGCTGGGACGGAATACGTACGGGCGGGCGCGGATCGCGGCCCTGCGGGGAGACTCGGCCCGGGCGGTCCAACTGCTGCGGCAGTCCTTCCGGGAAGGGGCCCCCGTGATCTCGATCTGGGAGCGGCACGTGCACAGCGAGCGGGATTTCGCTGGGTACCGGAGCTACGCGCCCTTTCGCGCCCTCATGAGCCTGCCGTAACCTTCTCCGCCCACGGAGGAGGCAACAAGCGGTGGACTCGCCGCGCTCACGGCTCCTGCAGCGTGTGGCGGGGATCGTGGTAGCGTGGGCAGGCAAAACAGAGCGCCCCGGAACTTGCCGGGGCGCTCTGTTATACCGATTCCGGAAGCGGGGCTTAGTACATCCCGCCCATGCCACCACCCGGAGGCCCACCGGCCGAAGCGGGCTTGTCTTCCTTCTTCTCCACCACCACGCACTCCGTGGTGAGCAGCAGGCCGGCGATCGACGCGGCGTTCTGCAGCGCCGTCCGCGTGACCTTGGTCGGGTCGATGACGCCCGACTTGACCAGATCCTCGTAGTTGTCCGTCGCCGCGTTGTAGCCGAAGTTCTTCTCCTTCGACTCGCGCACCTTGGCCACCACGATCGACCCTTCGGCGCCCGCGTTCTGGACGATGGCGCGGATCGGCTCCTCCAGCGCGCGCCGGACGATCTCGACCCCGATCTTCTCGTCCTCGGTGCCGCGGATCTTGTCGAGCGAGCTCTGCGCCCGGAGCAGGGCGACCCCGCCGCCCGGCACGATGCCCTCTTCGACCGCCGCACGCGTGGCGTGCAGCGCGTCCTCGACCCGGGCCTTCTTCTCCTTCATCTCGGTCTCGGTCGCGGCGCCGACATTGATCACCGCCACGCCGCCGGAGAGCTTGGCCAGACGCTCCTGGAGCTTCTCACGATCGTAGTCGCTGGTGCTCTTGTCGATCGCGGCCTTGATCTCGTTGATGCGGCCCGAGATGTCGCCTTCCTTGCCCTTGCCGTCGACGACGGTGGTGTTGTCCTTGTCGATGACGATCCGCTTGGCGCGGCCGAGATCGTTGAGCGTGGCGTTCTCGAGCTTGAAGCCGACTTCCTCGGAGATCACCTGTCCACCGGTGAGCACCGCGATGTCGCGGAGCATCTCCTTGCGGCGGTCACCGAAGCCCGGCGCCTTGACGCCCGCGACCTTGAGAGTGCCGCGGAGCTTGTTGACGACCAGGGTGGCCAGCGCCTCGCCCTCGACGTCCTCTGCGATGATGAGCATCGGACGGCCGCTCTGCGCGACCTTCTCGAGGACCGGGAGCAGCTCCTTCATGGCCGAAATCTTCTTGTCGTGGATGAGGATGT
>JACCSZ010000398.1 GCA_013812695.1 Gemmatimonadales bacterium | reverse complement strand
GCGCCACCTCGCGCGCCACCGGTGAAGCGCCGGCCGCACGACCGGATTCCGTCCGCCGCCGCCGGCCGTCCGGCGGTTCCGGCCCGTCGCGCGAGACCGACGCGGGCAGCGGACGCTACATCGTGTTCGCGACGCGCAACGGCGCGCCCGTCCCGGTCTGGATCCGCACCGGACTCACCGACCTCGACTACAGCGAAGTGCTCGAGGGGCTGCGGCCGGGCGACTCGGTCTACGTGCTGCCGAGCGCGAGCCTGGTGCAGTCGCAGCAGGACATGCGGCAACGCATGAACCAGATGACCGGCGGCGGAGCCGTGCCCGGCATGCAGCAGCAGACCGGCGGCCCAGGCGGCGCGCGCCCGGGCGGCGCCGCCGCGCCGGGTCGGTAGCGATGCTCCTCGGGGAGACCTTCGCGGTCGCCATCTCGTCCATCCGGGCCAACGCGCTGCGCTCGATGCTCACGATGCTCGGCATCATCATCGGGGTGGCGGCGGTGATCACGATGGTGGCGCTCGGCTCGGGGGCGCAGCAAGCGGTCGAGGCGCGGATCGCGGCGCTCGGGGCCAACGTGTTCACCGTCTTCGCGGGCCAGGGGCGGAGCGGCGCCGTCATGATCACCGACCGGACGGTCCTCAGCACCGATGACTACGAGGCGCTCCGGCGCGGCGCCGCGCTGCTCAGCGCCGTGGTGCCCGAGGCGCAGCAGTCGCTGCAGGTGGCCTACGGCAACCAGAACCGCAACCTGCAGATCATCGGGACCACCGCCAACTATACCGACGTCCGGAACTACACCGTGCCCTACGGCCGGATGTTCAGCGCCGGCGACGACGCGGCACGGCAGCGCCATGCCGTGCTCGGCTCCGCCGTGCCCGAGATGCTCGGCGGTAACCCGGCCGGCATGATCCATCAGATGCTGTTCATCCGCGGCATTCCGTTCGAGATCGTCGGCGTGCTGAGCTCCAAAGGCGCCTCGGGCGGCTTTCAGAATCCGGACGAGCAGGTGCTGATTCCGCTCGAGACGGCGCAGTACCGCGTCTTCGGCACCAAGCGGCTGCGGTCACTGGCGATCGAGGTCGAGGACGGGGTGCCGATCGAGCAGGGGATGGTGGACCTCGAGCGGATCCTCCGGCGCGAGCATCATATCCGTCCCGGCGAGCCGAACGACTTCACCATCCGCAACCAGCAGGACATCCTGCAGACCCAGCAGCAGGCCACGCAGGTCTTCACCACGCTGCTCGCCAGCATCGCGGCGGTGAGCCTGGTGGTCGGCGGCATCGGGATCATGAACATCATGCTGGTGTCGGTCACCGAGCGCACCCGCGAGATCGGGATCCGGAAGGCCCTCGGCGCGACCCGCGCCAACATCCTGCTCCAGTTCCTGATCGAGGCGCTCACCCTCTGCATCCTGGGCGGCGTGCTCGGCATCCTGGTCGGGCTGGCGACCACCGTAGTGCTCGCGCGGGTCATGCAGTGGAACACGCTGATTTCGCCCGCCGCGGTGATCGTGGCGTTCGGGTTCAGCGCGGTGGTGGGGCTGTTCTTCGGCATCTGGCCGGCGCGGCGGGCGGCGCGGCTCGATCCGATCGTCGCGCTCCGGTACGAGTAGCCGGCCGGCCGCGCCGGTCCGAGCGGAGAACCGCCCGAGGTCGCGCGGCGTTGCTTTGCTAGATTAGACCTTTCCCATCATGCCCGGAGCACGACCATGGAGGCCACCGAGACCGTGGACGCACAGGCCGCCGCAGCCCCGCTCGTCAAGCGGCATCACGGCATCGTGCGCCTGACGCACTGGGTCAACACCGTCGTGCTGGTCGGCCTGATCGCCAGCGGGCTCCAGATCTACAACGCATACACCCACTTCGGTCCGCGCGGCACCTCCTATCCAAATCCGTTCGACGGCCAATCCCTCCCGGCCTGGGCGCGGCTCGGTGGATGGCTCGCGGGAGGGCTCAACTGGCACTTCGCGCTCGCCTGGCCGTTCGTGATCTCCGGCCTGCTCTACCTCGGATTCCTCGCGGTGACGGGCGAATGGCGTTCGCTGCTGTTCCGCCCGCGGGACGTGGGACCCGCGGTGCAGATGCAACTGTACTACCTGGGGCTCCGCTCCACGCACCCGCCCCAGGGCAAACACAACGCGCTCCAGAAAGCCGCCTACACGTTCATCGTGATCCTCGGCGCGCTGGCCGCGCTCACCGGCTTCGCGATCTACAAGCCGATACAGCTCGCCTGGCTGACGTTCCTGTTCGGCGGCTACGAGCTCACCCGGTACTGGCATTTCTGGACGGTGTGGCTCTTCGTGGGGTTCACCCTGGTCCACGTCGCCCTGGTGTTTCTCGTGGATCCGGCCTCGCTCCGGGCCATGGTCACCGGCTGGTACCGCGGAAAGTTTCCGAGCCATGACTGACCAGAAACCCGGCCTCACCCGACGCGACCTGCTCCGGCTTGGCCTGGTGGCACCCGCCTCGCTCGCGGCCGCCTGCGGCTGGGACGGCGGCCCCGTGCTCGAGCCGCGTCTCCGCGCCATCAGCCGGCTCAACGACTGGATCGGGGAGAAGCTCCTGCACTCGCCCGCTCGCCTGGCCCGCGACTATCCCGTGGCGGCACGCTCGGCGCCCGGTCAGTTTCCGGCCTACTCGATCGTGCGCAACGAGACCGGGCGGTTTCCGTTGCCCCCGGGGGGGAAGGACTGGGCGCTGAATGTGGGTGGCCTGGTGCGGATGCCGACGCGGTTCACTCGGGCCATGCTGGAGTCGCTGCCGCGGGTGACCTACACCGTGAAGCATCACTGCGTGGAGGGCTGGACCGCCATCGGCTCGTGGTCCGGTGTGCCGGTCTCCGCGGTGGCGGACCTGGTGCAGCCCACGTCGGAGGCGCGGTATCTGCGGTTCGACTCGTTCGACAACCGGTACGCCAACGGCTGGGACCTGACCAGCGCCATGCACCCCCAGACGATCCTGGCGTACGCCCACAACGACCGACCGCTCATGCCCGACCACGGCGCGCCACTTCGGCTGTACTCCCCGATCAAGCTCGGCTACAAGCTGACCAAGTACCTCACCGCCATGACCTTCACGCGCGAGCGGCCGGGCGGCTACTGGGAGGACCAGGGCTACCCGTGGCTCGGGGGGATCTGAGCCTGGCGCCCCGCCTGTCATCCCGAGCGTAGCGAAGGAGCCGTGACCGGACGCATGGCTCCTTCGCTGCGCTCAGGATGACATCAGTCCGGCTGTTCCGCCTCGACCACGACTTCGGCCGCGCCGTCGGGGAGGTAGGTGACGACCACCCGCCAGGGCCGGCAGCAGACCTGGCAGTCCTCGACGTACTCCTGGTGCCTCCCGCTGCCCGGGTCCAGGCCGATCTCGTTGATCTCGCCGCAGTAGGGGCAGAGGACGGTCGCTTCGGTTTCGACCGTGCCGTCGCCCGCCGGAAACTCGTCGTCCAGCTCGTAGTCGGGCTCGTCCATCGCTCGTCAGTCCTTTGGGTGCGTCCGGCCGGGTGCTCCGGATATATTGTCACACATTCCCTCCCCACTCCGGTACTTCCACCGCAGTGCCCGTGCCGGACTCGTCCTGCCGCTCGGGCTGACGGCCGGGCTCCTCGCCGCCCGTGCCGCGGCCGCACCGCCGCTCGGCGACCCGCTCGGTTCCCCGCTCCCGCCGACCCTCCGGCTGGACTACCCGGCGCTCTACGTCGCGCTCGCGCCGCTCTTCAGCCTGTGGGACGGCGTCTCGATGCTGAGCATGAGCCGGCTCCGGGGGTTTCTGACCGGGCTGCTGGTGCTGTACGTCCTCTGGCGCGGCGCGCGGGCGCTCTGGCGGCGCCTAGCCCGGAGCGATGCGCCGGCACGCGGGGCGCCGGTCCGCCGGGAGCTCGGTCTGCTGCTGGCCGCGCTGGCCGGCGTGGTGCTGTTCGTGGCGGGCGGGCTCCTGTGGCATCGCCCGATGGCGAGGCTCGCCGGCGCGGGACCTGACGCGATCGTGTTCGACGTGCACAGCCACACCAACGTGTCGCACGACGTGCGCGGCACGCTGATGCGCGGCTTCGACGTGGCGGCCACGCAGCGGTGGCACCGCGGGGCCGGCTTCGACGCCTTCTTCGTGACCGACCACAATACCGTCGAAGGGCTCCGGGAAGGGTCCGACCCGCCCGTGGTCTGCCCCGGCATCGAGATCAGCGCCTGGCGGGCCCATGTCGTCCTGCTGGGCGACACGGGACCGGTGGATCGCACGCGATACAACGGCTCGCTCGAGGAGCTGCGCGCCCTGCTGGTCGAGAGCGACTCCGCCTACGGCGCGCTCAGCGTGCTGTCGCTCCCCGAGTACGACCGCAACCACTGGGCTGGGCTCGACTCGCTCGCCGCCGCCGGCGCCGACGGGCTGGAGATCGTCAACGCCTCGCCCAAGGCCAACGAATTTCCCCGCGTGCGGCGCGACTCGGCGGTGGCGCTCGCGCGGCGGACGGGTCTGTTCGTGGTGGGCGCGAGCGACAGCCACGGGTGGGGCGCCACCAGCATGGTGTGGAACCTGATGCCGCTCCCCGGCGCCCGGCCGGCCGGACGCGTGGTGTGCGACCGGCTCCTCGAAGGGCTCGAGCAGGGGTTCGGATCCTCGCGCATCGTCGAGCGCCACCGGCTGCGGGGGGACGACGCCTGGCCTGGGTGGCTCACCCCGCTCGGCGTCGTCTGGGAGACCTGGCGCGGCATGAACGGGAGGCTAACGGCGGCCTGGCTCGCCTGGATCTGGTTGCTGTGGGCGGTGCCGCGCCGGCGATATACTTAACGCCCTTCACACGACCTCGGATCTCCCATGCCTCGCGCGCGATTCCTGGGGACCGGTTTCGCAGTCCCCGACCGCGTCGTCACGAACGACGATCTCTCCAGCCGCATGAACACAAGCGACGAGTGGATCCGGACCCGCACCGGCATCCAGGAGCGCCGATGGGTCCGGGAGGGGGAGACCGGTGCGGGCCTGGCCCACGCGGCATCGCTCCGGGCGCTCGAGGCGGCCACGCTCGCCCCCAGCGACCTGGACGCGATCGTCTACGCCACGGCCACCCCCGACCACTTCGCGCCCGGGAACGGGGTGTTCCTTCAGCGGCTCCTGGGCGTCGGCACCATCCCGTCGATCGACATCCGGAACCAGTGCAGCGGGTTCGTGTACGCGCTCGCGGCGGCCGATGCCTTCATCCGGTGCGGGCAGTTCCGGCGCGTGCTGGTGGTCGGCGCGGAGATTCAGTCGACCGGCATGGACGTGACGACCCGCGGGCGCAACACAGCGGTGATCTTCGCCGACGGCGCCGGCGCGGTGGTGCTCGGGCCGAGCGACGATGACGAGCGCGGGATCCTCGCGTTCGACCTGCACGGCGAGGGCGTCCATGCGGAGAAGCTGTGGGTGGACAGCCCGGGTTCGATGTACCACCCGCGGGTCTCGCGCGAGCAGATCGACGCGGGCCGGCACTTCCTCGAGATGGACGGCAAAGAAGTGTTCCGGCACGCGGTGGTCCGGATGCCGGAATCGGTGCGGGCGGCGCTGGCAGCGGCGGGACAGACGACCGCCGATCTCACGCTGCTCGTCGCACACCAGGCGAATCTGCGCATCGCCGAGCTGATGCAGAAGACGCTCGGCCTGCGAGACGATCAGATCTACAACAACATCATGTGGTACGGCAACACCACGGCGGCAACGATTCCGATCGCGCTGGACGAGTGTGTGCGCGCAGGCCGGGTGCGCCCCGGCGACCTGGTGGCGTTCACGGCGTTCGGCTCGGGGTTTTTGTGGGGGAGTGCGGTGGTGCGCTGGTAGGAGGCGGACCCGAGTCAGGGTGCCTCCGGATCCAGCGGATATTTCTGCAGGTAGTAGTCCTGCGTCCGGATCGCGCGGGCCCGGTAGAGTTGTTCTTCGTCGTCGTCCGC
>JACCSZ010000383.1 GCA_013812695.1 Gemmatimonadales bacterium | reverse complement strand
GTGCGAGACCGCGCCGCGTTTCTTTCCTTTTCCACAGGCTGGGGCACGGGCGCTCCACTAAGGCTTGCTTGTTGTCCAGCAAGTTAGCGATTCTGCGCCAGCTCCGCAAGCAAGCCTGTGCCCTACCGCCGCGCGGGAGCGAATCGGGTATCGTCACAAAGGCACCGAGGGCACGGAGAACTACAGACTTCTCGTGTTGTGCCTCCGTGATCTCGGTGCCCGCTGTACCTCGGTGGTGCAGCCACGCCTCCAAGAGCAGACCACGCACCAGCCCCTGCGACAGCCGAGCATCAGGCGCTGCGCCGCGCCAGCATGGGCTCCGTGCCCGGGGAGTGCAGGTACGCGTCCCGTGCCGCCGCCACCAGCGCCTCGGCACCCTTCGGCGCGACCTTTCGGAACTGCGGAACGAACTGGTCCCAATGCACCAGGATCCGGCGCGCGCGCGGGCTCGCGGTCTTTTCCTCGTGCTCCTCGACGAGGCGGCGCACGAGCGCCAGGTCGGCACCCTCCAGTTCGCCGAGGTCCACCATGTCATGGTTGACGCGCGCCTCGAACGTTTCCGGTTCGTCGAGCACGTACGCCACCCCGTTCGACATGCCCGCGCCGAAGTTGCGTCCCGCACGGCCGAGCACGACGACGATCCCGCCGGTCATGTACTCGCAGCAGTGGTTGCCGGCGCCCTCGATGACCGCGACCGCGCCCGAGTTCCGCACCGCGAACCGGTCCCCCGCCTGGCCGGCCGCGAACAGCTTGCCGCTGGTGGCCCCGTACAGGATCGTGTTCCCGATGATCAGATGCTGGTGCGAAACGTCCGCGTACGCCGCCCGCCGGAACGGACGGATGATGAGCTCGCCGCCGCTCAGCCCTTTGCCGACGTAGTCGTTCGCTTCGCCCTCGAGCTCCAGGTGCATGCCGCGGCAGGTGAAGGCGCCGAAGCTCTGCCCCGCGCTCCCGGTGAAGCGGAGGCGCACCGAGCCTGGCGGCAATCCCGCGTCGCCGCGCCGTTCGGCGATGGTGCCGGCCACGCGGGCCCCCACCGCCAGGTGATGGTTGTGGATCTGGTACGTGCCCGAGAACGGCAGGCCGCTCTCGAGATACGGCTCGAGGTCGGCGAGGATCTCGGCGTCGAGCGAGATCACTCCCGGCCGGTCGTTCCGCGCCAGCGTGCGTCGGAGCGGCGCGCCCGGTTGACCGGGCGTGCGCGCGGTGGCCGATGGCGTCATGAGCAGCGACAGGTCGAGCATCTGCGCCCGCGGCACGTCCGGTCGCTCCACCCGCTGGAGCAGCTCGTTGCGCCCGATGATCTCGTCGAGGCTCCTGGCCCCCATCGTCGCCAGGATCTGCCGGACCTCCTCGGCGAGCAGCGTGAAGTAGGTGATGACCTGCTCGGGCGTGCCCTTGAACTTGGCGCGCAGGTCTTCGCGCTGGGTCGCGATGCCGGTCGGACAGGTGTTGATGTGGCACTGCCGGGCCATGGCACAACCCATCGCGACGAGCGGGGCGGTCCCGAATCCGTAGGACTCCGCGCCGAGCAGCGCCGCGATGACCACATCGCGGCCGGTCTTCAATCCGCCATCGGTACGCACTTCGATCCGGTGCCGGAGCCCGTTCCGCACCAGTGTCGCCTGCGCCTCCGCCAATCCAAGCTCCCAGGGCGAGCCGGCGTGCTTGATCGATGAGAGCGGCGAGGCCCCGGTCCCCCCGTTGTGACCGGCGATCAGCACGTAGTCGGCGTACGCCTTGGCCACCCCCGCCGCCACGGTGCCCACCCCGGTCTCGCTCACGAGCTTGACGCCCACGCGGGCGCGCGGGTTCACGGTCTTGAGATCGTGGATGAGCTGCGCCAGATCCTCGATCGAATAGATGTCGTGATGCGGCGGCGGCGAGATGAGCGACACGCCGGGCACCGAATGCCGAAGTCGCGCGATCAGCTCGGTCACTTTGTGCGCGGGAAGCTGGCCGCCTTCGCCCGGCTTGGCGCCCTGCACGATCTTGATCTCCAGCTCCTCGGCCCGGCTCAGGTACTCGGTGGTGACGCCGAACCGCGCGCTCGCCACCTGCTTGATCCGGTTGTCGGCACGGTCGCCGTTCGCGAAGCCGTGGTAGTTGTGCGGATCTTCACCGCCCTCGCCCGAATTCGAGCGGGCGCCCATGCGGTTCATCGCGATCGACAGCGTCGCGTGCGCCTCGGGGGAGAGCGCGCCGAGCGACATGGCCGAGGAGATGAACCGGGTGCGGATCGCGTCGGCCGGCTCGACCTCGTCGATCGGCACGGCCGCTCCCGGTCGCACGGCGAGCAAGTCGCGCGGCCCGGCGGGTCGGCGGCCGCTCTGCTTGGCCAGGAACCCGCCGTAGGCATCCGGGCCGTTGGCCTTCACGGCCTGCTGCAGCGCCACGACTGTCGGTGGTGCCCAGCCGTGGTCTTCGCCGTCCTTCCGGAACCGAACGCGGCCGTGATCGGGGAGCGACGCCGGCTCACTGCCCTCCGCTTCGTGCTGGTAGGCGACCAAATGCAGCGCGAGCACGTCCTCCGCGATCTCGTCGAAGCCGATACCGCCGAGCGGCGACGCGGTGCCGGCGAAGCAGGTGGCGATCACCTCACTCCCCAGGCCGAGGACCTCGAAGATCTGCCCACCACAATACGAGCTGAGGGTGGAGATCCCCATCTTGGACAGGATCTTGAGCAGTCCCTTCTCCGCGGCCGAGCGGAACTGGGCTCGCGCTTCGGCAGGGGCGGGGCGGGGGGCGGCGTCGGGGTCGCGCCGCGACGGCTCGCGGTGCGCATGGAACAGTCCATCGAGCGTCTCGAGCGCCAGCCACGGGTGCACCGCCTCGGCACCGTAGCCGATGAGCGTCGCAAAGTGGTGGATGTCGAATGCATCGCCTGCCTCGGCCACCAGGCCGACGCGCGCGCGCAGGCCGGTGTGCACCAGGTGCTGGCGTACCGCGCCGATGGCCAGCAACATCGGGATCGGGGCGTGGGTCTCGTCGGCGGCCCGGTCGCTGATGACCAGGATGTGCGCGCCGCGCCGCGCCGCACGCTCTGCCGCGCGGCGGAGGGCGGTGAGCGCGGGCCGGAGCCCGTCGGTGCCGCGCGTGGTATCCCACACCGCGTCGAGCGTCACTGTGGAGAAGCCCGCGACGTTCCGGAGCGCCGCCATCTCCTCCGGGAGGAGCACGGGGTGCTCGAGCCGAAGCATGCGCGCGTAGCTCGGCCGCTCGAGCAGCGGCGAGCCGCGCCGGCCGAGATGCATGCGCAGCGACATCACCATCGCCTCGCGGAGCGAGTCGATCGGCGGGTTGGTCACCTGCGCGAAGCGCTGGCGGAAGTACGCGTACAGGCTCTGGGGCACCGCCGAGAGCGGCGGGATCGGGGTGTCGTCACCCATGCTCCAGACCGGGTCAGAGCCGGTGCCACCCATCGGCTCGAGCACCAGCCGGAGGTCTTCGGCGCCGTAGCCGAAGCTGCGCTGCGCGCGGGTCAGTGCTTGGCCGGTGTGCACAGGCGGCATGCGCGCCGGGTCGGGGACGAGCGTGGCCATGTAGCGCGCCACCCAGCGCGCGTACGGGCGGCGGCCGGCCACGTCGCGCTTGGCGTCCAGATTCCGAATGACCTCGCCCCGCCGGGTGTCCACCACGAGCACCTCGCCAGGCCCGACCTTACCGCACTCCACCACTTCGCGCGGATCGAGGTCGACGAGCCCCACTTCCGAGCCCGAGACGACCAGCCCGTCGCGGCGCACCTTGTACCGGCACGGGCGCAGGCCGTTCCGGTCCACGGACGCGCCGCAGAGCACCCCATCGGTGAACGCGATCGCGGCCGGTCCGTCCCAGGGCTCGAGCACGCACTGGTGGTACTCATAGAAGGCCTTCACTCCGGAGTCGAGATCCGGATACTTCTCCCAAGCCTGCGGCACCATCATCATCGATGCGTGCACGACGTCGCGCCCCGAGCGCGTCAGGAGCTCCATCGCGTTGTCGAGGCTCGCGGAGTCGCTCCCGTCGCGCCAGATCACCTCGCGGAGGCGCTCGATCCGCTTGCCCCAGATGGGCGAGGCGAGCATCGGCTGGCGCATCGTCATCGCG
The DNA here is from genome assembly GCA_013812695.1 of Gemmatimonadales bacterium. Classification (GTDB taxonomy): domain Bacteria; phylum Gemmatimonadota; class Gemmatimonadetes; order Gemmatimonadales; family GWC2-71-9; genus CAVVWJ01. The sequence continues at coordinate 326 of JACCSZ010000383.1, read as the reverse complement.
TTCCGGTTGCCCCAGAGCGTGTTGATCTCGCCGTTGTGGGCGAGGAGCCGAAACGGTTGCGCGAGCGGCCAGCTCGGGAGGGTGTTGGTCGAGTAGCGCTGGTGGAAGATCGCGATCGCGCTCTCGTACTCCGGATAGCGAAAGTCGGTAAAGAACGCGGGGAGCTGGGTCCCGCTGAGCAGGGCTTTATAGACGATGGTGCGGCAGGAGAGCGAGCAGGCGTAGAAGCCGGGCAGATTTCGCTCCTCCGCCCGGCGTTCCATCTCTCGTCGCGCGAGGTACAGCGCCTGTTCCCACTGCTCCTCGTCCGCCGCGAGCGCGGGCCG
>JACCSZ010000382.1 GCA_013812695.1 Gemmatimonadales bacterium | reverse complement strand
GACGGGCTCAGCCTGGCGCTGCTCGAGGTGAACATGCTGAGCGACACGCTGCGCACGCAACGCCTGGGCGCGCTCGAGGCCACGACGTTGCTCCGCCGCGTGATCGAGGAGATCGACGTGGCCGTCTTTGCGTTCGACGGCAGCCAGCGGCTCCGGCTCATCAACCGCGGCGGCGAGCGGCTGCTCGGACAGCCCTCCGAACGGCTGATCGGGCTGGGCGCGGGAGCGCTCGGCCTCGCGGACTGTCTGGACGGCGAGACGCCGCGCACCATCGAAGCCGCGTTCGCCGGCGGCGCGGGGCGCTGGGAAGTGCGCGGGAGTACCTTTCGCCAGGATGGACTGCCGCACCGGCTGCTCGTGCTGTCGGACCTGAGCCGCGTGCTCCGGGCCGAGGAGCGCTCGGCGTGGCAGCGCATCGTGCGGGTGCTGGGGCACGAGATCAACAATTCCCTCGCGCCCATTAAGTCGATCGCGGGCAGCCTGCGGAGCCTCGCCGAGCGGTCGACGCGGCCGGCCGATTGGGAGCAGGATCTCCGGTCGGGGCTGCAGGTCATCGAAGGCCGCTCCGAGTCGCTCGCGCGGTTCATGGGCGCGTACGCGCAGCTCGCCCGGCTGCCGCGGCCCCGGCTCGCGTCGGTGGACGTGGAGGGGTGGGTGCGCCGGGTGGCCGCGCTCGAGACGCGCCTCGAGGTGAAGGTGGACGCGGGCCCGCGGCTGAGCGTGACCGCCGACGGCGACCAGCTCGAGCAGCTCCTCATCAACCTGGTGCGCAACGCGGCCGATGCGTCGCTCGAAACCGGCGGCGACGTCGGCGTAGGTTGGCGGGTCCGCGGCGGGGTGGTCGAGGTGACGGTGGACGACGACGGGCCGGGGCTCCCCGATCCCGGCAACCTGTTCGTCCCGTTCTTCACGACCAAGGCCAACGGCACCGGCATCGGCCTGGTGCTCAGCCGCCAGATCGCCGAGGCGCACGGGGGGGCGCTGCTGCTCGAGCCGCGTCGAGGCGGGGGAGCGCGGGCGTGCCTCCGCCTCCCGCTGGGACCCCTGCTGGGAACCGCCCACTCCTGAGTCGACATGTTTTTTCGACGCTTCTACGACGAGCCGCTCGCCCAGGCCAGCTATCTGCTCGGCTGTCAAACCACCGGTGAGGCGCTGGTGGTGGACCCGAACCGCGACATCCAGCCGTACCTGTGTGCCGCTGCCGCCGAAGGGCTCCGCATCACCCACGTGACCGAGACGCACATCCATGCCGACTTCGTCTCGGGCGCCCGCGAGCTGGCCAGCCACGCCGGCGCGCGCCTCCTTCTCTCCGATGAGGGCGGGGACGGGTGGCGCTACCGGTACGCGTCCCGGGACGGCGCCGCGCTGCTGACGGACGGCGCGACCTTCCGGGTCGGAGCGGTCGAGCTCCGGGTGCTGCACACGCCGGGACACACGCCCGAGCACCTCGCCTTCCTCGTCACCGACACCGCCGCGGCCACCGAGCCGATGGGCGCGCTCACCGGCGACTTCGTATTCGTCGGCGATGTCGGCCGTCCCGACCTGCTCGAGCGGGCCGCCCACATGGCGGGCACGATGGCGGCGGCGGCGCGACAGCTCTTCCGGTCGCTGCAGCGGCTCGCGGCACTGCCCGACTATCTCCAGATCTGGCCCGGCCACGGCGCCGGGTCGGCGTGCGGCAAGGCGCTCGGTGCGGTGCCGCAGTCCACGCTCGGGTACGAGCGGCGGTTCAACTGGGCGTTCGCGATGCGCGACGAGGACGAGTTCGCGCGCGCCGTGCTGGCGGGACAGCCCGACCCGCCGCGCTACTTCGCGGAGATGAAGCGGATCAATCGGGATGGCCCCCGGATATTGGGCGACGTCATCGCGCCCGCGCGGATGGATGCCGACGCGCTGGCCTCCGCGCTCGCGGCCGGTGCGACCGTGGTGGACACCCGGCCGGCCCGCGAGTACTTGGGTCGAGCGGTGCCGGGGACCATCAACATCCCGGCCGGGCGGGCGTTCACGACCTGGGCCGGCACGCTGCTCCCGTACGACCGCGATCTCTACCTGCTCGCGGGCCAACCGGCCAGCAACGGCATCGACGGGCTCGTGCGGGATCTCGCCGGGATCGGGCTCGATCGGGTGGTGGGCTGCGCCGGCGCCGAGGCGATCGACACCTGGCCGGTCGCCCGGGGCCCGCTGCAGACTATACGGGCGATCGGGCTGGCCGAGCTGGCCGAGGCGATGGGCGCCGAGGCCGTGACGGTGCTCGACGTGCGCGGCCGCGGCGAGTGGAACGCCGGGCATCTCTCGGGCAGTACCAACATCCCGCTGGGGGAGCTGCTGCAGTGCCTGGACACCATCCCGGCCGGCCGGCCACTGGTGGTGCACTGCCAGACCGGGGCGCGTGCGGCCATCGCCGCGTCGATCCTGCACGCGCACGCACTACCGGCCCGTCTGTATGGCGGGGGGTTGGCGGAGTGGAGCGCGGCCGGGCATCCGACGAAGACGGGAACCGCGTAGAGGGGGTGCGACGACGGAGGAAGGGAACCGGTGCAGACCACGCGGCGTTGGTGAGCGCGGCTGTCAGCCCGAGAGCAACGAGGGATACCTGGGGCCGGGTTCGAGCGCAGGGTGAGAAGATCCCTCGCTACGCTCTCGGGATGACAGGAATACGTTTCCCTGGAGCAGAAACGACTTCAACCATGCTGAACGCTCGAGCGATGAATCCCCAAGCTCCCGAAGCCGCCGCCCCGTCCAAGCAATTCCCGATCGCCCGCGTGCTGCTGGGGCTCGCCGGTGTGGCGGTGCTCGTCATCGCGGGGCGCAAGGCCGGCGCGCTCATCCCGGCGTTCTCCGCCTGGGTGGACGGGCTCGGCGTCTGGGGCCCGGTGGTGTTCGTCGCGGGATACGCGATCGCCGCGGTGGCGTTCGTGCCCGGTTCGCTCCTGACCCTCGCGGCCGGCGCGATCTTCGGACTCGGCAAAGGCACCGCGCTCGTCCTCGTCGCCGCCACCCTCGGCGCGTCGGCGGCGTTTCTGGTCAGCCGCTACCTGGCGCGGGGTTTCGTCGAGCGCCGGCTGGCGGGGAACGAGCGCTTCGCAGCCATCGACCGCGCGATCGGCACGCAGGGGCGACGGATCGTCTTCCTGCTCCGGCTCTCGCCGGTGTTCCCGTTCAACCTCCTCAACTACGCGCTCGGGCTCACCCGCGTCCGCTTCGCCGACTACCTCGTGGCGTCGATCGGGATGCTTCCGGGCACCCTGCTGTACGTCTATTACGGGAAGGTGGCGGGTGACGTGGCGCGCCTCGCGGGCGGCGCGCCGATGCCGCGCGGCCCCGCCTACTACGGGGTCCTGGCGCTGGGGCTCGTCGCCACCGTCATCGTCACGACGCTGGTCACCCGCACCGCGCGCCGCGCCTTGCAGGAGGTGACCGAAGGCGACCATGGCGACCACTGACCGCGAGACGGCCCGCGTCGAACCGCTCGACCGGTATAACGAGGAGCTGATCGCCAACGTTCACCCGCCGGACTGGGTCAATCCGGAGCCGCGTGAGCGCTATCATCTCGTCGTCATCGGCGCCGGCACCGCCGGACTGGTGAGCGCGTCGATCGCCGCGGGCCTCGGCGCGCGCGTGGCGCTGATCGAGCGACACCTGATGGGCGGCGATTGCCTCAACGTGGGGTGCGTGCCATCCAAGGCGGTGATCAGCGCGGCCCGCTCGTGGCAGGCAGCCGCGGACTCCCACCGGCTTTTCGGCGGACCCCGGGTGGCCGGTCCGGGGAACTTCGGCGAGGCGATGGCGCGCATGCGCCGGCTCCGGGCCGGCATCAGCCGGGTGGACGGGGCGGCGCGCTTCCGGGAGCTGGGCGTGGATGTGTTCCTTGCCGAGGGTGGGTTCACCGGGCCCGACACCGTGGTGGTGGGCGGTCGGACGCTCCGGTTCCGACGCGCCGTCATCGCGACCGGCGCCAGGGCCGCGGCCCCCCCGATCCCGGGGCTCGACGGGGTTCGCTACCTCACCAACGAAACCATCTTCACCCTCACCGAGCTGCCGCGCCGCCTCGTGGTGCTGGGTGCCGGGCCCATCGGCTGCGAGATGGCGCAGGCGTTTGCGCGCTTCGGCTCGGAGGTCACGCTGGTCGACCGCGGTGCCCACGTCCTCCCCCGTGAGGGCGCCGACGCGGCCGGTATCGTGGAGCGCGCCATGGAGGCGCACGGCGTCCGGATCGTGCACGAGGCCAAGGTCGTGCGGGCCGAAACGCGCCGGGGCGAGCAGGTGCTGCACGTCGAGCGTCTGGGGGGCACCCAGGAGATCGCCGGGGACGCGCTGCTCGTCGCGGTCGGCCGGGCACCCAACGTCGAGGGCCTAGGCCTCGAGGAAGCCGGCATCTCCTACGACCGGCGCGGGGTGACGGTGAACGACCGGCTCCGCACCTCGAACCCACGCGTCTTCGCCGTGGGCGACATTTGCTCCCGGTACCAGTTCACCCACGCGGCCGACGCGCAGGCGAGGCTCGTGGTGGCCAATGCGCTGTTCTTCGGGATCGGCGGCGGCAAGGCCAGCCGGCTCGTGATGCCGTGGGCGACCTTCACCACGCCTGAGGTGGCGCACGTGGGGATGACCGAGGCCGACGCGGAGATGGCCGGCCGCCGGGTGCAGACGATCACCGTGCCGATGCACGATGTGGATCGGGCGGTGTTGGATGGACAGGCCGAGGGATTTCTGCGCGTGCACCTCGAAGCGGGGAGCGACCGGATGCTCGGCGCCACCCTCGTCGCCGAGCACGCGGGCGACATGATCGGGGAGCTTGCGGTCGCGCTGACGGCGGGCATCGGCCTGGCCAGGATCGGCGCCACGATTCATCCGTATCCGACCCAGGGCGAGGTGTTCCGGAAGGCCGCGGATGCGTGGCGGCGGACCAAGCTGACGCCGGCGGCCAAGCGGGCGTTCCATGCGTTTTTCGGGCTGGTGAAGTAGCGCGAGCCGCTCCGCTCGCGATCGCGGCGTCCCGCGCGCGCTTCCAGAAGGCTACGTTCCGGCTGTATCCTCAGTGCGCTGTTCCTCCATCCACCTTCCTCCAGGGCGGCACCGTGCTCAAGGAGTTCAAGGCGTTCGCGCTGCGCGGCAACGTGCTCGACCTCGCGGTCGGCATCATTCTCGGCGTCGCGTTCGGCGCCATCGTCAAGTCGCTCGTGGACGACGTGATCATGCCGCCAATCGGCCTGCTGCTCGGCAACGTCGACTTCTCGAATCTCTTCGTCGTGCTCAAGGAGGGGGCCAAAGCCGCCGGCCCCTATGCCACCCTGGCCGACGCCAAGAACGCTGGGGCCGTCACGCTGAACATCGGCCTATTCCTCAACAGCGTCATCCTGTTCCTGCTCACGGCGTTCGCGGTGTTCGTGATCGTCCGCGCCGCCAACCGGCTAACCGCCGCCCCGAGCTCCAAGGACTGCCCCTACTGCCGGATGGCGATCCCGGTGGGCGCCACGCGGTGCCCGGAGTGCACCTCCGAACTGCACGCGGGATGAGTGGATCGCACGGGCAGCCCGGGGCGAGTTCGAGGCCAACTTTGTACCACAAAGTACTTGACGCCATCGCGCGTGG
>JACCSZ010000376.1 GCA_013812695.1 Gemmatimonadales bacterium | reverse complement strand
GCTCCGGCGCACGCCAAAGTGCTCCTCATCGAGGCCATTCTGCCAGACGATCCCGCACCGAGCTGGCCCAAAATGCTAGACATCGTGATGTTGACGATCGGAGGTCGCCAACGGACACAGCGCGAATATACGGACCTTCTCACCGCATCAGGGTTTAGCTTTGCTCGAGAGATCGACACGCTCGGAGGCGTCTCGATTATCGAAGCCGTTCCGAACTGAATAGCCGGCTAACACGCGCATGTAGCCGCCAAGCGCGCCTGGCTCATGGATGCATTGGAGATTGTGGTAAGCGCGCTTGCAGCTGATGCGCATGTCGTTAGGCAGCGGCGGGACCAAAGGAGGCTTAATGCGATGCCACGCGGCAGGGTTCGCTCTCGTTCTCTCCTGGCCAGGCATCGTTCTCGGCCAGCAAACCCGGGTTGTGCACCCCAGCCCCCGGGACTCACTCGCCGGTAGCTACCGGATCTACGAGCCTAGCGGGAAGCCAGTGGGGTTACTGGTGCTCGTCCCGGGTGGTGCCGCCACTCACGATGAGTTCACGACCGAGGGCTCGACCCCCTCGATGCTGCCTCAAAGGCTCGCCGGGAATCAAATGATCACGATTGTTCCGGCAGGCGGAGGCCACTCGCATTGGCTGGAGGATGGATGGCTGAAGCACCTCGATGCCATCGTGGCGGAAACGCTCACGACCTACGGGGTTCCCGCTGATCGAGTTGTAATCGGCGGCTTCTCCGCCGGTGGCACTGCGGCGGTGCGCTATGCTGAGTTCTGTGCCGCGCGCCGGTCCCCGGCAGGTGTCCGGATTCGGGGCGTCTTCGCCGTTGATGCGCCCCTAGACTTCGGCCGCTTCTGGCGCGGTGAAACGCTTGCCATCCGCCGCGGTGCTCACCCCGGCTTTGTGCGTGAGGCTAGCGCCGTCTTAGCCGATATGCGCCGTGTGCTCGGCGGATCGCCCAATGAGGAGCCGGCACGCTACCTCCAGATGTCACCCTTCTCGGCGTTTGCGGAAGCCGGGGGCCAGGCCCGGCTGCTTGCCCGCGTGCCGGTGCGACTCTATACGGAGCCCGATATCCAGTGGTGGATGGCGAACCGCAAGGTGGAGTACTACAGCATGAACGCCCTTGATGCGGCCGGGCTCATTCTGCAGCTACAGCTCCTTGGCAATGAACAGGCAGAGCTGATAGCGACTCAGGAACGCGGGGTGCGGTCGGATGGGACACGGCATCCCCATTCGTGGTCAATCGTTGACGAGACGGACCTGGAAGCATGGATTCTTGCACACGTGGAGTCGTGAGGTGCTCCACGCGGGCCGCTGCCTAACCCGCGCATGCAGCCGACAAGCCGGAGAGGCGCGCGGCTCCGCTCGGGCGGCGAGTTCCGCGAGCGCGCTGTGGAACGAAGGTTTATGCGGGCGCGGGCCTGATGGCCTGCAGCTGATGCGCATGTCGTTAGGCGGCAACACAAAGATCCGGCGACGCGACCCTTCCACGCGACCGCCACCTGCGGACGACTGCCGTGGCCGCCCACTGAGGCAGGACCCAAGAGACTCGTCGCTCGCAAATCCGCCAGGTCTTCCTTCGAGCCAATGGGAGGGCGCGTGTCCGGACCGAAGCCCGACGCCGGCGTTCAAACCGCCATGTCCATTCTTTCTCATGTGGACTTCGCGCCGATCCTGGGCAGGCTGATTCGGGCGAGGGTGCCGGATCTCCTCGACGACGGCGCAGTCCACGCCGTAACACTGGCAAACCAATCGGGGCTTCATCCACTGTCCACCGTCCGGGCGCTGCGCGCGCTGACGGCGTTCGGAGTGTTTCGCGAGGTGGCGCCATCCACCTTCGTGAATAGCGAGGCATCGAACTTGTTTCGGGATGCACCCGGCGGGCTCCGGAACTACGCGCTGTTCGCGACTTCGGAGCAGTTTCTGAAATCGTGCGCCGCGCTCGGGCACAGCCTGGAGACGGGACAAGCATCACACGACCATGCCCTTGGGCAGAAGGTGTGGGAATACATGCGGGACCACCCGGACGAGAACGCTGCGTTCAACCGGGGACTGGCGGAGATCCGCAAGGACGAGCAGGCCGCGATTGCCGCGGCGTATGACTGGACTGGAGTAACGGCCGTAGTGGATGTAGGAGCTGGCGCGGGTGCGTTGCTAGCCTGCATTGTTGCCGCGACTCCCGGTGTTTGTGGCATTCTGTTCGATCGGCCAGACGTGCTGCCCGACGCGGACCACCTGCTCAGGGGACGAGGAGTGCGCGAACGGTGCGAATTGGTCGGTGGAAGCTTCTTCGAGCCGATGCAAGTCACTGGAGACATCTGGATCCTCAGTCAGGTGCTGCACGACTGGCCGGAAGCGGAGTGCCAGGCGATACTGGCGCGGTGCCGGGAGCGGGCGAGATCCGGGGACCGGCTGCTGGTCGTCGAGATGGTTCCGGTGCCCGGACAGCCGGATGTCGGGATCGCCCTCCTCGACATGGCAATGATGATGTTCGGTGGGGAGGCACGGCAGCGGACGGTGGAGGAGTACAACGAGCTGTTTGCGGCCACCGGGTTCAGTCCGTCGGGTGTGCTGGCGACGGGGACGGCCTTCAGCATTCTGGAAGCAAGGCCGAGTTAGCATTGCGGTCGTAGATGCTGGATCCTCAGTGTGGAGTTGAAGCGG
>JACCSZ010000367.1 GCA_013812695.1 Gemmatimonadales bacterium | reverse complement strand
CGCGGGTGGGGGCGGCCTTGCGGGTAGACCAGACCAGCACCGACACGAGGGCCAGCGACAGAAACGGGGTGAGCGGCACCAGGTACCGGACGAACTGGATCGGCCACGGCGTCACGGCGACGATGGCCAGCGACCCCACGGCGTAGAGGACGATCAGGACTTCGCCCTGGAGGGCCAGCAGAACGAAGCCGCAGAGCACCGGCACCGAGAGACCCAGCAGCGCCGCGTCCGTGACCCACATCGGCACCGGGGCGCCGGGCAGCCGCTGGTTGAGCTTCTCGATCTCGCCGCGCCACCAGCCGCGATGCACGCTCACGCCCTCGCCGATGGTCATCGGCATGCCGCGCACGTTTGCCAGCAGGCGGTCGCGCATCTGGCGTCCCGTCACCCGGCCGAGCTCCGGGCGGAACGGATCCACGTACGACATGTTCTCGGCGTAGCTCACGTTGTAGAACTGATAGCCGGCCCGCTGGTACGTGTACGCGGGGTGGGTGTACGAGCCGTCCGCCTTCACCTGCCCGGTGTAGCCGACCCACGCCGTGACCGCCGCCGCCGCGACGATTCCTCGGACCACGGCCCGGCGCGGCCGCCGACGGAGCAGGCTCTCGACGACCCAGGTGGCCAGGAGCGCGATGCCCGCGGAGCGCATACCGTACCCGGCGACGGCGACCACCCCCGCGAGCGGGCCGGCGCCCACCGCGAAGAACAGCGCGCTGAGGAAAGCGTAGGGGACATCGGCGGCGAAAAAGTCGGACATGAAGATCGTGTGGCTGTGGATGACCGACAGCGTCGCCACCAGGCACGCGTAGCCGCGGCTCAGCAGGCGCCGGCTCATCGCGTAGACGGTCGCCGCGTACGCGGCATAGAGCAACACGCTGCCCAGGCGCAACCAATGCCCGACCACCGCGGGGTCGCCGGTGCGGAACGCCAGCTCGGCCGCGGCGCCGGCGGCCGGGAGCAGCGGCGGATACTGGATCGCCTGGATCGCGCCCGGCTCGTTGAGCAGCCGGTAGCCGCGCCCCTCGGCGAGCGACGTTCCGAGGATGTAATACACGCCGGCGTCGTAGCGGAGGTCGAGGGGTCCACGCAGCCGGGGGATCCAGAGCGCGAGCGCCAGGGCCGCGAGCGCCGCAACCCAGCGCCAATCGGTCCGACTCCACGGCGGGACCACCGCCTCGGTCACGCGGAGCCCTCGGGGCGGCTCATCGACATCGCCGAGATGAAGAGCGATGAGAACAGCGTGCTGAAGCCGATGATCACGAGCGTGGCCGCAAACGAGGCCCACTCGGGGTGGGGCAGCGGCAGCAGATCGGAGCGCATCCACTCCACCACGATCGCGACGAGGATACCGCCGCCGGCCGCGACGAGGCCGGCGCCCAGCACCAGCCCGGTCTCCAGCTTGAAGCGCCGGTAGAACCCAGCCAGTGCACGGTTATCGCGGTCGAAGCGGCGGCTCCAGGAGTACGTCTTCGTATGCAGGCCCAGGCTGAGGATCTCGAAGCCCACCACGCTCGCGATGGTCGCGAACACCGCGGTGACCCCGGACGCGGGACGCCCGCCGAACCGCACCAGCCCGAGCAGCACCGCCAAATGGATCAGGAGGCCGAGGGCCAGCAGCGTCGTGCCCGGCGCGAGGAACAGCTTGTTGGGCGAGTACAGCAGCATCATCCGGAGGCTTCGCCACCCGTCGCGGAAGGTGCGCAGCTTCGACTCGCCCTTCCGCGGGGCCAGCACGATCGGGAGCTCCTTGACCCGAAGGCCCGCCAGGCCGGCGTTGATCGCGAGCTCCAGGTTGAACTCCATGCCGGGACTCACCGGCCGAATCCGGTCGTAGGCCTCCCGCGAGAACGCGCGGAAGCCGCAGTAGACGTCGGTATATCGGGTCCCGAACAGCAAGTTGAGGATCCGCGTCAGCGCGGGGTTGCCGAAGTAGCGGTGCAGCGCCGTGATGTGCGCGTCGCCGCCGCCGAGGTAGCGGCTGCCGGTCACGAACTCGTGACCCTCGCCGCTGAGCGCGTGCAGGAACTGCGGAATCATGGTGAAATCGTACGTGTCGTCGGCGTCGCCCATGACGAGCCAGCGCCCGCGCGCGCTCGCGAACCCCTTGAGGTAGGCGTTGCCGTAGCCCCGGAGCGGCTGGTACACCACCCGAGCGCCCATCCGCTCCGCGATCGACACCGAGGCGTCGGTCGACCCGTTGTCGCAGACCACGATCTCGCCGTCGATCGCCGCGCCGGCGAATGTCCGTCGGATCTTCTCGATACACGGGCCGATTGCCTCTTCCTCGTTGAGGCACGGCATGACGACCGAGACGAGCGGTTCCTGGCTCACGGGTCCTCCCTCGAGATGTCGCGCGCCGGGGGTCGGTCGGCACGATATGCGGCCAGCACCGTGGCGATGTCGGCGTCCTGCACCACCCGGCCGGCCCGCAGCCAGACGCCGCGCGTGCACAGCTCCTGGATCGAATCCAGCTCGTGCGAGACCAGCAGCAGCGTGCCGCCGCGGGCGTGAAACGCGCGGAGCCGCTCCAGGCAGCGGGCCCGAAACGCCTGGTCGCCGACGGCGAGCACTTCGTCGAGTAGCAGGATGGCGGGCTCCAGACAGACCGCTACCGAGAACGCGAGGCGTGCCTCCATGCCGCTCGAGTAATACTTGAGCGGCGTATCGAGAAAGTCGTCCATCCCGGCGAAGGCGACGATCTCGTCGTAGCGTGCCTGCAACTCCGGCCGCGTGAGGCCGAGGACGGCGCCGTACAGCCGGATGTTCTCGACGCCGGTGAGCTCCGGGTGGAAGCCGGCACCGAGCTCGATGACGGCGGTGATCCGGCCGGCGGTCGTGATCGTCCCGGACGTGGGCCGGTAGATCCCGGCCACCAGTCGGAGGACGGTGCTCTTCCCCGAGCCGTTGTGCCCCAGCAGCGCCACCGACTCGCCCGGCTGGATGCGCAGGTCGAGGTTGCGGAGCGAGAACGCCGCGTGGCGCACGTGGATGGGGCGGCGCAGGATCCGCCGGATGAACCACTCCCGAAGCGAGCTGGTCCGGTGCTCGTAGAAGTAGAACCGCTTCGAGACGCCTCGAAGCTCCACGGCCGGCCCCCGTGCCGGGTCAGACAACTTCGGCGAAGACCGACGCGTAGCGGTGGAAGACGGCATACCCGAAGGCGTACACGATGGCGGCCTGCAACGCAGTGCCCGCGAGCAGCACGGCCGATGGCCACTGACCGGCGTACACGACGTCGTGGTAGAGCGTAAGCAGTCCCGCGATCGGGTTCAGGAAGTACAGCGTCCGGAGTGCCTCGGGCACCATGCTCGCCGGATAAAAGACCGGCGAGAGATAGAACAGCGAGGCGAGCGCGATCGGGAGCGCGTGATAGACGTCGTGATAGAATACCGACAACGTCGCGATGGGGAGGGCGAGGCCGATTGCCATTACGACCTGGATGAGTACCAGGAGCGGGACCAGCACGTAGCTCGCCGGCACGCTGTGGTGAAGCAGCAGGATCGTCGCGAGCAGAATGAGCGCGATCTCGGCGGCGAACTCGATCAGCCGGGAGCCTGCCGCGCTGAACACCAGGATCTCGCTCGGGAACGACACACTCCGCGTCAGGCGGGAATGCTCGGCGAAGATCCACGTTCCGGTGCTCAGCGTCTGGAGCATGAAGTTCCAGACGAAGTAGCCGCTCAGCAGGAACGCCCAATACTGGGGCACCTGAATGCGGACCACGTGGCTGAACACCACCACGAGGATCGTCACGGTCAGGAGCGGGTTGACCAGGGTCCAGACGAACCCCAACAGCGAGCGCTGGTACTTGACCTTGAGGTTCCGGACGATGAGTCCGCGGAGCAGCTCCCGGTAGCCCCAGAAGCGGCGCATGCGCGGCGCGCGCGCCAGCACTCCGGACCCGGCGCTCACCGCGGGTGCTCCACCCTGCGTGCCCGGGCCAGACGACGCGCTCTCGGATAGGCCACCAGGCCGGCCCAGCAGTTCCACCACATCCGGGCCAGGACCGATGCGGGCAGCGGGTCGTGCCCGACCGCGCGACGCATCAGACGGAGTCCCGGCTTCAGGAGCCGCCACGCGAGGTAGCCCGCGAGCGGGCCGCGCGCGCGGCCGCCCGCGACCACCAGCTGCTTGCTCAGAAACGCCAGCAGCGCCCGCTGATGGCCGACGATTTGGGCGTGTGCATCCGCCGCCTGGGCCCGGTGCTCGTGCCGCGCGAGGGCAGCCGGCTCGTACACGACCGAGTGTCCCGCCCGCAGGGCGCGCCAGAGCAGGTCGTGATCGCCGCCGCCGGGCAGCGCGGCGCCCAGGTCGAGCGCCTCGTCGAAGCCCCCGAGCGCGAGCACGGCCGAGCGACGCACGGCGTAGCTGCACCCGCTGCCCACGCTCACCGCCCACGCGATCAACGGCGCCGGCCGGCCATGCAGGGGCCGCCCGGCGTCGGCGGGCAGCCGGATGCGCCCGAGCCCGCGCGCGAAGCCGCCGTTCTCCTCGAAGGCGCGCTCGCCTTCGGTGCCGTCGCCCAGAGCTTCGACCCGGCCCGTGCACACCGCGACGGCGGGATCGGCCGCGAAGACCGCGCCCAGCGCCGCGGCCCAGCCCGGGTCGGCCACCGCGTCGTCATCGAGGAACGCCACCACGTCGCCGCTGGCGCACTCGAGCGCACGGTTCCGGGCGAAGTCGAGCCCCGGGCGCGGTTCGCGCACGTAGCGGACCGCGGGAAACCGCGCGGCCACGGCCGCGCGGGTCGCGTCGTCGGGCGGCGCATTATCCACCACGAGGATTTCGAGGGCGGCCGGGCGCTGCTGCATCAGCGAATCCAGGGCACGCACGAGCATCGCCGTCCGGGCACGGGTACAGACGGCGACGCTGACCCGCACCGCGGATGCATTCGAACTCACTCCCATCGCGGGCGGGCCTCCGCGGCGCCGGGGCCGAACCGCATCCACCGCACGCCTCCCGCCACGAGTCCGGCGGAGTAGGCCAGCCGGGCGGCGAGGACGGCGGGGAGCATCAGGATCGGTTCGAGCACGCCCGCCCGCAGCCAGCACCACCCGATGTACGCCGTGCTCGCGAACGCCAGCGGGATGCTCGCCAGCACGAGCAGGGCGGGGTAGCGGTACACCCAGGCGAGCCGTGCGGCGCCGGTCGGCGCCTTGCTCTCGATCGCGCTGTACCCCCAGCGGTAATTGCGACGCAGCAGGTTGCGGAATCCCGGGCGGTTGTAGTGGTAGACGACGGCGCCGGGATCGAAGACGATGCGCCCGCCCGCGCGCCGCACCTCCGCTTGCCATGCGAGCTCCTCATGCGCGTACGCCACCGGCTGCTGCTCGGTATATCCCCGAGTCGCGGTAAACGCGGCGCGTCGAACGCTGAGGTTGCCAGGCGGATGGTTGGGCACCTCGCCACCGGGACGGCGCGAGTGGACGTGGTACCAGCCGCAGTAGTAGTCGCAGCGGGCCATGGGAGAAAGCCCGTCGGGCAGGT
>JACCSZ010000344.1 GCA_013812695.1 Gemmatimonadales bacterium | reverse complement strand
GGCACCCTGGCCTACACCACCGGCGGGACCCAGGCCACCCGCCGCGCGGCCTGGGTCAGCCGCGAGGGGCTGGTCACGGCGGTGGACTCCACCTGGGACCCGCAGGGCATCATCGGCTCCGCGACGTTGTCGCCCGACGGGAAGGCCGTCGCCGTCGCGCTCACCCGCGAGGGACGGCGGGACATCTGGGTCAAGCGGCTCCCGGCCGGCCCGTTCTCGCGTCTCACCTTCAACGACACCTCGAGCGGGCGGCCCGCCTGGTCGGCCGACGGGCGCGACGTGTACTACATCGCGGACCGCTCCGGCTCCGGGGTGGGCCCGGTCTACGCCCGCCGGTCCGACGGGACCGGCAATCCGCGTCTGCTGCTCCGCTCCGACGTGGACTTCGGCCAGGTGAAGGCGTCGAAGGACGGCCGCTGGCTCCTGCTCCGGTCGGCGCCCCCGCCGCCCGCCTCGACCGACATCTTCGGGCTCAAGGCCGGAGACTCCACGCTGGTGCCGCTGGTCGCGTCGCCGGCAACCGAGCTCTACCCGGCGCTGTCGCCCGACGGCCGCTGGCTGGCCTACAGCTCGGACGAGTCGGGCGCGTTCGAGGTCTACGTGCGGCCCTTCCCCGAGACCGCCGGGGCCAAGTGGCAGGTGTCCACCGCGGGCGGGAGCCAGCCGACCTGGTCGAGCAACGGCCGCGAGCTGCTCTACGTCAACGGCAAGAACGACCTGATCTCGGCGCAGATCCCGCCGGGCGCCACCTTCTCGGTCGGGGCCCAGCGCTCGCTGTTCTCGGTGGCTCAGTTCGCTACGGTGCGCGGGGTGCCGGCGTACTGGCTCAGCCCGGACGACAAGCGGTTCCTGGTGCTGCGCGAAGGGGCCGCGGGGCAACCGGGGGAGTTGATCGTGGCAGAGAACTGGGTGCAGCAACTCGCGGGGCAGGGGGGGAAGTAGATCCCTCGGCCCCGGTGGGCGCTGCGGCGCATCGGGCCGGGGTGAAGCTGACGCCCGAGATCAGGAAGCGGCTTCTGAATGCCGGCATCCCCGCGCTCGGGCTCGGCGCCGCGGTTGTTGGCGAAGTGCGCCAAAGCCGGGGTCCAACAAGTGGACCAACATCACGAGAGTAGAAGAAGCGCCGCACCGGATGAACCCGATGTGGCGCTTCGAGTTGCCCCTCCTGGGCTCGAACCAGGACTCTCCTGATCCAGAGTCAGGCGTGTTGCCAGTTACACCAAGGGGCAGTGCTGCTCTCGATTGTCATGGAGCTGAGGGGGATCGAACCCCTGACCTCTGCAGTGCGATTGCAGCGCTCTCCCAGCTGAGCTACAGCCCCGAGGGTGCTCCCGCGCGAGGCGGTAACCTAGTCAGCGGGGGTGGTCCAGTCAACGATCCTCCCGGACGCCCAGCGTCGGCAAAGTGGTGGGGCGAACAGCCCTAAGGCGGGGTGCCAATAACGGTTAGCGACTGGATAGTCGGCGCGCTACATTCCCTCCCGCGATCCTCCATCCTCCACCGGGGTAGCACTCGTCCATGGACCTCACCAGCGGCACGCCCCTCTGGCCGACCACCAACGGCTTGCCCGCCGTCTACCCCCGTCTCCACCAGGATCTTCGCTGCGATCTGGCCGTCATCGGCGGCGGGATCACCGGCGCGCTCGTGGCGCACCGCTTTGCCAGGGAAGGGATCTCGACGGTGCTCCTCGAAGCCGATGAGATCGGGCACGGCAGCACCGCCGCCACCACCGCGCTCATCCAGTACGAGATCGACACCCACCTCGTCGACCTCATCGAGAAAGTGGGAGCGGACCATGCCACGCGGAGCTACCGGCTCTGCCTCGAGGCGGTGCGCGGCATCGGCGAGCTGGCGCGCGACGACGGCTGCGGATGGCGCGACACGCGGAGCCTCTACCTCGGCACCACCAAGCGCGACCGAACCGTGCTCGAGCGCGAGCAGCTCGCCCGGCGGATGGCCGGCATCGACGTGGACCTGCTCGATGAGCGCGACATCCGTGAGCGCTTCTCGTTCAGGCGCCCCGCCGCCCTGCTCTCGCCGGAAGCCGGCCAGGTGGACGCGTTCCGCCTCACCCACAAGCTCCTGGCCACCGCCGTCGAGGCCGGCCTCCAGGTGTACGACCGCTCGCCGGTGACCAAGTACTCTTCCCACAAAGCCGGCGTCGACCTTCGCACCGCCGACGGTGCCCGCGTCCGGGCCCGGCGCGTGGCCTTCGCCACCGGCTACGAGACGCCCGAGTTCCTCGACCGCCGCATCGTGCGCCTGCACAGCACGTTCGCGCTCGCCACGGCGCCGCTCCAGAGCTTCGAAGGTTGGGGCGAAGAGTGCTGCCTCATCTGGGAGACCGCCCGCCCGTACTTCTACGCGCGCACCACCGCCGACGGCCGCGTCGTGATGGGCGGCGGCGACCGGCCGTTCGCCACGGCCCACAAGCGCGACCGGCTGCTGGTGCGCCAGACGGCGCGCATCGAAGACCACTTCACCAAACTGTTTCCAGCGATCCACTGCGACGTCGACTGGCGCTGGGGCGGCACCTTCGGCGAGACCCGGGACGGCCTCCCCTACATCGGCTCGGTGGCCCAGTTCCCGAACGGCTACTTCGCCCTGGGGTATGGCGGGAACGGCATCACGTTCAGTTGGATCGCGGCCAACCTGCTGCTCGAGCGCTTCCTCGGCCGGCCGAGCCGCGACGCCGAGCTCTTTCGGTTCGACCGCTAGTTCCCGCGCGGCACAGCTGACCCGTGGGCACTGGGTCGACCCACTGCCGACCCGTGCCGCCGCCTTGACAAAGTTTCGCGTTCGATTCTGTTACAGGCTGGAATCCTTCCCTCAGACCAACAGTCGAGGAGCAGATGAAATCCACGACGCTCGGCGCCATCGCGACTCTGACCCTTGCCCTCACCGCTCCGGCCCACGCCCAGGGCACGGGCACGTTCGAGTTCGGCGGGTTCGCGCAGGTGAGCTACTTCGACCGATCGCTCGTCCTCGAACAGGCCAAGACCGGGCCAGGTGCCAGGCTCGGATTCTTCCTGAGCCGGAACCTCGAGATCGAGGGCGAAGGCGCCTTCGTTCCGACCGGTGGACGCGAAGGTATCAAGGTCTATTACGTCCCGCTTCGCGCGCGACTGCTGCTCAACATCCCCACCAGCACGCACACCGCCCTCCTGCTCGGCGGCGGATTCGTGCACAACGAGTATGGTAAGGACGCGGATGGCAGCGACAACGGCGCCACCGCGCTGGCCGGTGTGCGGCTGGGCATCCGCGGTCTGCCGTCCATTCGCCTCGCCACGTACCTCGACTACATCCCGTCCCCCCAGAATGGCGCCGGCGACAACGTGAACTGGGGGCTACAGCTCGGTCTGAGCTGGATGT
>JACCSZ010000343.1 GCA_013812695.1 Gemmatimonadales bacterium | reverse complement strand
TCGTTTCCATGACCTTCACGCCGACGGGGTGTCCGTTCTCGCTCGCGTTGCCCAGAGCCAGTAGCGCCGCAGGCACGTCCGGCGTCTCCATGAAGCCATAGTGCGCCACGACCTCGTAGAATCCCTGACCCAGCTCGCGGCAGTCGACCCGGTCGCTCTCGTCCACCGCCGGAATCTCTTCCGTCACGACGGACATGAGCATGACCTTCTCGTGCAGCACCTTGTTGTGCTTGAGGTGGTGCAGCAGCACGGGCGGCGCGCCGCTCGAGTTTGAGGTGAGGAACACCGCCGTGCCCGGAACCCGGTGCGGCTTCCGCCGGCCGACGTCCGCCAGAAACAGGTCCATGGGCAGCGTGCTCTCGCGCACGATGGCCGCCAGCCGGTCGCGGCCGCGATTCCAGGTCGTCATCAGGAGATAGATGCCGAGCGCGACGACGAGCGGAAACCAGCCACCCCGGGGGATCTTCACCACGTTCGCGGCGAAGAACGCGGTGTCGACCGCCAGGATCAGGCCGGTGAGCGCCCGCGCCCCCCACAGCGGCCAGTGCCAGAGCTCGCGGGCCACCGTGTGGAACAGGAGGGTCGTGATGATCATGGTGCCGGTCACCGCGATGCCGTACGCGGCCGCCAGATTGGTCGAGCTCCGGAACCCGACGACCAGCGCCAGGCAGCCCACCCAGAGCGCCGTGTTTACCTCAGGGATGTAGATCTGCCCGATTTCGGTCTTCGAGGTGTGCACGATCGTGACGCGCGGGCTATACCCGAGTTGCACCGCCTGCCGGGTGAGCGAGAACGCCCCCGAAATGAGCGCCTGGGACGCGACGATGGCGGCGGCCGTCGACACCACGACCATCGGATACAACGCCCAGCCCGGTACCAGCGAATAGAACGGATTGACCGCCGCCGCCGGACGCTCCAGCAGCAGCGCCGACTGCCCGAAGTAGTTGAGCAGTAGGCAAGGCAGCACCAGCGAGAACCAGGCGATCCGGATCGGCCGCCGCCCGAAGTGGCCCATGTCGGCATACAGCGCTTCGCCTCCGGTCAGCACCAGCACGACCGAGCCGAGCACCAGGAAAGCCAGCCCCGCGTCGCGGAGGAACAGGTCGAGCGCGTAGGCGGGGTTGAGCGCGGCCAGCACCGTGGGGTTCATCGCGATCCCGCGCACGCCTAACAGCGCGATGCTGACGAACCAGACCACCATCACCGGCCCGAACACCCGGCCGAGATCGGCCGTGCCCTGCCGCTGGACCCAGAACAGCGCGGTGAGGATCACCACCGCGATCGGCCACACGAACCGGTCGAGCGCCGGCGTGGCCACGCTGATCCCCTCCACCGCGCCGAGGACGGAGATGGCCGGCGTGATCACGCCGTCCCCGTACAGCAGCGCCGCGCCGAACAGTCCGAAGCTGATGAGCAGCGCGCGGGGCCCTCGCGCCTTGGTCAGCGGACGCACCAGGGCGAGCAGCGCGAGGACGCCGCCCTCGCCGCGGTTGTCGGCCTTGAGCACGAAGGTCACATACTTGAAGGACACGACGAAGTTGATGGACCAGAACACCAGCGACATCACACCCATCACGTTCTCGCGTGTGGGCGGGATGCCGTGCAGGCCGCCGAAGCACTGCGCGAGCGCGTAGAGCGGGCTGGTCCCGATGTCGCCGAAGACCACGCCGAGCGCCGAGAACGCGAGAGCCCCGAGCGCGCGTCGGGTCGGGAGCGCCTTCGTAGCGGTCGACACTCAGGCCGCTCCCGGCGCCCGGGCGATGGTGGCCGGCCCAAGCCTACGCAGGTCGAGCGCCGCCAGCGCGAAGAGCGCGACGATGATGGCCGCCGACCCCACGCACCACCGGCAGATCGCGTGGATGACGAACAACTCGAGGTAGGTGAGATACGCGGTGAACAACACGCCGCCGCCGGCCAGTGCCGCCAGGAGCCTGGATGGCCCGCGCCGGCCGGCCGCGGCGGGCCGGAGCGCCGCCAGCGCCACCGCCAGCAGCAGCGCGTACCCGACGACCCCGATGAGCGCCACCTCGACGCCCGCGAACCGGCTCCAGTGGCTGGTCTGCACGGTCTCGCAACCGCCGGTCCCGCAGGCCAGCGCACCGACGTGGCCCAACTTGTACAGGTACAGGTAGACGGACAGGAAGAGCCCGAGCAGGCTCAGGAGTGCCGCGCCTTGGCGGTAGATCATCGGGCGCGGGTGATCCGGGGCGCGAGCGAGTCGACCAGCTTGGTGATGGCGTCGGAATCGAATCGGCCCTGATACAGCCGCCCACCGACGAGCAAGGTGGGGGTGGAGCTGACGCCGGCCCGGGCGCCTTCGTCGAGGCTCGCCTGGATGCGCCCGGCGTACTTCCCGGCGGACATGCACGCATCGTACGCGCCGAGCTCGAGCCCGATCTCGCCGGCATAGCGCCGGAAGATGTCCGCGCCGTCCCGCGACGCGGACCACTCGGATTGCCCCTCGTAGATCCGGTCGTGCTGCGCCCAGTATTTTTCCTGGTCGTCAGCGCACGCCGCCGAGTGCGCGGCCACGCGCGCGTACGCGTGCTGCTGCAGCGGGAAATCGCGGTAGCGCCAGCGCAGCCGGCCGGTCTTGATGAGCCGCTCGTCGATCGTCGGCATCTGCAGCGTCGCGAACGTCTGGCAGAACGGGCACTGGTAATCGGCGTACTCGGTGATCTCGACCGTGGCGCTGTCCGACCCCTTGACGTAGCCGCGGAACCCAGCCGTATCGGACGGCTGCACCGTGACGTTCGCCGGGATGCTCAGCGTGGACGGCTTGGAGAGCAGGTAGCCGAGGAGCCCGATGCCTAAGGCGGCCACCACTCCGAGGATCACATAGAAGCGCTTCATTCCGACGGGCGGTGCCGCCATGGCTCTTCGTCCTCCGGTTCGTCCGGCTGGAACTGATCCTGCCGCTGCGCCTCGTCCACGATCCGCCGGCTCTCGGCGACCTCGGGGGTATCGTAGGTGGAGCGGACCTCGTAGTGGAACATCTCGCTCCGGGCATCGCCCATCAGGCGGAGCAGCTCCGGCACCCCCTGGAGGAGCTGGCCGCCCCGGTCGAGCTCGCGGATGCGCTCCGCCAGGGCACGCAACAGCTCGGCGAGCCGGTCGGCCCGCTCCTCATCGTACACTTCCTCATGCTCTGCCATAGCGACCTCGAGGGGCGTCCGCCCCCTCGTCAAGTTCATGTGAACGTTGCCGATAAACATAATCACGACCACCGCATGCCGGACCGGGCCGCGGGTTTGCACCAAATGGTGCAACCCGGTTATATTGACTCGCAATACCCACCGACGTGCCTGCAGTCCGGACGCTCATTTAGGAAGGTGCATGAACAAGAAGAAACCTCAGCATGACCCTGAAGCGGTGGCCTTTGCCCAGGCCCGTGACGAGATGTTCAGTCACATTCTCCGGTGCGGCGTCATCGATGCGCTCCCGGAGCATCAGAAAGACTGGCTCGACGATACCATGCTCTACCTGGCCGATCGGTACGAGGACCTGAGCGCTGAGGAGCTCCGCCAGCTGCGCGTGCTGGGCGAGCGCTTCTCCCAGCCGGTCCAGCGGAAGGCGGAGACGGTCGAGACCAGCGCGGCGTAAGCCCCCCGGCGGGTCATGACGTCGCCCCGGCGCAGAAACTTGCGCTGGGGCGTTTGTTTGGGGTGTCGGGTGGGCAACCATCGTCATCCAGTGCGCAGCGAAGGAGCCAGGCCTCGGGTGATGACTCCTTCGCTTCGCTCAGGATGACGGCAGCCCACCCGGAAACCACCGCCAGCGATACCCCGCCGCCAACCGGGCTCCGCCCCCGACACCCGCCTCGACGAACCACCCCGATAATCCGCCCGGCCGTCCCTCCATCCCGAGCGTCAGGACGACATACCCCTGCTCGACCGGTCCGCCCACCACCGCCACGCCGCCCGCGGCGTAGATCCCGGCGCCCGATCGCCGCGCCGGGTTGAGCAGGAAGTGACCCAGCAGCTCGCCGCGCCAGGCGCCGCGTCCGCCGCTGGCGCCGGCCCCGGCCGCCACCGAGACCCGCGTCCGGCGCGACGTCCGGAGGGCCGCGTACCCCCCGCCGACCACCAGCGCGGGATCCGAGGCGGTGACGACCCCCGTGATGCCGAGTTCCCGGACCTGCTGCGCCGCTCCCGGCACCACGCCACCGAGCGCGGCCGCGAGTGCCATCACCATCTCAGTCCAGCGTGAGGCCATGCGTGACCCGGAGGTCCGGCGCGAGCGAGTGGACGACCGAGCAGTATTTCGTGATCGACAGGTCGATCGCCCGGCGGGCCTTGGCCTCGTCCAGCCCGGCGCCACGCAGATGATAGGCCAGGTGGATCGACGTATACCGGCGCGGCTCCGTTTCCCGCCGGTCACCGCTCGCCTCGATACGGCACGCCTGCACCGTCACCCGCATCTTCTCCAGGATGGCCACCACGTCGGCGCCGGTGCAGGCGGCCGCCGCGAGCAGCAGCGTGAGCATCGGGCCGGGCGCGGCACCGTTGTCGCCGTCGATCGTGATGGTCGGCCCGTCCGGCTCGCCGCCCCGGAAGATCAGCCGGTCCTGCCAGTCCAGCGTTACGCGTTTGGTCTCGACCGTCATCGCCCGCTTCCTCCGACTCGGCGCTCGGCCACCGGCGCGACGCGGTAGTAGTCCCAGATGGCGTACAGCGCGACCGCGGTCGTGCTCCAGGCAAGCGGGCGCAGCGCCTCCGATCCCAGCAGAAACGCCGCCAGGGTCAGCACCTGCGCCACCGTCACCGCCTTGCCCGCCACCCGCGCGGGAATCGCCCTCGGCCGACGCCAGGCGAAGGTGGCGACGAACGCGAGCGTCGCGACGATATCGCGGAGCAGTACCCCGAGGATCTCGTACCACTCGAGCCGGCCGCTGACCGCGACGACGCCGAACGCGGACGCCATGAACAGCTTGTCCGCCACCGGATCGATCACCGCGCCGATCCGCGAGCTGCCCAGCCGCCGCGCGAGCCGGCCGTCGAGAACGTCGGTCCCCGCGGCCGCCGCCAGGAGCACCAGCCGCACGTCGTTGGACGCGAACGGAAACGCCGCCGCGAGCGGGATGCGTACGGCGCTCAACAGGTCGGCGATGGTCCATCCGCGGCCTTGCTCCCCCCCGGGGCGCGGACTAGGTTCGGACGGCATGGCGTACAAGATACTCGCATGATGTTGGACACCGCGGTCATCCCATGCGGCGGTCGCGGCACCCCGCTCCACCCGATCACCCGCTGGCTGCTCGACGCCGCCGCCCGGAGCTGCGAAGGGCCGCTCGAGCTCGAGCCCGACAACCTCTTCCAGCGCGCCAACGAAGTCGGAGTGCCCGAGGGCTATCGCGGCGCCGTCGCCGCGTTTCCCTCCCGCATCTGACCGGCGGCGTCGGCGTGGACCCCGCCTTCAATTTTCATCTGCACGAGCTCACCGCCATCAGCGGTGCGCGCCTGGCCGACGCGAGCGGGCTGTCGTCGGTCGTGGTGGCCGCTGCCGGCGCCGTGGGTATGCCGCCCCTCGGACCGCCGATCGTGCGCGGCGGCCCGCGCGGCGTGGTGGTGGTACTGCTGTGCCGCGACGGACACATCATCCTGCACACGTTGCCCGACGAGGGAGTCTGTTTCGTGGCGGTCGTCGCGCGGGCGCCGGTCGACGTCGATCGGGGGGTCCAGGTGATTAGTCGCGGGCTTGCGCGGGACGGGGGGCGGCGGGGGCCGTGATCGCTTGACCTAGAGCGCTCCCACCGGCGCGCCCGCCGCTCCCGTTCCTCGCACCACACCCTCGGTTCGCTGCTCGAGCTTCAGGGAACGCTGTGCCACCCGGAGCACATCCTCCGCGGTGACCGCCCTGAACGCGGCCGCGGGATCGGCGAGCTCCCCGAGGCCGGTGCCCGCCACCCACGCCTCCAGGATCTCTCCCGCTACCGCGCTGCCGCTCTGTCGGCTCACTTCCGCCTGGCCCGCCAGGTAGTTCACCGCCTGGCGCAGCTCGGCCCCGCTGACCGGTTCGCGGGTGAAGCGGTCGAGTTCCCGCAGCATCTCGTCGCGCGCTTCGTGCTCGCGCTCGGGCGAGGTCGCGATGTACGTCACGAGCGCACCCGCACGCGCCTTGAGCCACGCGGAAGCTACGACCGTGTAGGCGAGCGACCGCCGGTCGCGGAGCGCCTCGAACAGTCGGCCGCCGAGTCCGCTCGCCACCGCTGCCCAGACCTGGGCCGGGGCGTGGTCGGGCTCCCGGCGAGCCACGCCCGGAAATGCCATAGCGATCGCCGCCTGCGCTTTCTCGCGGATCACGACCCGTGCCGGCACCGTGCCCGCGGCGCCGGCCACCCAGCCGAGCGCCGGCAGCACTCCGGCCGCTCCGCGCGCGTGGAGGTCGCCGAACGCGCCGGCCAGCACCGCCGTGGCCTCGTCCGGTTCCACGTCGCCCACGGCAATGACGACGGGACGCACTCCGGCGATGGCGCGCGCGTGCCAGGCCCGGACGTCCGCCGCGCCGATCGAAGGGAGCGTGTCCGCCAGCCCGGCCACCGGCAGCCCGTAGCCTTGCTCGCCGAACGCGGCGGCAAAGGCGAGCTGGAACGGATACCGGAACATGTCGTCCGCCACCTGCTGCGCCTCGGCTACCATCAGCCCGCGCTCGCGCTCCACGTCGCCCTGGTTCAGCTTCGGCGACGTGTGCACGAGGTACAGCAGCGCCGCCGCGTCGGCCAGATGCTCGGCCAGCACCGTCGTGCCGAATCCCAGCCAGTCCGACGCGGCCGTCGGCGCCAGCGTCCCGCCAAGTCGCTCGAACGCGAAGGCCAACCCGCCCGCGTCCAGCTCTCCCGCGCCGCGCACCGCGCTCCGCACCGTGAGCGCGCCGAGCCCGGCCAGGGCCGGCGGGTCGAGCTCCTCGCGCGGCGCGTAGATCCCGAGGTGCACGAGCGGCACGCCGGCTTTCCGGCGGACGAGGAGGTCGGCGCCGGGCAGGCTGGTGTGCACCACGCCGGCCTCGCAACGCGTGGTCAGGCGTGCGGCTCTGGCCACCGCCCGCGGCGGTGCCACGGACGACACGGGTGGCGTCGGCCGAAGCTCGGACACCGCGAAGGCGCCGCCGAGCGCGTCGCCCGTCAGCTCGTCGCCCTCGTCCTCCGGCAGGTAGAGCACCGCCGAGACGGCATCGGGCTGGAGGTAGCGCGCCGCGGCCGCGCGCACCTCGTCGCCTTGGACGGCGGCCAGCGACTCGAATTCCCGGTCGAGATAGCGGTAGCCGTCGAGGGCCTCGGCGGCCGCGAGCGCGGAGGCGCGTCCCTCCATGGACTCGAGCCGGCGCGCCCACCGCGCGCGGAGCAGCGTGCGCGCGCGCTCGAGATCGTCCGCCGACGGGCCCAGCAGCGCAAGGCGCCCGATCGCGGCGGCGATGGCATCGAGCGCCGCCGGGACTCGCGCCGGTGACAGCTCGGCGGCTACACCGAACACGCCCAGCTCGGTGGGCGCGTAGTAGTGCGCACTGACACCGGTGACGAGTCCCGGCTCGCGGAGCCCGCGGTAGAGCCAGCTTCCCCGCCCCGCGCCCAGCACCGCCGCGGCCAGATCGAGCGCCGGCGCGTCGGTCGCGAGCGGTGGCGCGGCGCGCCAGCCGAGGACCAGCTCGGCCTGGCTCACGTCGCCGCGGAGCGTGCGCG
>JACCSZ010000194.1 GCA_013812695.1 Gemmatimonadales bacterium | reverse complement strand
TCGGAGCTGGGTGCCGCGCTGGCCCTGGCCGGTGACAGCGGTGTGGGCATGGACGCCACGATCCTCGATCCGGGATTCGGGTTCTCCAAGACCGTGGAACACAACGTTGCGCTCTTCGACCAGCTCGGCGCGCTGCAGTCCCTGGGACGCCCGGTGCTGGTGGGGCCTTCCCGCAAACGTTTTCTTGGCGCCCTCACGGGGCTTCCAGTCGAGGCGCGCGACCACGCCACCGCGACGGCTTGCGCTCTGGCGTGGGAGCGGGGTGCCCGGCTCTTCCGCGTGCACCACGCGGCATCCGCGCGCGACGCGCTCCGCGTGGCGCAGGCCATCGGGGGTTCGTAGTGTCCTGCCGCCGGCCGTGATCCAGCCGGCCCCAAGGCCCCCATACCTGGCCGCGGCGCTGGTGACGTTCGTGGTGCTCGCCGGGTATCTGGCGACCTTGGCGCCGAGCGTGACCTTCTGGGACGCGGGCGAGCTCATCGCCGCCGCGCGGGTGCTCGGCATTCCGCATCCGCCGGGCACGCCGCTCTTCGTGATGATCGCGCACGCCTGGGGCATGCTGGTGCCCGTCGGCGAGTTCGCCGCGCGGACCAATCTGCTGAGCGCGCTGTTCAGCGCCGCCGGCGCGGGCTGCTTCTTTCTCGTGACCCACGAGTCGCTGCGGACGCTCGAGCCCTCGCTGCGGCTGGGCGCGGCGGCGGCCGGCGCCGTCCTCGGCGCCTTCACGTTCACCAACTGGCAGAACTCGAACGAGACGGAAGTCTATTCTGTCGCCACGTTCACGATCGCGGCGATGGCATGGCTTGCGATGCTCTGGCGCCGCCGGCGGGGCGAGCCGGGGGCCGGACGCTTGCTCCTGCTGGTGGTCTACCTGGCGGGCATCTCGATCGGCAACCACCTGCTGGCGCTGCTGGCCGGGCCGGCCATCATCGCCTTTCTCGTGGTCACGCTTCGTCTGGAGCCGGCCCCCGATCCGGGAGCGCGTCGGGCCGAATGGAGCCACGTGCTGGTGGTGGCAGGCGTGTGGGCCTTGCTCGTCGGCGTTGGGCTCGGCAGCGCGACGCTCGCGACGCTCGGGGCGATCTGTTTTGTGGTCGTCGCGGGGTTCGCGGCCCGCGGTGGGGCCGGGGTGTTTGCGGTGGCCAGCGTGATCATCGCGGCCGTCGCCGTCACCCCCTATCTGTATCTCTACCTGCGCTCGGCGCAGTCGCCGGCGATCAACGAGGCGGCGCCCGCCACCTTCGACGCGTTGCTCGCCGTGATCCGCCGAGCGCAGTATCCGCCGCGCACGCCGCTCGACGACCCGACGGTGTTCTCAGGGGATGCGAATCCCGGTCGGTCGCTATCGCTTCTGTTCTATCAGCTGCTCGACTACCTCGTGTGGTTCGATTGGCAATGGGCCAGGTCGCTTGGCGGAATGCTGGGTCCCGTGCCCGCCCGGACGCTCGTGACCGTGATGTTTGCGTCGCTGGGATTGCGCGGGCTCCACGCGCAGCGGCGGAGCGACCGCGCGGCGTGGTGGATGATGGTGCTCTTGTGGCTCGTGACCGGGCTCGGGCTCGTCCTCTACATGAATTTTCGGCCCGGCTTCGCCCGCTGGTTCGACATCTGGCCGGAGCCCTCCGCCCACGAGGTGCGCGAGCGTGACTACTTCTTCGTAGTGAGTTTCATCGTCTGGGGCAACTGGGCGGGGATCGGGCTGGCGTCGATCGCCCGGGCGTGGCGGGCCCGCCCAGGGAGGCTCGCGCATCTGGCTCCGGCCGCCCTCCTGCTGGCCACGGTCCCGGTCGCGCTGAACTGGGGCGCGGCCTCCCGGCGGCACGGCCCCGACGCCCGGCTGGCGGCCGATTTCGGCTACGATCTGCTCAACAGCGCTCCACCCTACGGTATTCTCTTCACGTACGGCGACAACGACACCTTTCCGCTCTGGTGGGCGCAGGAGGTGGCCGGCATCCGGCGCGACGTGACCGTCATCTGCCTGGCCCTGGCGAACACCGACTGGTACATGCGGCAGCTGCGGGACGGGCTGGTCGGGCCGCTCGACCGGGGCGCGCTTCCACCGGTCTGGCGCGACCGGATCATCGCACCGCCAACCGGGCCGCTGCACGCGATGACGGATTCCATGATCGCATCCGCGATGCGGGGTCACGTGGTCCGGACTCGCCGAGAGCTTCCGCTCGGCCCGCTCTCGCGCACGCTCGCCGCCGGCACGGTCCTCTACCCGAACGACATTCTGACTCTCAGCGTCATCCAGCAGAACCTCGGCCGCCGCCCCATCGTCTGGGCCGCGACCGCGGGCCGATCGTTCGGGGGGCTGGGCCAGTACGTCGTCCAGCGCGGGCTCGGATTCGAGCTGCTCACCGAGCGGCCGGATACGACCTCCCCGACGGTCGACCTGCAACGCTTGGCCGGCGCGCCGCTCGATGTCCGGACGACCGAACGGTTGGTGTTCGACACGTACCGCTACGCGCGGCTGCTCGAGCACGGCGCCGACGGTCTCGAGTCGACGAGTGCCGGCGTAGCGGCCACCCTCGGACTGCCGCCCGCGCTGTTAGTCTACGCCTATGCCAAGCGCGCCGATCGGAGCCGTTTGGAACGCGCGTTCGACATGGCCGCCGCACTCTCCCCGAATGCGGACCTCCGGGCCGCCCTGCAGCAGGTCACGGACGAGGCGCGCTCGAAGCCCGAGCGGCCCGAGGACTCGGCGCCGTAAACGCGGGGCATTCCGGTGCGCTCCCGAGCGCTCCCGCCCGATGGGTCGTCCCCTGCAACAACCGCCCAACCTCAAGTAAATTGCAAGGCTATGGACTTCCAGGCCCTTGCCGGCAGTCTCGCCAGGGTTCGTGAAACCGTGGCCAGGCACCAGGCGCTCGGGGGGTGGGGCCATCCGGTACGTGTCGTCGCCGTCACCAAGACGCACGGGCCCGAGGCGGTCCTGGCGGCGCGCGCCGCCGGGCTGACGGACGTGGGCGAGAATCGCGTGCAGGAGGCGCTCCAGAAGCAGGACGCCTTGCCGGATGCCGACGTGCTCTGGCACCTGATCGGGAGCCTGCAGCGCAACAAGGCGCGGCTCGCCGCCGCGCGTTTCGCGGCCATCCATTCCGTCGATCGAGCGGACCTCGCGGTCGAGCTGGAACGGCGCCTTCCGGCCGAGCATCGCCAGCGCGTGCTCGTCCAAGTCAATTGCAGCGACGAGCCGCAGAAGGGCGGCGTCGAGCCAGAGGGGCTGTTCCGGCTGCTCGACGCGATCGCCGACCTTCCGCGGCTGGACGTGATGGGGCTCATGACCATGAGCGCCTTGACCGCGGACCTCGCGGAGCAGCGCCGGGCGTTCCGACGCCTACGCGGGCTGCGCGACGCCGGGGAGCGCATTGGCCATCGCTTGCCAGAGCTGTCGATGGGAATGTCGAGCGACTATCCGGTCGCGGTGGAGGAGGGTGCGACGATGATCCGGTTGGGCACGATCCTGTTCGGGGAGCGAGGATGACGGTCGCGGCATCCCTGTACGATCGGATCCACGCGGCCGCCGCTGTTGTCCGCGAACGCACCCCACTGGTGCCCGAAGTCGGGATCATCCTGGGCACCGGACTCGGCGGGGTGGCGCGCGAGATCGACGTCGAGACCGAGGTCCCGTATTCGGAGGTTCCGGGGTTTCCGCTCAGCACGGTCGAGACCCACGTCGGCAAGCTGCTCCTGGGCCGGCTGAACGGGCGCCCGGTCGTCGCGATGCAGGGCCGCTTCCACCGGTACGAAGGGTATGACCTGCAACAGGTCACGTTTCCGGTGCGCGTCATGCACGCCCTCGGCGCGCGTACGCTCGTGGTCTCCAATGCGTGCGGCGGGATGAACCCGCTCTGGGCTCCCGGCGACCTCGTGCTCCTCAGCGATCACATCAATCTGCTGGGTGACAATCCCCTCGTGGGCACCAACGACGAGCGTCTCGGACCCCGCTTCCCCGACATGTCGGCGCCGTACGATCCGGAACTGCGCGCACTGGCCCGGACGATCGCGCTCGAACTCGGCATCACCCTGCGGGAGGGGGTGTACGTGGCGGTGCCCGGCCCCAATCTCGAAACGCGCGCCGAGTATCGGATGCTTCGGGCCATCGGGGCGGACGTGGTGGGCATGTCCACGGTACCCGAGGTGATCGTCGCCGGCCACCAGGCGATGCGCACCGTCGGGTTCTCGATCATCACCGACCAGTGCCTGCCGGACGCGCTCGAGCCTGCCGACATCGGCAGGATCGTCGCGACCGCGGGCCGCGCCGAGCCCGAGCTCACCCGGCTGATCACGGCGCTCGTGGCACGGCTCGCCTGATGGCGCTTCCGTCCTGGCCCGAGCTGTCCGCCGATCAGCTCGAGCAGCAGCTGCTCGCGCAGTGGCAGGCCGAGCGGCTGTTCCGGAAAACGCTCGAGGCCGGGCGCGGCGGCGCACCGTTCGTCTTCTTCGAGGGCCCGCCGACGGCCAATGGGCGGCCGGGCATCCACCACGTCTTTTCCCGCACGATCAAGGACCTCATCTGCCGCTATCACGCGATGCGCGGCGAGGAAGTGACCCGGATCGCGGGGTGGGATACCCATGGTCTGCCGGTCGAGATCGAGGTCGAGAAGGAGCTCAAGCTCACCGGAAAGCGGGATATCGAGAAGTTCGGCGTGGCGGAGTTCAACGCCCGCGCGCGGCAGAGCGTGTTCAAGTACCGGTCCGACTGGGAAACCTTGTCGGACCGGATCGGCTACTGGCTCGACTATGAGCACCCGTACGTCACCTGCAGCAACGAATACATCGAGACGGTCTGGTGGCTGCTCGCGCGGTTGCACCAGCGCGACCTGCTCTACCGCGGGCACCGGGTGCTGCCGTATTGCCCGCGCTGCGGCACGGTGCTCTCGAGCCACGAGCTCGCGCTCGGCTACGAGGAGGTCACGACGAACTCGGTGTACGTGACCTTTCCGATGGCCGACGATTCCGCGCGCGAACTGCTCATCTGGACGACCACGCCATGGACGCTGCTCTCGAACGTCGCAGTGGCGGTACATCCGGAGTTCGAGTACGGCGAGTACCGAATCGGCGAGCGCCGCCTGATCCTGGCGACCTCGCGTGCCGCGGCGCTGGCGAGCAGTTCGGCTAAGGGCGCGCCGACGTTCGCCGAGCTCGGCGCGGAGCGGGTGTTCCCGGGCCGCGAGCTGGCCGGGCTCGAGTACCGACGTCCGCTCGAGGTGGTCCCGCTGCCTGACGACAAGGCCGGGCGCGTGGTCGTGCTGGGCGACTTCGTCACCGCGGAGGACGGCTCCGGCCTGGTGCATATGGCGCCCGCCTTCGGCGCGGACGATTTTCAGGCCGGCATCGAGCACGACCTGGCACTGGTCCGGCCCGTGGCGGCCGACGGCACGTTCATCGGCACGACCTGGCCCGAGATCGAAGGGCGCCTCGTCACCGCGCGCGAGACCAACGATCTCATCATCCAGCGCCTGAAACAGGACGGGCGCTGGCACCTCACCTCGCCGCACACGCACACCTATCCGCATTGCTGGCGCTGCTCCAGCCCGCTCATCTACTACGCGCGTGACAGCTGGTTCGTCCGGACGTCGGCGGTGAAGGAGCGGATGCTCGAGCTCAACGGCCAAGTGGACTGGCATCCTCCCGAGGTGGGCGCGGGCCGGTTCGGCGAGTGGCTCGCAAACAATGTTGATTGGGCGCTCTCCCGCGACCGCTACTGGGGCACGCCGCTCCCGGTGTGGGTCTGCGACCGCGATCCTTCGCACGTGGAGGTGATCGGGAGCTACGCTGCCCTCGCGGAGCGGTGGGGGACGGTGCTGCCCGACGGTTTCGATCCGCACAAGCCGTTCATCGATTCCTACACCTGGCCGTGCGAGTGCGGGGGGCGCAAGCACCGCACGCCGGAAGTGATTGACACCTGGTTCGATTCGGGCGCGATGCCGTACGCGCAGTGGCACTATCCGTTCGAGCACGAGGCCGAGTTCGCGGCGCACTTTCCGGCGGATTACATCTGCGAAGGCGTGGACCAGACGCGCGGCTGGTTCTACTCGCTGCTGGCGATCGCGACGACGGCCTTCGACGGCCTGGCGTACAAGCACGTGATCGTGAACGAGCTGGTCCTCGATGCCGAGGGCCAGAAGATGTCGAAGAGCAAAGGCAACGTCGTCAATCCGTGGGAGCTGATCGGCGAGCACGGAGCGGACACGGTGCGCTTGTACCTGCTGGCATCGAGCCAGGTGTGGCTGCCGAAGCGGTTCGACCGCGGCGCCATCAAGGACGCCGCCGGCAAGTTCCTGAACGCGCTCAAGAACAGCTACGTGTTCCTCGAGAAGTACGCTGGCGAATCGACGCCCGGCGGCGCTCCGATCCCGGCGCCCGACGCGGCCACCCGTCCGCTGGTGGACCGCTGGCTGCTGAGCCGGCTCGACGCCACCGTCGCGGCCGTGAGCGAGGCCTGGGCGCAGTACGACGCCACCGCCGGCGTCCGCGCACTCATGGAGTTCGTGGTAGACGACGTGTCCCAGTGGTACGTCCGCGCGAACCGGGAGCGCTTCTGGGCGGTGGACAGCGTGGCCGATCCGGCGGCGCTCGCCACCCTCCGCGAAGCGCTGGTCACCGTGAGCCGGCTGCTCGCCCCGGCCGCGCCGTTCGTCAGCGATTGGGTGCATCGGGCCCTCGAGGGAACCTCGGTCCACCTCGCCCGGTTTCCGGAGATCGCCCGGCGGCGCGATCCGGCCCTGGAGGCCGCGATGGACGCCATCCGCCGGCTGGCCTCCCTCGCCCACGCCGCGCGACAGGAGCGGAAACTGCCCGTGCGCCAGCCCCTCGGCCGCATGCAGGTCGCCCTGCCGGCCGCGGTCCGGGGCCCCACGCTCGAAGCGTTGCTGGAGCTGCTCCGCCTCGAGGTGAACGTGAAGTCGGTCGAGATCGTGCGCTCCGACACCGAGCTCGTCAGCCTGCGCGGCAAGCCCAATTTCCGCTCGCTCGGCCGACGCTACGGCAAGCGCACGCCGCGGGTCGCCGAAGCTGCGGCCCGGCTCACCGCCGAGCAGTTGCGGGGCCTGGAGCAGGGCGCCGGGGCCACCATCGACGTGGACGGCGAGCCGACGGTGTTTCTCCCCGAGGACGTGGCGGTGGAGCGCGTCGTGGCGAGCGAGTGGCTCGTGGCCAGCGACGGCCCGTACGTCGTCGCGCTCGATCCGCAGCTGGACGACGGCCTCCGGCGCGAAGGCACGGCGCGCGAGGTCGTGAACCGGATTCAGCGGCTGCGGAAGGAGGCGGGCTACGCCTACACCGACCGCATCGGGGTCTGGATGGACGGCGGCCCGCCGGTGCTGGAGGCGGCGCGGATCCACGCGGATTTCATCCGCGGGGAAACCCTCGCCCGCCGGCTCGAGCTCGGCGCCCGCGCACCGGCGCCGGATCTGGAGCAGCAGGTCGACATCGACGGGCACGGGGTAGTGGTGGGAGTGCAGCGCGACAGGGATATCCGGGCCGGTAACGGTCCTCAACCCATGGACAGGGCATGAATAAGAAACAACTCACACATCTCGAGAAGCGTCTGATGGAGGAGCGGGCCCGCGTGATGAAGGAGCTCGGCTACTACGACGAGTCTTTCAATGCGACGCTCCAGTCCTCCGACGGCGACCTCTCGTCCTACTCGTTCCACATGGCCGATCAGGGCACCGACGCGATGGAACGGGAAAAACAGTTTCTCTTCGCCTCGCAGGAGGGCCGCTACCTGTGGCACGTCAACGAGGCGCTCCGGCGGCTGTACGGCAGTCCCGGCAAGTTCGGGCAGTGCCACCAGTGCAGCCAGGAGATCACCTTCGAGCGGCTGGACGCACTGCCCCACGCGCGGCTCTGCATCACGTGCAAGGAGAAGGAAGAAGATGGCAAGCGCCGCTGACCTTCAGGCGCCCGACGCCGAGCGCCGGGTCTTCTGGGTGGCGGCCGCCGTGACGGTGGTGCTCGACCTGATCACCAAGCTGATCGCCGAGGCGTCGCTGCTCAGGACCCCCGGCATCGCGGTGGTGGGCGACTGGTTCCAGTTGCGCCTGGTGTACAACCAGGGCGCCGCGTTCGGCCTGCACGTGGGGCCGTACTCGCGCTGGATCTTTTTCGGCGTCGCGCTGGTGGCCGTGTTCGTGCTCGCCCGGATGTCGAAGGATGCTCCGCCGGGCGACCGATTCCGCCAGCTCGCCCTCGGGCTGGTGGCCGGCGGCGCCGCAGGCAATCTGATCGACCGTATTCGAAGCGGCCGCGGCGTCGTGGACTTCCTCGACGTCGGGATCGGCGCCCTCCGCTGGCCGACCTTCAACATCGCCGACATCGCCGTCAGCTGCGGCGCGATCGCGCTGGCCATCTCGCTCTGGCGCGAGGATGCACGCCGCCCCGAACCGGAGTCGGCTTCGGCTGCCTGAGCTCGTCTTCACGGTCGCGGCCGACGCCACCGAGCGCCTCGACCGGTTCCTGGCCGACCAGCTCGGCCTGTCCCGCACCCAGGCCGCCCGGCTGGTAGCCAACAAGGCGGTGGACGTGGCGGGCAAGACCGCCCGCGCCTCCCGACTCTTGGCTCGCGGTGAGCGCGTCACCGTCCGTCTTCCCGACCACGAACCCCCCCGCACGCTCCTGCCGGCCGCCATCCCGCTCACCGTAGTCTTCGAAGACGACCATCTGGCCGTCATCGACAAGCCCGCCGGCCTGGTCGTGCACCCGGCGCCGGGGCATTGGGACGATACGCTCGTGAACGCGCTCGTCGCCCGCGGCACGACGTTGTCGGGCGGGGCCGCGGGCCGGCCCGGCATCGTGCACCGCCTCGACCGTGACACGTCGGGCCTCATGGTGGTGGCCAAGACCGATCTGGCGCACCGCCGCCTCGGCGCCGCGATCGCCGCCCGGCGGGTCCGCCGCACCTATGCCGCACTGGCCTGGGGGCATCTCGACGCCAGTCCGACCGTCATCGAGGCGCCGATCGCGCGGCACGTCCAGGACCGGAAACGAATGGCGATCGCGGCGCTCGGGCGCTCCGCCCGCACGGACGCATATGTGGCGGGCCGATTCGAGGTGGCGGACCTGCTTCGCATCGAGCTGCACAGCGGCCGCACCCACCAGATCCGGGTCCACCTGGAGCACATCGGGCACCCGGTCGTCGGGGATCCGGTGTACGGCGGTGGGGGCAGTCGCAGGATCTCCGGCGCGGCGCGGCGCGCGGCCGAGACACTCGAACGGTCCACTCCCCGTCAGGCGCTGCACGCGGCGGCTCTGGCATTCCGCCATCCTGCCTCGGGCGAAGCGGTGGAGTTTCACGCGGAATGGCCCCAGGATTTGCGCGCTGCGCTGCATGCACTGGGTGCCCAAGACTTGGTTGCTCGTCCTGACCCCCTCGCCTATCTTCTGTTCTTCAATAGAGATGGCTAACACTCCGGCACTTCACGCCGTCATTTTCCGCATCGGTGCGCTTCTTTGCGCGGCCCCGGCAGGGATCGTGCGTGAGATCCTGCCGCGCCTCCCGGCCACCCGCATCCCGGGCGTGGTCGAAGCGATCGAAGGCCTGGTCAATGTCCGGGGCACCCTGCTCACCGTCCTCGATGGTCACGTGCTCCTGTCACAGCCTCGCCGGGCCGAGGATGAAGGGGCGATCGTCGTGGTCGAGGTCGGCAGCCGCCGGTACGGGTTGGGGGTCGCCCAGGTTGTCGATTTTCTCGAGGTCCCCGAGCACTCCATCGCCGAGCGTGCCGATCTCCCCGGGATCGACGCCCGGCTGGTCAAGGCGGTCGGGATCCGTGATGGAGTGCACTTCATCGTGCTCGACATCGATGCGCTGGTGGCGCCGATCATCGGCACCTGATGCTTCGAATATGCAGGCTGTCCGCCGCACGAATCACCCGGAACCGCACGGAGGGGGTCAGTGAGCCACACGGTGCTGGTCTGCGATGACGCCATCTTCATGCGCACCATGATCAGCGACATCCTGGCGCAGGCCGGGTTCGACGTCGTCGGCGAGGCCGAATCGGGAACGCAAGCGGTCGAAAAGTATCGTTCGCTGAAACCCGATCTGGTCACGATGGACATCGTCATGCCCGACATGGGCGGGATCGAGGCAGTCCGCGAAATCTGCAAGACCGATCCTGAAGCCAAGATCCTCATGTGCAGTGCGATGGGTCAGCAGGCGCTGGTGGTCGAAGCGATTCAGGCCGGCGCCAAGGACTTCGTCGTCAAGCCGTTCCAGCCTTCTCGCGTGCTCGAGGCCGTGCAGCGCGTCCTGGGCTGACCGGTGGACGTCGCCAAGTACGCCGCGCTTTTCCTGGCCGAGAGCCGGGAGCACCTGAGCAGCTGCAACCAGTTGCTGCTCGAGTGGGAGCAGGATCCGGCGGCGGCCGATGCCCTCGGCGGGCTGTTCCGGTCGATCCACACGATCAAGGGCATGGGCGCCACGATGGGGTTCACCGGTGTGGCCGAGCTGGCGCACCGGATGGAGAACCTGCTGGACGCGCTGCGGCATGGCCTGGTGACGGTCGACGTGGGAACGTTTCAACTCCTCTTTCAAGCGGTCGACGCCCTCGGGCGTGCCGTCGAGGATGCCGCGGCGGGCCGAGAGGGCGGCTCCGATGCGGCCCTGACCGTGGCGCTCGAAGCCGCCGCCGGCGGGCCTCCCGAGGGAGTGGCGGACGTGGCCACCCTGGTGGAAGGGAAACGGCAACACCGGCGCTCGACCGACGCGCCGCGCGGGCGGTCCGTCCTGATCGTGATCCGAGGCGACGCGGTGATGCGGGGAGCCCGCGCCATCCTGGCGGTGCGGCGAGCCGAAACCCTCGGTGTGGTGTCGGCGGTCCGGCCGTCGCTGGCGCAGCTCGAGCGCGAAGAGTTCGACGGGCGGCTCGCTATCCGGATGGAGTCGCGCGCCTCCGACGAGGAGCTGGCCGCCATCATCCGGACCGCCGGCGAAGTCGAGGCCGTGCGCTTCGAGGAGCCCTCGTCGTGGGCGACCGCCGAGCCCGAACGCCACCGCCAGATCCGAATCGACCTCGACCGGCTCGACCGGCTCATGAAGCAGGTCGGCGAGCTGATCGTCGCCAAGAACCAGCTGGGGGTGATGGCGGCACGGTCCGACGATCCGCCGCTCACCGAGCTGAGCGACCGCATCACCCGCCTGGTCTCGGGGATGCAGGCCGAGGTGATCGCCTCGCGCATGACGCCGGTGGGCGAGGTATTCGAGCGGTTCCCGCGCCTGGTGCGCGACCTCTCGCGCGACCTCGGCAAGCGCATCCGGTTCGACGTCGAAGGCGAGGACATCGAGTTGGATCGCTCCATCCTCGATGAAATTGGCGACCCGCTGCTGCATCTCATCCGGAACGCGGCCGACCACGGCATCGAGGCGCCCGATGTGCGCCAGCAGGCCGGAAAGTCCGCCGAAGGGCGCATCCTCCTGGCGGCCACGCGGGAGCGCAACAGCGTCACACTGCGGGTGAGCGACGACGGCCGGGGCATCGACCGCGCGGCCCTTTTGGCCAAGGTTCGGCGCGAGGGCCAGAGCGATGCCACCCCGGAGACACTCAGCGACGACGACGTTCTCCGGGTGATCGCCCGGCCCGGGTTCAGCACCGCGGCCACCGTGAGCGGGGTGTCGGGGCGGGGCGTCGGCGTCGATGTGGCCATGACCAGGGTGCGTGCGCTCGGCGGGACCCTGGAAATCAGGTCCGAGGCCGGTCGGGGCACGACCTTCCTCATCCGGGTTCCGCTGACGCTCGCGATCGTGCGGGCGCTGCTGGCGGAGGCGGGCGGCGAGCGGTACGCGGTCCCGCTCGCGTACGTGGCCGAGACGGTCGAGTTCGACCCGCGGGCGGTCACGGCGCTCCGGAACCGCGAGGCGCTCGTGGTGCGCGAACAAGTGCTCCCGACCGTACATCTCCGGGACCTCGTGAACGCCGGCGGGCGGCCCGCACCGGCCCGCCGCCCGACCGTGATCCTGGAAGTCGGCGAGCGCCGGACCGCGCTCGTGGTGGACGCGTTGCTCGGCCAGCAGGACATCGTAGTCGCACCCTTCGACGCGCCGCGCGGCATGCCCCCGTACGTGGGCGGGGCGACGATTCTCGCCGACGGCGCCCCGGCGCTCGTCCTCGACGCCGCCGCACTGCTGTAGGAGAGAGCACTATGGAAGACGTGCGCGACCTGAAGGAGCTGCAGCTCGACGCGCTGCGCGAAGTGGCCAACATCGGCGCCGGGCACGCGGCCACGGCGCTCTCGCAGATGACGAACCACACCATCATGATCGCGGTGCCCGAGGTGAACGTGCGTCCGCTCGAGGAGGTCACCGACATGGTGGGCCGCCCCGACGAGGTCGTCGCGGCCGTGTTGATGCACATGATGGGCGATCTCACCGGCCGCACCCTCGTGCTCTTTCCCGAAGGGTCGGCCCGCACGCTCTGTGATTTACTGTTCAAGCGGAGTGCCGGGACGACCGGCGAGTTCGGCCCGATGGAGCAGTCGGGGATCAAGGAAGCGGGGAACATCCTCGCGAGCGCCTACATGAACGCGCTCAGCGACTTCATGGGCATGATGCTGGTGCCCTCGGTGCCCAGCCTGGTCATCGACCTCAACGCCGCCGTCCTCACCACCACCTATCTCAACTTCGGCCACGACCGCGACTACGTTTTCTGCGTCGAGACGTCGTTCCGGGTCGAGGGTGCGATCGAGCCGCTGCGCGGCCACTTCCTGCTGCTGCCCGACACGCCGTCGCTGCGGGCGATCTTCGACGCCATCCGCCTGCCCTGATCGCATGCCCGCGCCCGTGCTGTCGGAGCGCGACCTCGCCGTCCTGCGCTCGTTCGCCCGTCGGATCGACCCCTCCGACGCCGGCGCCCACAATAATCTCGGTGTCCTCTATTACCAGAAGGGCCTGATCGAGGACGCCACCGCCGAATTCGTCCGCGCGCTCGAGCTGGATCCGCGGATGCAGGTGGCGCAGAGCAACCTCGACATCGCCTACCGCGAGAGCGGCCACTACGACCGTCGGATCACCGATCTGCGGGAGCGGGTGCGCCGCCATCCCGAGGATCGTGACGCGCGCTGGGAGCTGGGCCGCGCGCACGCGGCGCTGGGCCGGCATGCGGAAGCCATCGCCGAGTTTCAGGGACTGCTGGCGTGGCAGCCCGCCGACG
>JACCSZ010000269.1 GCA_013812695.1 Gemmatimonadales bacterium | reverse complement strand
CGGCATCGGCCCCATCCGCCTGCGCACGCCGATCACCTACTCGGGCGCGCAGGCACTGACGATCGTCGGCCGGGACGCCGAGCTGGTCGGCACCGACCTCGCGGCTGCCGAAGCCGCGCTGGTCGCGAACGGCGGCGGCAATCTCACCCTTCGCGCCCTGGCCGTCAGGGGCGCGCCGGGCAACGGCATTATCGTCGCCGTGCCGGACGAGGCACAGGGCACCATCTCGATCGTGTTGGAGGACGTCACGATCCGCGGAAACGGATTGCATGGGGTGCTGGTCAACGATCAGGCCGAATACTTCGCCGATCCGAGTTCCGAGTCGGCCGAGGGCTCGGACGCGAGCGTGAAGATCGATGTCCGCCGGAGTCGGTTTTACCGGAACGGACTGACCGCGCTCGACTACGATGGGCTCCGGATCAACGAGGGCGGGTCCGGCAAGATCGTCGCGCTGATCACCGGCAGCGAGTTCCTCGGCAACGGCGCCGACGGGGTCGAGCTCGATGAGCGCGGCCCGGGCGACGCGGATTTTCTGGTCCTGCGGACGCGACTCGAGCGCAACGGTTCGTTCTCGACCGAGGATCTGGATGACGGCATCGACGTCGACGAGGCCGGCGACGGCGACATCGTCGCCCGCTTCTTCCACGTGAAGGCGAACGACAACTCGGAGCAGGGCGTCGACCTGAACGAGAACGGTGCCGGCAGCCTTCGAGTCGAAATGCTCGATGTCGAAGGCTCGAGAAACGGCGAGGAGGGCATCGAGTTCGAGGAAGACGACGACATCGAGGGCGGCGGCGACATCATGGCGCGACTCGTCGACGTGACCACCAACCGAAACGGCGCGGACGACGGCGACGCCGGCCTCAAGCTTCGCGAGAAGGGGCCCGGCACCCTCTCGGCCAGACTCCTGCGGCCGAGGGCATTGAACAACTCGATCGGCGGGATCCTGTTGCGCGAAGATTCGGGCGGCGATCTGGATGGGTCCCTGATCGATCCGATCGCCTCGCACAACGGTGGCGCGGGCGTAGCGCTCGAGCAGGAGGCTCCGGGCACCGGCGAGGTCCGGAGCATCCGGTTGCGGGCGAACGACAACACGGACGGGCCGGTGACCACGGACGGAGTCGTGGTGATCGCTCCCTGACCCTGCGCGGGACGCGCCCCACGCTCTCGTTTGGGCGCCGCGCGAAACCCGGTCGAATGCCGTCGGCTGAGACGGCGAAGGGGGACCCTGCCCTCCGCACAAGCCGACAGTGCTGCGGCCAGGTCCCCTTCGCCCTCTCAGCCGACTTCTCCAACCAGCCCCTACCGTGCGTCCACGGCCCGGGTCCGGAGCCCCCGAAGCTCGGCGGGCCGGCCCCCGCCCCCGCGGAACTCGAAATGCACCGGCACGCACACCCGCTCGCCGGGGGCCACACCTTGCCGCTCCGCCGAGGCGAGGAGCTGCTCGGCGAGCAGCCAGGCCGGCATCCATTCGCCGGCGACGATTCCGGGATACAGGTCGGCGAACTGGAGCTTCAAACGGGCCTCCCGCTCGGGGCCCGAAGAACGTCGTGATTTCATGGCACCAACCCTCGACACGCTATGAATGCAGGCGGCAAGTGCGCCGCCGCCCTCACCAAACCTCAGCCGCGCGATGCGCGCAGCCGTTCGTACAGCTCGATGTGCCGCTCGGCCATCACCGACTGGGTGAACCGGTCGACCACCCGGCGGCGACCCGCCTCCCCCATGCTCCTGCGCCGGACCGGATCGTGGCAGAGCGTCTCGAGCGCTTGCGCCAACGCCGCCACGTCGCGAAGTGGCACCTCGAGCCCGGTGACCCCGGGCACGTTCACCTCGCGCACCGCGCTCGGCAGCGCCGTCGTGATGACCGGACGGCCGGCCGCCATCGCCTCGAGGACCACGAGCCCGAACATCTCCTCGACCGTGACCGAGGGCAGCACCAGGAAATCGGCGTCGGCCATCCGGCGCGGCAGGTCCTCGTCGGGATACTCGCCGTACCAGCGCACCCGGTCGGTGACCGCCAGGGCTTGCGCCAGCGTCCGGAGCCGCGGGCCTTCGGGGCCCGAGCCGACGATGTCGAGCCGAAGCTCGGGCACCCGCTCGAGCGCACGAAGCAGGATGTCCAGCCCCTTGTAGGCCACGAGACGGCCGATGAAGATCGCCCGGGGCGACGCGCCGGGCGGGGCCGGCGGCACCCGTTCCCAGCGCGACTGGTCGATCCCGAAGGGGATCACCTCGACCTTGCTCTCCCAGCCCACCAGCTCGGTCGACAGCGCCAGGTGCGCCCGACTGGGGACCACCACGGCCGCCGCCCGCCGCAGCACCAGCTTCGTGACCGGCCGGTACATCGAGCGGCGCGAGTCCGCGTGTTGGGTGACGACGAGGGGCGTTCGCCCCGCGCGCATCAGGCACGCCACGTCCGCCAGCGGATGGGGATGATGGACGTGAATGATGTCGGCGCGCTTCCACGTCGCCGCGATGTACCCAGGCGCGATTTCCTGCGAGCCGAGCGCCGCGAACGAGAAGGCGCGGGTGACCCCGGAGCGCTGGCGCCCCGCGGTTCCGGCCTTGCCCCGGCTCTCGACCGCGACGACCTGGACCTGGTGGCCGAGTGCCGCCGCCCCTTCGGCCAGCCCCTGGACCACGCGTTCCATGCCGCCGGAC
Organism: Gemmatimonadales bacterium; assembly: GCA_013812695.1. GTDB lineage: Bacteria > Gemmatimonadota > Gemmatimonadetes > Gemmatimonadales > GWC2-71-9 > CAVVWJ01. Next base: position 1,229 of record JACCSZ010000269.1, on the reverse strand, counting down.
CGCGGCCAGTAATACTTCGCGAGGTGGAGAATGCGCATGGGAAGTCTCGCCAAGTTAACCACGCCGCGCCCTTGGTGGCGGCCCGGCGCCGGGCGAGATTGGTGGCGTGCGCGCCCTCGTCATCTCTCGTGTCTACGCCGACCCCGCCGCCCGGGGCAAACTCCGCGCGCTCGGCGGGCTCGGTGTCACCCTCGCCGCTGCCGTCCCCGACCGTTGGGTGCCCGCGGGTCTCGTGCAGCAGCAGCAGACGAGCTGGGGCGACGACGGCGGTGTCCGCACGGTCCCGGTGCCCATTCGCGGCAGCGCCCTCCCGTCCGCCGACCCGTTCTGGCACCGCGGCGCCGTGCGCCGCCTGCTCAACGATTTCCGCCCCGAGCTGATTCAGATCGAGGAGGAGCCGTGGAGCAACGGCGGCGCGGCGATCGCCCGGGCGGCCCGCCGACTCAAGCTCCCGTATGTGCTCGTCACGCGCGAGAGCCTGCCGGTGAGCCGGAGCACGCTGGCGACGCTCCGGCGGAATCGCGCGCTCGCGGGCGCCGCGGGCCTGATCGCCGTCAACAAGCAGGCCGGCAGGCTCGCCCTCCGCCGCCATCCCTCGCTCCCGCACTGCACACTCCCGCAGCTCGGCGTGGCCTTGCCGCTCACCGTCGAGCGAGCGCCGCACACCGGGCTGACCATCGGCTTCGTCGGCCGCCTGGTGCCCGAGAAAGGGCTCGACCTCCTGTTTCGCGCGGCGGTCAAGTTGGTGGGCCGCTGGAGCATTACCGTCGTCGGCACCGGTCCCGCGCAGGAAGAGCTCGAGGCGCTAGCCGAACGGCTCGGCATTGCCGGACGGGTCACGTGGCGGGGCGCCCTGCCGCGGAGCGCCGTGGACGAAGTCTGGCCGCGGCTCGACGTGGTGGTCGTGCCCTCGCGCACGACGCCGCGCTGGATCGAGACCACCCCGCGTGCGGCGCTCGACGCGATGGCCCATGGCATCGCCGTGATCGGAAGTGCCGCGGGGGCCATTCCGGAAGCGCTCGGCCAAGCGGGCCTGGTCGTTCCCGAGGAGGATGTCGGCGCGCTGGGCGACGTGCTCCAGCGGCTGCACGACGAGCCGGCCGAGCATCAACGGCTTGGCGTAGCCGGCCGCCGCCGAGTGATGGAGACCTACACCGACGCCGCCATCGCCGAGCGCACGCTGGGGTTCTGGCGCGAGCTCATCAGCGCCAAAGGTGCCAACGCAACCG
>JACCSZ010000254.1 GCA_013812695.1 Gemmatimonadales bacterium | reverse complement strand
GACGTCCAGCTCGCGCCCGATCTGCTGAGGAGTCTTGCCGGCGCCCCGGTACTGGTTGGAGCTGCTGCGCGCCGTCACCTGCAGCCCCGGCAGGGCCGCGAGCTTGCCGCGGATCGCGTCGGTCAGGCCATCGGCGAAATAGGCCTCGTCCGCCGGCCCGAGATTCTCGAACGGCAGCACAGCCAGGCGGCGCGGGTCCGAACCGGTCGCGCGGTCCGGCGTGAACCGTCTTCCGAGCAGGATGCCGAGACCCGCCAGCAGCACGATCGTGACCGCCGCGATGAGCGACCAGGAGCGTCGCCGGCCTCGCCCGGCCTCCGACAGCGCGGGTGTGGTAGCGACGCGCGCAGTCGCGGGTGCCCCGGGATCTGACAGGCTCCGGGCGAACTCGGCCATCGTGCCGAAGCGGTCCGCGGGGAGCGGCGCCAACGCCCGGAGGAGGGCACGCTCCAGATGCTCCGGCACCGACGGCCGGGTGAGCCGCACCCGAGGGACCTCGCCCATCAACCGCTTGGCGGCGAGCGCGGCGGCGGTGGGCCCGGTATAGGGCGGCTCCCCCGCGAGCATCTCGTAGAGCACCGTGCCCAGGGCATAGACGTCCGTCCTGGCATCGAGGTCGCGCTCCCCGGCCGCCTGCTCCGGGCTCATGTAGGCCGGCGTGCCGACGCTGATCCCCGTCTCGGTGAGGCCCGGCTCGTCGCCGCTGCCGAGCGCCCTCGCGATCCCGAAGTCGGCTACGAGGGTGCTTCCGTCCCGGGTGAGCAGGAGATTCTCGGGCTTGACGTCACGGTGGATCACGCCGCGCTCGTGGGCGTGGGCCAGCGCTCGGGCCGCATCGATCGCGATGCGGACCGCGCCGTCGATGGGAAGCTGCCGCTCACGGCGCAGCAAGTCGCGCAGGCTCTCGCCGTCCACGTACGGCATGGTGAACCACAGATGTCCGGCCGTCTCGCCCGAGTCGAGCACGGGCAGGATGTGCGGATGCTGCAGCCCGGCCGCCAACATGATCTCGCGCTGGAAACGCTCTGGTCCGACGCTCCGAGCGAGCTCCGCCGCCAGCACCTTCAGGGCGACCGGGCGGTCGTAGCGCAGGTCGCGCGCTAGCAGCACGGTCGCCATCCCGCCGCGGCCCACTTCGCGCTCGAGGCGGTAGCGATCGGCCAACCCCGGCCGAAGTCGTTCGAGGAGCTCTGGCACTCGCAGCCTGCGGAAGGAGGGAGGGAGGGACAGGGAAGGATATCGCTCCGCGGGACGGCGGCATAGATCACTTGCCGGAGCGCCGAACGCATCGGTACACTTGGACATGCACCTCACATCCGCAGGTCGGCCGCGCGGTCGTGCGCGTGTGCCCGCGGGGCCGCCTCGCTGGGACGGCTAGTCCGGCGTCAGGGCGGCGCCCGGATGCTGCCCACCGCCGTCGCACTCGTCTGCATCACCGCCTGCGCCCGCGGCCCCAGCGGCCAGGCCGGCAGCCTGCCCAGCCCACTCGATGCCGGAGTGCTCCGGGCCAGCCAGGCCCCCATCCTGGGCCTTCCGGACATCCTCGCCCTCGATTCTCTAGTGGGGAAGCGGGTCCGGGTGCTGGGCTGGTGCGTCTCGGCCCCCGGGCTCCTGGCCGGCCGGAGGAGCGGCGCGTGGTTCCTCGCCACACCCGACACGTCGATCGAAGTGCGCGGCCTCGTGCCTCTCGCCTGCGGGCCGACCAGGATCCGGCAGACGCTGCTGCTCGTGTTCGCGCAGGTGGTCCCCTCGGTGCCCGACAGCGCTGAGCGATTGCTGCTGAGGTTGCCGGAGTGAGCAGCGCTTTTTCCGCTCCGTCTGCTCCGCCCGCTTTCACGCTGGCCTCCCTCGCCGGCGCCATCACCGCCTGCGAGCGCTGCCCACGCCTCCGCGCGCACTGCCGTGAGATCGGGCGGGTGCGGAAGCGTGAGTTCGCGGCAGAGGAATACTGGGCCCGCCCGGTGCCCGGCCTGGGCGACCCGCGCGCCCGCCTGCTCATCATCGGCCTCGCGCCGGCTGCCCACGGCGCCAACCGCACCGGCCAGCTCTTCACCGGGGATTCGAGCGGAAGCTGGCTCTACGAGGCGCTACACCGGTTCGGGTGGGCCAACCGGCCCAACGCGCTCCGTCGCGGCGACGGGCTGGTGCTCACCGACTGCTGGATCACCGCCGCCGCCCACTGCGCCCCGCCCGA
>JACCSZ010000228.1 GCA_013812695.1 Gemmatimonadales bacterium | reverse complement strand
GCGGCAAGCCTGGCGTTCCGCCGAGGGTGGACGCACGGCATCCCGGCCCTCGCGGTGCTGCCGTTCCTGCTCACCGGCGGCATGGTGCTGTTCGACCGGCTCGCCCGACGGGGAGCGAACGCGGCGCTCCTATCGGCGGTCGTGCCGCGTGAGCTGCTGCTCCTCGCCGCGGTCTCCATCACCAGCCATCCGCTCCTGGACACCCTCAATACCTACGGAGTGCGATGGCTGATGCCGCTCCGCGGCGACTGGTTCTACGGCGACACACTCTTCATCGTGGACCCGTGGCTGTGGCTGGTGTTGGGAGTCGGCGTGCTCGCGAGCCGGCCGGCGCCCGGTGCAAGCCAGCGCGCCCGCCGGGTCACGCCGCCGGCCAGAATCGCGCTCGCGGTGAGCGTCCTGTACGTGGTCGGGATGGGGCTGTCGGGACTCGCGGCGCGGGAGATCGCGAGGCGCGAGCTGAACGCGATGGGAGGGCCGCCGGTGGAGCGCCTCATGGTGGCCCCGCGCCCGCTGACGCCGTTCGCGCGCCATGTGGTGGCGCAGCAGGGCGACAGCTATCGTGTCGGCTCGTTCCGCTGGCTCAGGCGGCCGCACGTCGAGCCCGAGTCGCTGCAAACCGTTCCCCGGCCGCGTTTGGACGACCCGGCGCTGCTGGCCGCCCGCGCCGAGCTGCTGGGCCGCCGGTTTCTCGGATGGGCGAGATTCCCGATCGTCCAGGTCGAGCCGAGCGCCACCGAGACCACGCTCGTCCACCTGACCGACCTCCGCTATGCCGACCGAGGCTTTGGCAGCGTCACGGTGCCCGTCCTCATCCCGCCGCGAGCTTCCGCGCCACATTGAGGTACCCTTGCACCCTCGCCGACGAACGGTCCTGCCGCTCCTGCCGTGGCACCGTCAGTTCGACGTCATCGTGTAGCGGATCTCCTTGATCTCGCGCCGCCTCGCCGGGTCGATTTCCCGCTTGAGCTCGCCCTCAAAGTTCTGCTCGCGTTTGGTCTTGGGCGCGTCGCTCACGCCGACGCTCGACGAGGTTTCGTCGCCCATGGTGCCGTAGCCGCCGCGGTCGAGCTGGAACTCGATCAGCTTCGACTCGACCTTGATCTTGGTGGCGAGCGCGTCGTCGCCCGACCTGAGCGCCGTGCCGTTGTCCTTGAGGCGGTCGGCGTGGCGCGGGTAAAGGCGGGTTGGCTTGCGACTGACTGGCTATGTATATTGTATACATGGTATAACATTTCACATTCGCACGGTAGATTTTTGACGATAGCCAGGGCGCCCCTCAGCGATGAGGTGTACCGCCAAATCCTGCAAAGAGTTCAGCGAGGTGACATCCCCGCTGGCACCAGGGTTCGGGATGCCGCGCTCGCCACCCAGCTCGGCGTCAGCCGCACCCCGATCCGGGAGGCGCTGCTCCGCCTGTCGAGGGACGGGGTCCTGGAGAACACCGTCGGCCGTGGGTTCCGGGTCCGGCCGCTCGACCCCGGCGAGCTCGGCGAGGTAGGCACTATCCTCGGCGCCCTCGAATCGCTCGCCCTGCGGCTGTCGCCCGAGCCCTCTCCCGAGCGGCTCGCCCGGCTACGGACCCTCGACCAGCAGCTCGAGACGACCCGGGGTGACGCCTCGCTCTGCCTCGATCTCGAGGACGAGTGGCACCGCGTGCTGCTCGAGGATTGTCCAAATCGCCGGCTGCTCGGCACCATCGCCTCGCTCCGGCAGGTCCCTCGTCGCTACCTCGCGGCCTACATGCGCGACGCCGGCCGGCTCAGCCTTTCCACCCTGCCCCACGCCAAGATTGTCCAGGCGCTCGGCGACGCCGGGCCGGAAGGCGCCGCGGCGGTGCTCGAGCAGCAATGGCGGAAAGGTCTCGCCGAGCTCGAGGCATGGACCGCGCGTAGGACGGGAAGCGAAGCTCGGGCATGAGCCGTCCTGCTGACCCGCCGGATCTGGCCCGCTGGCGCGCCGACACCCCGGGATGCGAGCGGCGCATCCACCTGAACAGTGCCGGCGCTTCGCTCGTCCCCCGCCCCGTGCGTGCGGCCATCGATGCGCATCTCGATCTCGAGGATGAGATCGGCGGCTACGAGGCCGGCGAGGCGCGGCCCGAGGCGCTCGAGCGGGTCGGCGAGGACGTGGGGCGCGTGGTGGGCGCGGCCCGCCGGAACATCGCGTTCTCGCAGAACTCGACCACGGCCTTCGCCCAGGCGCTCGGCGCCTTCGACTTCGCCGCAGGCGACGTCATCCTCACCAGCCGGGCCGATTACGCCTCGAATCAGATCATGTATCTCTCGCTGGCCCGGAGGCTGGGCGTGGAGATCGTGCGTGCCCCCGACCTGCCCGAGGGCGGCATCGATCCCCAGGCGGTGCGCGAGATCGTCCGGCGCCGGCCGCCCACCCTCGTGGCGGTCACCTGGATCCCGACCAACTCCGGCCTGGTTCAAGCGGTCGCACCGATCGGCGCGGTGTGCCGCGCCGCGGACGTGCCCTACCTAGTCGACGGCTGCCAGGCGGTGGGCCAGATGCCGATCGACGCGCCCGCCATCGGCTGCGATTACCTCTCCGCCACGTCGCGGAAGTTCCTGCGGGGTCCGCGAGGCATCGGCTTTCTCTACGTGGCCGATCACGCCCTGGCCGCAGGCGCGCACCCACTGCTGGTGGACATGCACGGCGCCACCTGGACCGACCCCGACCGGTTCGAGCTCACCCCGGACGCCCGTCGGTTCGAATCCTGGGAGATCGCGTACGCGCTCGTCCTGGGGCTCGGCGCGGCCGCCGCCTACGCGCTGGAGGTGGGTCTCGAGACGGCCCGCGAGCGGTCCTGGGCGTTGGCGGCGTACGCGCGGGAACGGCTGACCGAGGTGCCGGGCGTCCGGGTGCTCGACCGCGGCGCCGAGCGCTGCGCCATCGTGACCGCGGAGCTCGCCGGGCGGGCGGCCGCCGAGATCAAGCTGGCGCTCCGGGCGCGCGGGATCAACACCAGCTCGCCGGCGCGGGACGACGCGGTGATCGACATGGACGCGAAGGGCGCGAGCTCGGCGATCCGAATCTCGCCGCATTACTACAACAGCGCGGCCGAGATCGACACGGCGGTTGAGTCGCTGGGCGACCTACTCGGCTCACGCTGACCGTCATCCTGAGCGGACCGTCATCCTGAGCGGACCGTCATCCTGAGCGGAGCGAAGGATCGATCAAGGCATGCGAGTGACCATTGGGGCTTACTCGCACCACCCACCCGGTCCTTCGCTTCGCTCAGGCTGACTCCGGCTTCCGCCCGACGGTCGCCCTATACCTCCCCCCGCAGCACCTTCTCCAGCACCGGCCACACCGTCTCCGCCACCCGTTCCTGCCCCGCAACGCTCGGATGGATCATGTCGGACTGATTGAACTGGTCCACCCCCGCCACCCCCTGCAGCAGAAACGGCACCAGCGGCAGTTCGTTCTTCTCGGCCAGCGCCGGATACACCTCCCTGAATCGCCGCGCGTAGCTGAACCCGTAGTTGGGAAGCGCGCGCATGCCGACCAGGACGACCCGCGGCGGAGGCGCCTGGCGGCGCGCCGCGTCGATGATCGCCTGGATATTGGCCTGCATCGAGTCCACGTCGACGCCCCGCAGGCCGTCGTTCGCGCCGGTCTCGATCACCAGGACCGCGGCCGGCTGGCGCAGCAGCCAGTCGATCCGGCGGCGCGCGCCGGCCGAGGTCTCGCCGCTCACCCCGGCGTTGACGGCCTCGAACCGGAGACCCGCGGCATCGATCTTCTTCTGCAGCAACGCCGGATACGCCTGCGACTGGTCGAGGCCGAATCCGGCGGTCAGGCTCGTGCCGAGGAACACGACGCGCCCGCGCCCACCGTCGGGCGCCGCGGGCGGAGCGCCCGCGGACGGCGCGGACTCCCGGTCGCACGCGCCGAGCAACGCGACCATCAGACCGATCCATCCCCAGCGGGGTATCATTGACCGCATGCTGCGCTGCGCCTCGTTGACCAAGACTTATCTGTCCGGCGGACGCCGGCTCACCGTGTTGAAGGATATCACCTTCCAGGTGGAGCCCGGCGCGTTCGTCGCCATCGTCGGCCCCTCGGGCAGCGGCAAGACCACGCTGCTCGGCCTGCTCGCCGGACTCGACCGCCCGAGCGCCGGCACCGTCCACCTGGATGGCGACGAGCTGGGCGCGCTCGACGAGGATCGGCGCGCGCAGCTCCGGGGCGAGAAGATCGGCTTCGTGTTCCAGTCGTTCCAGCTGATCCCGACCCTCACCGCGCGCGAGAACGTCCAGGTCCCGCTCGAGCTGCGCGGCGACCCGGCGGCCCCGCGCGCGACCGAGCTGCTGGCGCGGGTCGGCCTCGGCGACCGCGGCCACCACTACCCGGCCCAGCTCTCGGGTGGCGAACAGCAGCGCGTGGCACTCGCCCGCGCGTTCAGCACCCGCCCTAAGGTGCTCTTCGCCGATGAGCCCACCGGCAACCTCGACGCGCGCACCGGTGCCACCATCATCGACCTCATGACGGAGCTCAACCGGGACCTCGGCACTACGCTGGTCCTGGTGACGCACGACCTCGACCTCGCCGGCCGCGCCCGGCGCACCATCCGCCTGGCCGACGGCGAGATCGCCGCCGACACCGGAGCGGGGAGTCACCCTGAGCATGGGGTCACCCTGAGCGGAGCGAAGGGGGCGTAACCCGGCGCATGCCCCCTTCGCTCCGCTCAGGGTGACTCCCATGGCGGCTCCCACGCTGCCGTTCGCCCTCCGCATGGCCGCGCGCGACATCCGCGCCGCGCCGCGCCGGCTGCTCCTGCTCACCGCCTCGGTGGGCATCGGCGTGGCCGCGCTGGTAGCGATCGGCTCGTTCACCGACAACCTGCGGGACTCCGTGCGCACCCAGGCCCGCGCCCTCCTCGGCGCCGACCTCGCGCTCTCCGCGCGGCGGCCGCTCACGCCGGTGGCCGAGTCGGTGCTCGACACGCTCGCGGCGCGGGGCGGCGTCGTTGCCCGGCTGACCAGCTTCTCAGGGATGGCCTACGTGCCGCGCACCAGCGGCACCCGGCTGGTGCAGGTGGCGGCACTCGAGGGTGGCTATCCGTTCTACGGCGAGATCCGCACCGACCCGGCCGCCGCCTGGGGCGAGCTGCAGCAGGGCGGCCGCGTCGCCGTGGATCCCTCGCTTCTCACGGCGCTCGGCGCCCGGGTCGGCGACACCCTTGCCCTCGGCGAGGGGCGGTTCGCCATCAGCGGCGTCGTCACCAGCGCGCCCGGCAACGTCGGCATCCGGACCGCGTTCGGTCCGCGGATCTACATCGCGGCGCGGGACCTGCCGGCCACCGAGCTGCTGGGCTTCGGCGCGCGCGCGGAGTACGAGGCCTTCGTGCGGCTCCCGACCGGCATGGCGCCGCAGACCATCGCCGACCGCTACCGTCCCGCGCTCCGGCCCGAGCGCGTCCGACTCCGCACCGTGGCCGAGGATCAGCGGAATCTGAACGACGCACTCGGGCGACTGACCGGGTATCTCGGGCTGGTCGCGCTGATCGCCCTGCTGCTCGGCGGCATCGGCGTCGCGAGCGGCGTGGTCGTTTTCATTCGCCAACGGCTCGACACCATCGCGGTGCTGCGCTGCCTCGGCGCGAGCGCGTGGCGGGTCCTCGGCATCTACGCGCTGGAGGCCGCCGCGATGGGGCTCGTAGGGAGTGCCGCGGGCGCCGCGCTGGGCGTGCTGGCGCAGCGCCTGCTGCCCGCGCTGCTGGCCGGGTTGCTCCCGGTGAGCGTGGAGCCCGTCGTCTCGCTGCGCGCGGTGGCGCTCGGCCTGGGGATGGGCCTCTGGGTGGCGCTGGTCTTCGCCCTGCTGCCGCTGCTCGCCGTGCGCCGGGTGCCGCCGCTCGCGGCGCTCAGGCGCGACGTGGAACCCGAACGCCGGCCCCTCGATCCGTGGCGCATCGCGGCGGCGGCAGCGCTGGTGGCGAGCACCGTCGCGCTGGCCGCGCTGCAGGTCGGAAGCTGGCGGCAGGGAGCGATCTTTTCGGCCGGCGTCGGAGTTGCCCTGCTGGTGCTCTGGGGCGCGTCGTGGGGGCTGATCCGCGCGGCGCGGCGCTGGCTCCCGGCCGGCTGGCCGTACGTCTGGCGGCAGGGGATCGCCAACCTGCACCGGCCGTTCAACCAGACGACCACGGTCGTGCTGGCCATCGGCTTCGGCGCCTTCCTGCTCGGCACGCTCTTCCTGGTCCAGTACAACCTGCTCCGCACGCTCCAGCTCTCCGGCGGCCCGGCGCGGCCGAACCTCGTGCTGTTCGACATCCAGCCGGACCAGCTCCGCACGGTCGAACAGGCGCTCACCGCCAGCGGCTATCCGGTGGTGGGGCCAGTGTCGATCGTGCCCATGCGCATCCAGTCGATCCGGAATCAGCCGGTCACGGCCGCCCTGGCCGACACCGCCGATCCGGGCGAGGGCGACGCGGGCCCGCGGAACGGATGGGCGCTCAGGCGCGAGTACCGCTCGACGTATCGCGATTCGCTCGTGCCCTCCGAGCGCATCGTCGCCGGGCGCTGGTGGAGCCCCGGTGCCCGGGAGACCCAGATCTCGGTCGAGCGCGACTTGGCGAGCGAGCTCGGCGTCGGCGTGGGCGACGAGATCGTCTGGGATGTGCAGGGGGTGCGGATGCCGACGCGTGTCGCGAGCCTGCGCGAGGTGGACTGGGCGCGGTTCGAGCCCAACTTCTTCGTGGTGTTCGCGCCCGGCGCGCTCGAATCGGCGCCGCAGTCGCTCGTCACCCTCACCCGCATCGAGCGCGCGGCCGACCGCGGCGCGCTGCAGCGGCGCATCGCCGAGCGGGCGCCCAACGTCACCAGCGTGGACCTGTCCTCGGTGCAGCAGACGCTCGAGCGGCTGATCGACCGCGTCGTGCTCGCCATCAGGTTCATGGCGCTGTTCACGCTGGGCACGGGCACGCTCGTGCTGGTGGGTGCGCTCGCCACCAGCCGCTTTCAGCGGGTGCGCGAAGGCGCGTTGCTCCGGACGCTCGGTGCCACCCGCGCGCAGCTCTTCCGCATCGTGCTCTCGGAATATTTGTCCCTCGGACTGATCTCCGCCGCCGTGGCGCTGGTGTTGGGCGGCGTAGCCGGCTGGGCACTGGCCCGCTTCGTCTTCGACGGGCAGTTCGCGCTGCCGGTGCTGCCGTTCGCCGGGTTAGGCGCGGCGGTCGTGCTGCTGACGGTGGCGGTGGGACTCGCCAACAGCCGCGACGTCCTGCGCCGGCCGCCGCTCGAGGTGCTCCGGGCGGAGTGAGCGGCTATGTTTGTGGCGCCCGTAACCCCGTCACCCGTCACCCTGAGCGAAGCGAACGGGGCAGGACCGGAAGCATCCCCCCTTCGCTTCGCTCAGGGTGACTCGCCCGAGGGTGCACGGCGCACGACCCACTTTCGGCCGAGGACCCCGACCGATGCTCCCCATCGACCTCAGCGGCAAGCGTGCCCTCGTCGCCGGCGTCTCCGACGACGCCGGTTTCGGCTTCGCCATCGCCAAGTGCCTGGCACAGGCCGGCGCGTCGATCTGCGTGGGGAGCTGGCCGCCGGCGCTGGGCATCTTCACCAAGCTGCTCGAGCGCGGGAAGATGGACGAGTCGATGCGGCTGGGCGACGGCCGGAAGCTCGAGTTCGAGCGCATCTACCCGCTCGATGCCGCGTTCGACGCGCTGGCCGATGCCCCCGAGGACATCCGCGAGAACAAGCGCTACAAGGACCAGGGCGACTTCAGCGTGCAGGGGATGACCGAGCGGATCCGCCAGGACTTCGGCGATCGCGGCCTCGACATCGTGGTGCACAGCCTGGCCAACGCGCCCGAGGTCAGGTCGCCGCTCGTGGACACCAGCCGCCAGGGCTACCTCTCCGCCATCGGTGTGAGCGCCTACAGCAACATCAGCCTCGTCCGGCACCTGGCGCCGCTGATGCGGCCGAACGGCGCCTTTCTGTCGCTGACCTACATCGCGGGCGAGCGGGTGATCCCGGGCTACGGCGGCGGCATGTCGTCGGCCAAGGCCGCGCTCGAGGCCGACACCCGGACGCTCGCCTTCGAGGCCGGCCGGCGCTGGGGGGTCCGGATCAACGCCATCTCCGCGGGCCCGTGGGCGTCGCGCGCGGCTTCGGCCATCGGCTTCATCCAGACGATGATCGAGTACACCGCCGCCAACTCACCGCTGCCGCGACCGATCGACGCCGCCGACGTGGGGCATGCGGCGGCGTTTCTGTGCAGCCCGCTGGCCTCGGCGATCACGGGGAGCGTGGTGTACGTGGATAACGGGTTCCGGGCAATGGGGATGGCGGTGCCGGAGGGAGGGTGATGCGTGAGGTCGGCCAGCGTGCCCAGCCGGAGCGCGTCACCGAGAGCCAGTGGCTCCTGCGAAGCTAGCGCTGGGGCGTGGCCTGAATGAAGCGCAGCAATTCCTCGGGGGCGTACACCTTGAGCCGGGCTTTTGGGAAGCCCTTGGGGTCGCGAGTCACGAGCGCTTCAGCGCCCGCGTGGCGGGCGGCCTCGTGCAGCACGGCATCTTCGTAGTCGGCGTAGCCGAGGTCCAGCGCCTCCGTCAGCACCGCGCGCGTCACCGGGGCCACGTCGAAGAGGCTCAGCAACGTGCGGAGACGCCGCTGGGCCAGTGCGGCTCCGACGGCTTTCGTGGCGAGATAATGGATGGTGGTGATGGTCGTGGCCCCGAGGAGGCCATCGAGGTCCTTCGCGGCGACGAGGTCGAGGAGCACCGTGGCCGGACCCACATAGGGAGCGCGGGCGAGCAGGACGTCGAGAATGACGTTGGTGTCGAACAGCACCCTCACCGGTGCTTCTCAGCCAGATGCGCCCGGTAATCCGCCTCGTCCAGCCGGGCCCCAGCGAGGGCCCCGACAAGGGATTGGACGGCGGGCGACCGCGCCCGGACCTCCGTCGAGATTCCCGTCGTCGGAGCCTCCAACCGGCCAAAGAAGTCGGCGACGAGTGCGGAGACCGACTTGCCGGTGCGGCGGGCGTATGCCTTGGCGCGGCGGATGAGCCGCTGCTCGAGGCGCAGGGTGAGCTTGGTCTGCATGAGGGCTCCTGACGTACAGCTGGATGGCGCAATATACGTCAGGTCCGGGCCGCTGTCTAACCCGCGTACACAGCCGACAGGCCGGAAGGGCGCGGAGTTCCGCCCGGCGGAAAGTGCAGACCGTCCTTCAGGCCGAGCGGTATGCTGGTCGTATTCGTGCCTTGATTTGCATTCCATTCCAGGAGGTGCTCAATGTCCCTGGATAATCGCAACCTCGCACGGGGTGTGAGCCTGGTCGGGCTCGTGCTCCTCATCGCTGTTCAAATCCTCGTGGCGAGAACACGGCCGGCTGAACTCCGGCGCGTGCTTGCTGCTGATCCCGATTCTCGGTCCGCGCTTCGCGGGTCGTCAGCGTGACAGGACCTGAGATTGGAGGCGGATGTGGTCGTCGGCGTGGGTAGCCGCGCTGACGACCGAGCATGTCTCCCAAGCACGTGACTACGACCAGCAGCTGGCGGACCAGGCTCTCGAGCGCTGCGAGCCTGCCGGGGATCGCGCGGGCGGTGCTGCGCCACGCGCACGGCTCACGCGCCCAGCTCGAGGCCTACCAGGACCGCGCAGTCGCGCGGCTCGTCGCCCACGCCTACGACCGCGTCCCCTTCTACCGCGAGGTCTACCAGGCCGCCGGCGTCAGGCCCGAGCAAGTCCGCAGCGTGGCCGATCTCGCCCGGCTGCCGCTCGTCACCAAGGATGAGCTCCGCGCGAGGGCCGTCGGCGAGTTGCTCGCCCGCGGGCTCGATCCCGGCCGGCTCCTCTCCATCTCGACCACCGGCTCGACCGGCCGCCCGATCCGGATCTACAACACCTGGCTGGAGTACCGGATCCTGCACCTGTTCCGGCTGCGCGCCCATCGCCAGTTCGGGCGGCGCGTGGGCGACCGGATCGCCGAAATCGACCAGCCGATCCCGCCCCATCCCAACGACAAGAAAATCATCGGCCGCACGCTCCGGGCGCTGGGGCTCGAAGCGCGCCTGCAGCTCAGCGTGTACGAACCCGACGACGTGCTGCTCGACCGGCTCGAAGCCTTCGCGCCCGACATGGTCACCGCCTACCCTAACGTCCTGATCCGGCTCGGCCGCGCGCTCCGAGAGCGGCCCCGGCGCCGACTGCGGCCGCGCTTCCTGCTCACCAATTCGGAGGTGCTGTCGCCCTCTGCCCGTGCCGAGCTGCGCACATCCTGGGACGCCGAGGTGTTCCAGTTTTACGACTGCCATGAGTGCAACCTGATCGCGTGGGACTGCGCGGCGGGCCATGGCCTGCACTGCAACGAGGACGTGGCGGTCGTCGAGGTGCTGCGGAACGGCGTGCCGGCCGCGACCGGCGAGCGCGGCGAGATCGCGATCACCAGCCTCCATTCCTACGCCATGCCATTCGTGCGCTTTTGCCTCGGCGACGTGGCCACCCGCGGGCCCTCCCCGTGCCCGTGCGGCCAGCCGTTCGCCACCCTGCAGGCGGTCGAGGGTCGCATGGTCGATTTCTTCCGCCTGCCGGGCGGGCGCTGGCTGCACCCCTACCGATTGATCGAGAACGTCGATGCGGACGGCGTGGAGTGGATCCAGCAGTACCGGCTGGTGCAGGAGCGAGAGGACCGGATCGTCTTCAATGTCGTCCCCACGCCGCGGGCGACGGCGGAGCGCCTCGAAGCGTTTCGCCGGTATGCCGCGGCCGCGGTGGGGCCGGAGGTCGAGGTCGTGGTCCGCTTCGTCGAGACGCTCGAGATCGGTCCGGGCGGCAAGCTCCGGCCAGCGTACTCGCTGATCAATTCAGATTACGGATCGGTCGACTGGGCGCGCGTCGACGGCGGCGGATCTGCAAGCGG
>JACCSZ010000196.1 GCA_013812695.1 Gemmatimonadales bacterium | reverse complement strand
GGGGGTGGCGGGGATCGTGACGAACGTGCCGGATGTGATTCTGGCCGCGCGCGACTCTACGGCTTCTCCACCGGCAACCTGACCGCGTTCCCCCACTCCGTCCACGACCCGTCGTAGTTCCGCACCTTCTCGTGCCCGAGCAGATACGTCAGCGCGAACCAGGTGTGCGACGAGCGCTCTCCGATCCGGCAGTACGCGATCGTGTCCCGGTCCTTCTTGAGGCCGTTGTCCTGCTCGTACAGCTTCCGCAGGTCCGCCGCCGACTTGAATGTGTGGGTCTCCGGATCGATCGCCTTGGCCCACGGCACGCTCTTGGCCCCGGGGATGTGCCCGCCCCGAAGACAGCCCTCCTGCGGATACTCGGGCATGTGGGTCTTCTCTCCCCGGTACTCCTCGGGGCTCCGCACATCCACGAGCTGTCCCTTGGTTTTCAGGTGCTCGAGCACGTCCTCGCGGAAGGCGCGGATCCGCTCGTCGTTCCGCTCGCCCACGGTGATGCTGCCGGCCGGATAGCTCCGGGTCTCGGTCGTGAGCTCTCGTCCCTCGTCCGCCCAGCGAAGCCGGCCGCCGTCGAGGATCTTCACGTTGGTGATCCCGAAGAGCTGCAGCACCCAGAGGGCATACGTGGCCCACCAGTTGTTCTTGTCGCCATAGAACACGATCATCGTGTCGTCGTCGATGCCCTTCGAGCGAAGCAGCGTCTGCAGGCGGGCGCTGTCGACGTAGTCTCGGACGGTCTGATCGTTGAGATCGGTCGTCCAGTCGATCTTGACCGCACCCGGGATGTGCCCGGTGTCGTAGAGCAGGATGTCTTCGTTCGACTCCACCAGGCGGACCTTCGGATCGTTCAGGTGCCGGGCCACCCAGTCGGTTGACACCAGCACGTCGGGGTGGGCGTAGCCGCGCTCCTCGATCGGGGTGACCGACGGGGCGGTTGCTGCGGTGGTCATGACTGCCTCCTGGACGCGCGTGAGCGGATGAATCCTGGCAATGCCTCCGGCGTAGCCGGCAGAAAAGCGAGCCGGCCGCGGGATCCCCGAAGGGAGCGCGGCCGGCCAGATTCGGAAGGTGCCCGTCCTAGCGTACGACGGCGGCTACCCTCCGGCCACGGCAGGCCGGACGATACAGCGACACCTGGGAGCGACGACACTCGGACGAAGCATGGGGCTCAACTTACGGGTCCGCCCGGGAGGATGTCAACCAACCCGGCGCGGGCGAGCGCTCCGCGGCGGCGCGCCTCGACCACCCGCCGGAGCTCGCGCTTCTGGCGCCAGGTAGCGCGGCGCCTGGTCCGCGCACGCGCCGTATCCTGGTGCTGCTCGGCCACCGGCCCGCGGGACAATCCCGCCACGACTTCCGCCATCATCCGCGCGCCGTTCGGCAGCAGGGTCTCCCGCTGATAGTTGCGCAGGAACTCGAGCGGATCGCCCGGGGGCGCCAGCTCGAGCGGAAACACTTCCTGCGCGAGGATCGCCCCGCCGTCGAGCGCGGCGGTGACCCGGTGCACCGTGACGCCCACCCTCGGCACGCCTTCCAGCAGCTCGTAGAATCCGGGTGAGGAGCCGCGGAACCCGGGCGCCTGGCCCAGGTGCAGGTTGAGGCAGCCGAGCCGCGGGATGCCGAACACCTCCGGCCGCAGCACGTAGGTTCCGGCCACCACGCCGAGGTCGGGCTCGAGGCCCTGGAGGCGAATGCGCGAGGCGGCGGCGTGGAGATCCTCGCAGTGCAGGTGCGCGATGCCCGGGCAACGCGCCCCGACCAAGTCGGCCACCCGGGTGCCGCCCCGCGTCAGTGCCAGGCGCTCGACCGCCGCGCGCGCCAGGCCTCCCGGGCCGTCGTGACGCAGGATGACGCGTGCCTTCTGCAGCGCGCTCTGCGGTCGCGGCGCCACCCGCGTCGTCACCACCGTGAGCGACTGCACTTCGGCCAGCCGCGCGAGTCGCGCGGCCACTTCGACGCCGATCGCGCCGCTGGTCAGCACCACCACCCGGAGCCCGCCGCTCATCGCCGGACCCTTTGCAATTCGGCGCGCCAGGCCGGCGCGATCGGCAGCAGCAGCGCCGCGTAGACAGCGAGCGCGAGCGCCGCCGACCCGGGATCGTAGTCCGGGAACAGCCGGCCGGCGAGCACCACCACGCCGGCGCACCAGACGAGCGGCAGCAGCGCCATCGCCACGCGGCGGCGCGCGCGGTCCAGGCCGCCTTCCCGCACGGTGAGGAGCAGGATCGCCGCGGCGAGCAGCAGGTGGCCGGCGAACGAGGCCGCGGCCACCCCCTCGAGCCCGAGCCCCGCGCCGAGCGCCGACATGGAGAGCGCGATCGTCAGCGCGAGGGCCAGCCCCGCGTAGAGCGGCAGCCGGCGCTGAAGGCCCGCCGCGACCGCGCCGACCGACGCGAGGTTCACGATGCCCATCGCGGCGCCACCCAGAAAGAACAGCCGCGCCGACGGAATGGCCGGCGCGTACCCCGGCATGCCGATCGCCACGACGGGGCCGACCACCAGGCTGCATGCGCCAAGCACCGGCGGCAGCAGGCGCGCGAACGGCAGGACCGCCCGATCCAGGTGCCCGCGCACCGCGGCCGCGCTGCCGGTCGACTGCGCGTCTCCGTACACGTCCGTGAACACGACCGTGCGGATCACCAGCGCCAGCGCCGTCGACGCGGTGGCCACCGAGCCCGCGAACGCGTAGTACCCGAGCATCGTCGCCCCGCCCCAGCCGGCGATGACCCAGCGGTCGGCGGTGAGCAGCAGCGTACCCACGAGGCTGGCGAGTGCGAGCGGCACGCCGAGCCGGAGGAGCCGGCCGAGGGTCTCGGGATGCCAGCGCGGACGCAGGTCGACCCAGCGCGCTGCGGCGGCGAGGCCCGCGAGATTGCCGAGCGCGAGGCCGGCGCACGCCCCCCCGAGTCCCCAGATCCGCGCCAACGCCAGCGCACCCACCAGGTGCAGCGCCGCCGTGCCCGCTTCGAGTGCCGCGTAGCGCCGGAGGCTTCCCCGCACCCGCAGGCACACGAGCGCGTAGCCGTACACCGCCTCCGACACGCTGGCCGCGGCGAAACCGCGCAGGAGCAGGCGGATGTCCGCCGAGGGCGCGACGAAACTGGCGACGAGCGCCGCGGCCGCGAGCCCGCACCCCACCAGCAGCAGGAAGCCGAGCGCCACCCCCGCGGGCGACCGGCATGTGCCCGCGCGCGTGCCGCCCGGCTCGAGCAGCTCGAACTCCAGGCCGCGGTTGATGCCCAGCCCGCCCAGCGAGGCGAAGCGCATCCAGAGCCGGAGCAGCGCCCAGCTTCCGAACGCCGCTGGACCCAGCAGCGCCGCGAGCAGGATGCCGCGCACCGCGAGCAGCCCTTCCGTGGCCCCGCGCGAGAGCGCGTACGCCACGACCCGGCGCAGCAGTCCGCGGGAGGCCGGTTCCGCGATGGCCGGGGGCGCGGGGAGAGCGGCTCCCGCGAGCGGTACCTCGGTGGCGCTCAAGCCGTCGCTCCCGCGCCGCCGGCCGCCGGCTGAAACTGACCTCGCATGCGCGAGAACAGCTTGGTGAACCTCATGATCCCGACGACCCGGGTGCCGCCGCCGCTCTTGGCCAGCGTGCGGTTCGAGGCGTGATTGGACTCGTCGATCATCCGCCAGCCCTCCTCGCGTCCATGCTCGCGGGCGATGCGGAGCCGGGCGCTCGCCAGCGCGGAGCCGATGCCGCTGCTGCGCTCGGCGGGAGTCACGTAGAGGTCCCACAGGTAGGCGGCGTGGGCGGGGAGCGGCAGCGGACACTGCGTCACCGTGGGCTCCATGCGGAGCGCCACCCAGGCATAGCCGATCGGCCGGTCGCCCCGCCAGGCGATGGTGCACAGGTGCCCGTGCTCGTGCAGCGAGCGGAACCGCTCGAGGTCGCGCGCGGTCACCAGGCCCGCGATCGCGGGCCAGTCGGTGTCGCCCAGCCGTCTGAGCGTGACCCCCGCAGGCGGCGGCGCGTCGCGCGCGGCGGCCACCGGCTGCGCGTAGACCACGAGCCGGCCGCGCCGGAAACGTAGTCGCGGTTCGGGATCGCGGGCCGCCCGACGAATGGGACGGTGTCGACGCCGGTGCCGGCGCGCGGCAGCTCGATCCGGTAGCCCCCGTACACCTCGGATGGATACCCGAATTGCTCGATCAGCATCGACGCGCCGGCGGTCCAGCCTCCGCGCAGCCGCACGTTGGTGTTGACGTGGATCTTCTCTTCCTGCATGCCCGCGGTGGTCCCGAACTGATCGTAGCGGTAGAGGCCGTCGAGGTTGACGTCGCCCGTCACGCTTTCGACCAGACTGCCCGACCGGCCATACCATGTGACCCGGGGATCCAGGTTGACGTGCGAGAGCCCCGGCCGCGGAAAGAAACCGCTCCGGGCCCGGAAGTCGGGGTCGCTGCCGTTGATCTGCGCGCGAAACCCGAAGGTGCGGCCGTTCCGGGCCAGGCGCGCATACCAGAGCGGCGCAGTGCTGGTGGCGTCCCCCGTCCGGGTATGGCTGCCGGCCATCTGGAGGTTGACGCTGTAGAGCTCGCCGAAGAGCAGCCGTGCGTCGAGCCCAGCCACCCGATTGAAGTCTCCGCCGACGATGCGATCCGCGTACACCATGCCGAGCCGCGACTTCGCACCGACGTCGCGCTGGAGGCGGAGCAGGTTGTAAACCGGATGCTCGTCGCCGCTGGCAGAGACCGCGGCGTCGTCCACCGCCGAGAGCAGCGCGATGTCGGTGCCGAAGGCTTTGCCGGTCAGCTTGGCGGAGGCCACGGGCTGCACGATACGCCGGGTGTAGATCAGCGAGTTGGGCGTGGTGAACTGCTCGATGCCGTCGAGAAAGAACGGCCGCTTCTCCGAGAAGAACAGCTCGTTCCGCGGATCGAACAGGAACTGGCCCGCGTCCGACTCGACCTGCGAGAAGTCCGGATTGGCGGTCGCGTTCAGGTTGAGGTTGTTGGTGATGCCCCAGCGGATGCTGCCGCCCAGCTCGGGGCCGCCGCCCGCATACCGCCACCCGTTCGTCCCGGGCGCGCCGGTGGTCTTCGACGTGAGCGACGGGTTGAACTCGAGCACCAGCCCGCGCCGAAGCCCGGTCAGCCCGACCAGGTGCCCCGACTGCGCCAGGAACGACGCGCTCGACCGCGTAGCCGGCGCCCAGGAGTCCTCCGCCCCGGAGTGCTGCACCTGCCGGGTGACGTTGATGCCCCACCGCTGCTCCCGCGCGGGCTGAAAGCGCAGGCTCTTGAACGGGATCCGGACCTCGACCTCGTAGCCGTAGGCGGTCAGCCGGCCCTTCGACTCGAACACGAAATCGGGACTGAGGTCGGCGAACTCGCGCCGGACGACGGCATTGTTGAATCCGTTGCCGCTCGTGGAGCCGGTCTCCACCAGCGCGCCGTCGGATTGCACACCGAAGGGATTGACGGCGAAGACCGACGCCTGCCGCCCATCGTCGAAGGTGCTGAGCAGGATCTGGACGTAGTCGTCGGCGCCGATCTTGTCGCGGTCGGCCAGCGTCGCGTGCACCTTGCCGTGCGCCTCGAGCGCGCGGATGCCGAAGTGGATGGCGGTCTCGGAGTACCAGACCAGGATCTCGGTCGAGTCCGCCGCCGGGACCCCGTCGACCGGTGTGAACTGGGAGAACCCCGTGAGCATCGCCGCCTGCGCCCACGCCGGCTCGTCGAGCGACCCGTCCACGGTGATCGCGGCCTCGAGCCGGGGCGGCCGCACCTCGAGCCGCCCCTCGCGGCCGTTGTAGATCACGGCCGGGTCCGTGCCGGCGGCGAGGAGCAGGAGCGGGAGGAGCATGGGGCTCGTGGTGGAGAGGTACCTTGGCCTACGCGGCGAAGGCGAGGGTGGTTTCGGAGTCGCCAGATTTCTCCCCGCCAGGCTTCGCCACCCCCCACTCTTGCATTCACGATCTGGCGGGGTACCCCGCTCGGTGCTTAGGTGGCCGGTGCCGACCGCTCGACCAGCAGCCGCTCGGCGAACTCGAGTCCTTCTTCGACTCGGGTCAGCCGCCCCTCGAGTTCCTCGATACATCCTCGCTGATCGTCGACCGTCCGCCGGAGCTCGGCGACGATCTCGCGCTCGCCCGCCCCGCCCAGGCGCCGGAGTGCGGGCCGATGGCGCCCGCGCATCATCAGAAAGATCATCAGCGGAATGAGCCACCACCACATGGGCATCCACATGGCATCACCTACAGGGTTGAAGGCTGCCAGGCGCGCTCGATGTCGTCCGCGGCCTGCTTCAGAATCTCGGCGACGCGCCGGACCGCCGGATCCTCGGGACCGCGGCGCCAGGCGTGGCGGAAGGTGCCGCGCGCCAGTCGGGCGAACTCACCCTGCAGCTCGCCGATGGCGCCGCCGGTGAAATCGCGCACCGTCTCGCGCACACGGTCGACGATGTCGTCGAGCAGGTCGCGGTGCTCCTCGAGATACTTGAGTCCCTCGGGGGTGACCTCGTAGACCTTCTTCCCGTCGGCTTCCACCCCGCGGACATAGCCCTGATCCTCGAGCATCTGGAGCGTAGGATAGACGGTTCCCGGGGACGGGGTATAGCACCCCCCCATGCGCTCCTCGAGCGCCTTGATGACCTCGTACCCGTGCCGGGGTTTTTCTTTGAGAAGCCGCAGGATGACGAACTTGATCTCGCCCGCCTCGAACATCTGGCGACGGCCGCGCCCCCGCTTGGGCCCCCAATCGCTCCACTGGCGGCCGCTGAATGGAAATCCGGCGCCGAAGTCGAAACCACCGCGTGCACTGCACATGGGTTCCTCCGTTATAGCTTGCGATATATCTGCACGATGCAACTGACGATATATCTTAGTGCCTGATTGGAACGTTGTCAAACGGAGGCGGTCGTAGCGCTGCCGACCCATGCCGCCTCCTTCGCCTCCAGCAAAGCCCCCTCCTTCAGACTCACCCAAGACCGTTGTTGGGCGACCGACTCCACTCAGGGATCCCCACGCGGCAACGCCTCCGGCAGATCCGCCACCACGTACGCCATCACCGCCATCGCCGCCACGCAGCGCGCCAGCTCGCCCGGATCCAGCTTGTCGAGCGTGTCGCCCTCGGAGTGGTGATACCAGAAGTAGCGCGACCCGTCGACGTCGAGCTCCATCGCCGGCACGCCCGCCTCGGCCAGCGGCGTGATGTCCGCCGCCGGGCT
>JACCSZ010000164.1 GCA_013812695.1 Gemmatimonadales bacterium | reverse complement strand
GGCGTGGGACGTATCCTGCCGGGCGGTTCGTCGCGCTGGTGCCGGTGGGACCCGGCCGGTACCGGCTCGACTTCAACCGCGCCCGCAACCCGTTCTGCGCCTACAGCTCGGCCTATCCCTGTCCCGCGCCGTGGCGCGGCAACGCGTTCGCCGCGGCCGTGGCGGCTGGCGAGCGGTACCAGGGCGGCGGACTCGCGGCGCCGGCACCGGCCGCGGAAGTCCCCTGACGAGGCGAGGCAATGACCCCACCTCCGGTACGAAGCAGCGCATGGGCGGTCGCGGCCGCATTGACGCTGGCGCCGCTGGGTTCGCCGGCGGGTCCGTGGCGGGCGGTGCTCGATCTCGCGGGCGGCGGGCTCCCCTTTGCGGTCGAGCTCGGGCGTCAGAACACCGGCTGGACCGGCCGGCTCTGCAACGGACGCCAGTGCCAGCCGTTCTCGGGCGTGCGTGTGCGCGGCGACAGCGTGGTGCTCGAGATGGCGGACTACGACGCGACAATCGCCGCGCGGCTCCGTGGCGACTCGCTGATCGGCGCCTACCGGAACGTCGGCAACCGGGGCCCGCGCACGATTCCGTTCCGCGCAGGCCGCGGCCGCGCCGAGGCGACGCCGGCGCCGGCGGCGCTGCTCGGGCGGTGGGACGCGACGTTCCTCTCCGATTTCGGCTCGAGTCCCCGGGTGTTCGAGTTCCGGAACGGCCCGCGGGGGCTGGAGGGCACGATGATCTCCAACACCGGCGACTACGGCCACTTTGCCGGCCGCGTTCGAGCCGACAGCTTCGCGCTGGCGCATTTCGACGGCTCGTTCGTCTACCTGATCACAGGCCAGGTCCGCGGTGACACGCTGCGCGGGATCTTTCACGCGGGGCTCCGGAGTCAGACGCCGTGGATCGCGGTGCGAAGCACCGGGGCGTCGCACCTCAAACCGCCGACCGAGATCACCGGGGCAGACACCACCGTCCCGTTCAGGTTCGCGTTTCCCGACCTGGCGGGCCGGCTCGTCACCGAGCGCGATCCGCGATTCCGTGGCAAGGTCGTGTTGGTCGACATCTTCGGGACCTGGTGCCCCACCTGCCACGACGCGGCACCAGCGCTGGTGCGACTGCACCGGAAGTACCGGAGCCGCGGGCTCGAGCTGGTGGGTCTGGCCTACGAGGTGACGGGAGATTCGGCGGTGGACGGGCGGCAGGTACGGCGGTATCGCGACAAGTTCGGCATCGCGTTTCCGCTCCTGCAGGCGGGCATCAACGACACCGAAGCGGCGGCGGCCACGCTGCCGCAGCTTAGAGGTTTCACCTCGTTTCCGACCACGGTTTTTCTAGGGCGAGACGGCCGGGTGCGACGGGTGCACGCCGGATTTTACGGGCCGGCCACGGGTGCGCAGCACGTGCGGCTGATCGAGGAGTTCGAGCGGGAAATCGAGAGGTTGCTCGCCGAGTCGCCTTAGGTTCGAGTCATCTTGAGCCTTGTCATCCTGAGCGGAGCGAAGGGGACAATGTCGGGCTATGCCCCTTCGCTCCGCTCAGGGTGACAAGGCTCAGGGGAACTCGCGCACCGAAGCCGTCCCCGCCTCCCGATTCACCCGCAGCCCATGTTGGCACGCCGCACAGCATCCAAAACCGTCCAGCCTGATCGGCCGTGAAGGCCGTGCGGTCGCCCTGGCATGCCTCGAGCCGGCCGCCGCTGCGTGCCGCGCTGTCCGACACCAGCCAGGCGGGCTGATCAGGCGACGGCGAGCCCGCAGGCGCTGCGGCCGAATCGGGCGGGACGGCGGTGTGGGGACTGCGCGTGCGTCGGGGTCGCCGGCGGCGCGCACGCGGCGCACGGTGCATCTCGAGCAGGCGACCGGCCAGGCGCCCCTAGGCGATGCATGCGACACTCTGGTCCCCTCCACCGGTCGTCGGTACCTTGATGGCTTCCCTGCTCGAACCTATATCGAGGAGACGCGAGATGCCGGCACTTCTGGCGAGGGAGCGGATCGTCGCGAAGCCGGGATTCAACCGGTGGCTGGTTCCTCCGGCCGCGTTGGCGATTCACCTCTCGATCGGCATGGCGTACGGGTTCAGCGTCTTCTGGCTGCCGTTGAGCCGCGCCGTTGGCGTCACCCAGCCGATTCCCTGTCCCGACTCCATGGGCTTCCTCGCACGCATGTTCGCCTCGCAGTGCGACTGGAAGATCAGCACGCTCGGATGGATGTACACCCTGTTTTTCGTGTTCCTGGGCTCGTCGGCCGCCGTGTTCGGGCGCTGGCTCGAGCACGCGGGGCCGCGCAAGGCCGGCGTGGTAGCGGCGTTCTGCTGGGGCGGCGGATTTCTGCTCTCCGCCCTGGGCGTGCATCTGCATCAGATCTGGCTGCTGTGGCTGGGGTCGGGCATCATCGGCGGCTGCGGCCTGGGGCTCGGGTACATCTCGCCGGTATCGACATTGATCAAGTGGTTTCCCGACCGCCGGGGCATGGCCACGGGCATGGCCATCATGGGGTTCGGCGGCGGCGCGATGATCGGGGCGCCACTCGCCGACATCTTGATGAAGCACTACGCCACGGCGGCGTCGGTCGGCGTCAAGGAAACCTTCCTCACGATGGGCGCCATCTACTTCGTGGCGATGCTCGCCGGGGCCTTCGGGTATCGGGTTCCCCCGCCTGACTGGAAGCCCGCGGGGTGGGTACCGCCGGTCAAGCAGGGCTCGATGATCACCAGCCGGCACGTGCATGTGGACCGGGCCTGGCGGACCCCGCAGTTCTGGCTGCTGTGGGGGGTGCTGTGCCTCAACGTCAGCGCGGGGATCGGAGTCATCGGGATGGCCTCGCCGATGATTCAGGAGGTGTTCGGCGGGCGGCTCATCGAGCTGCCCGGGATCCCGTTCACCCAGCTGGGCGAGGCGCAGAAGGCGCAGCTCGCCACGGTGGGCGCGGCCTTCGCTGCCCTCCTCAGCCTGTTCAACATCGCCGGGCGGATCGGCTGGGCGTCGCTCTCGGACGTCATCGGACGCAAGCGGACCTATTTGATCTTCTTCGCGCTGGGCGGCGCACTCTACGCCCTGGTGCCCACCGCCGGGCAGGGCGGGAATGTGACCCTGTTCGTCGCCATCTTCTGTCTCATCCTCACCATGTATGGAGGCGGCTTCGCGACGATTCCCGCCTACCTCGCCGACATCTTCGGCACGCAATTCGTCGGCGCGATCCACGGCCGGCTGCTGACCGCGTGGTCCGCCGCAGGCGTGCTGGGCCCGGTGCTGGTCAACTACATCCGCGAATTCCAGATCGATCGCGGCGTCCCCGCCGCCCAGGCGTACAATGTCACGATGTACGTGCTCGTGGCGCTGCTGGTCGTGGGATTTTTTTGCAATCTGGCGCTCAGGCCGGTGGCTGAGCGGCACTATATGTCGGAGGACGAGCTGTCGAGTGAGCGCGGCCTGGTGGCAGCAGCGTCCCGGGCCTGACGTTGCATAAATTCCGCCGCCCCTGAATATTGTTCCGGCCAGCGTCCACTTTACGATCATCCGGTTCGCGCCTGGAGTCCTCCCGTGACCGATGAAATGCCTCCCGAAACCGGCGGCTCCGGCCAATGGGGCGTGGTGGCCCTGGCGTGGGTCCTGGTTGGAGTTCCGCTGTTGTGGGGGGTGTGGAACACGCTGCTCAAGGCGGCGGCGCTGTTTCGGTAGCCGCGAAAGTTCAGCGGTCAGCCCGGCGGTCTAGCGCAAAGCTCTGCATTGTATGAAGTTGATCGGATTCCACGCCATCAGCCGATTCGGCTGTCGGGATTCTGGGGCTTGACGGCCGGGACGTGCATCGCAGATTGTAACCCGTTCACCACTTAGCACCCCAGGATCAGCGACATGCGGACGGGCGGCTGCTCCACGGCACCGCAGCCTCTCCAATTGTCCGCCAGCCGTATCCGAGGACCTCGCGGGGGCGGCGACAGCGACAGCGCGGCGTCCCGATCGGACCGTCCGCTCGCATCGTCGAGGGCACAGGGTGGTTCCGCCGGCCTCAGCGAGACGATGGAGACGCCCCGCCGGGACGGACGATTCCGGCCTCCCTGGGCCCCCAGCGTCCACGTCACCCGGCTCAACGACTACTACTGGTGGGAGAACCATCGTCCGCTCCCGACCTGGTACGCTTTCTGGGAGGTGAACACATCGCTCATTCGTCCGACGACTGAACCCGCGCGCTAGGCGACACGCGTCACGTGCGGTCCCGATGGGTGGTGCAGGCAAGTCCCGAAGGTTGGCTGTCGTTGGCGGTCAATACTAACTCCGAGGGGAAAGCACCTATGAAGAAAGTCGCACTGTTGTGCATGGGTCTGGCGATCAGCGCGGTGAACGCCGCGGAAGCACAGCTCACGATGCAGATGACCAACGGATGGACCTTCACGTTCGCCGGCAATGTGAACGCGTTCGCGGTCTATGACGACGTCAGCGATGGCGGCATCGCCTCCACGCCGGGCGGGATCGTCGGCGCGGGCGACGCGCTTGGCGGTAAGGGAGCCTTCCAGATCCGAACAGGCCTCCTGCCGGCCTTTGCGGTGTTCGACGCCAAGGGCAAGGAAGGCAATACCGACGTGGGCGTGCACTTCGGCTTCGCCCCACAGATCCAGTGCGCGTACACCGGGGGCCAGAACCCAAGCGTGAACGGGCAAGGGCACGACTGCTTCGGCGCCCAGATCGACATGCGTCAGGTATTCCTGACCGTCGGGGGCAGCTGGGGTCAGATTCTCGCCGGCCGCGAACTTGGCCTGTATCAGCGTCAGAACATCCTGACCGATCAGACCCTGTTCGGCGTCGGCGCCACCGGTGGGCCCGATGGCGGCGGCACTACCCTCGGCCGCATCGGCTTCGGCTACATCTATCCCCAGTTCAAGGCGCAGATGACGTATTCCACGCCTGCTGGTCGGCCGACGCAGATCTCGATCGGCCTGTTCCAGCCGGCCACGAACCCGCCTTACGAGACGGTGCAGCTCCCCCGGGTCGAGGCGGAGGGCGTGTACAGCTCCGGCAACACGAAAGTGTGGGTCGGCGGATTGGCGCAGAACAATAAGACCCCCGACACCGGCGGCGGCGGGGAAAGCGCCGTGTCGTGGGGCGGAACGGCAGGCGTTCGGTTCGGCACGCCGTCGTTCTCCGTGACGGGCTCCGGGTACTACGGGAAGGGTATCGGGACCACCCTGGGGTTCCTGGGCGGTGCAGCCGGCGCCGGAACCGGCGGCGACGATCTCCGAAAATCTTACGGCGGCATCGGTCAGCTCACCTTCACCCCAGCGGAGAGCAAGCTCACGGTCGCGGGCAGCTGGGGCATCAGCATCCTGGACGCCGCAGACACTGAAGCCGCGTTCAAGACCAAGAACTGGTTGGCCTCGGGCGGTGTCTACTACCAGGCCACCAAGTCCCTGAAGGTCGTCGGCGAGTTCAATTACGCCGTCACCGACGATGACGCGGACGGAACCGAAAAGAACAAGGAAATCGCCCCGGCCTTTGGTCTGATGCTGTTCTTCTGATCGGCAGCCGCGCGCTGCGCTAGCCGGCGGCCCTCTCCGGGGGCCGCCGGTTCTTTTGTGTCCTACTCGCCCTTACATTCAGCCCCTCGGCAACTCATTCCACTTTCTCATCGAGGCGCTTCCGGTATGCGCTACTCCGCCTGTCTGGTGGCCATCTGTGTGCTCGCCGGCTGCAACAATGCACCTTTGGCGACGACTTTGACTGCTTCGAGCCCGGCCCCGGCACCGGACGTATTTCAGTGCGCGCGGAACCAACTCAAGGCGATCAAGTTCGATCAGAGTTCTATTGACCTCAACGGTCAGCGGCTCAATGCCCGGCGCCTGGACGAGACGCAGCGGCGGCCGGACGTGCAGTTTCGACGCATAGTCGATCGACTTGAAATCGAGGCCGTCCCCGCTAGCGGCGGCGCTGTCACCACGCTCAAGGTGACGGCGCGCACGTTCGCCGAGTACACCACCCAACGGGGACCGACGGAAGTCGAGGAGCGCACCTCGGAAGCGGCACGCCGGGCGGCGCAAGCCATGATCGACCGATGCGGCGGCGACGTCGCTCGCGCCGGTGAATCCACCTAGCGCCGCTCGACGGCCCACCTGCCCCGCGCACCGAGCCGGCGAGTAGTTGCCCACGTATCGCCCCCCGACGATGCTCGGGCCGTAGCCCCTCTTTCGGGTCGCGACTAGCTTTCCGATACACTCCGCCCGAGGCACACTGATTTTCGGAGATCTTGCAGTGGCAGTCCCGCTGGTCCAACTCACGCGCACGGCTCCTACCGCTGGGCCGCCGACCCTTTCCGCTCCTGCCCGCAAGCCCGGCTGGCTCAAGGTCAAGGCTCCGGGCGGGCCGAACTATGCCCATCTCAAGCAGCTCATGCGCGAGCTCGGCCTGCACACCGTGTGCGAGGAAGCCCGCTGTCCCAACATCGGGGAGTGCTGGGAGCACAAGGCCGCCACCTTCATGATCCTGGGCGACGTATGCACTCGGAACTGCGCCTACTGCGCGGTCACGCACGGCACCCCGACGGCGTTCGACCCGCTCGAGCCGGTGCGCCTCGCCGAGGCGGTGGAGCGGATGGGCCTGGCGCACGTGGTGATCACGTCGGTGGATCGTGACGACCTCCCGAACGGCGGCGCCGAGGCGTTTGCGGGCTGCATCGCCGAGATCAAGCGCCGACTCCCCCAGACGTCGGTCGAGGTGCTCATCCCCGACTTCAAGGGATCCGAGCAGGCCCTCCGCCTCGTGATGGACGCCCGACCCGACATCCTCAATCACAACCTCGAGACCGCCGAACGGCTCTACCGGCTGGCTCGTCCGGGCGGCCGGTACCACCGGGCGCTCGCGCTGCTGGCCAACGCCCGCCGAATGGATGCCGGCGCGCTCACCAAGAGCGGCGTCATCCTCGGCATGGGCGAGGAGTGGGACGAGGTGGTCGTCTGCATGCATGATCTCCGGCGGAGCGACGTGAACATCCTGACGCTGGGTCAGTACCTCCGGCCGTCCGCCGCTCATCTGCCGGTGGCCCGGTACTACACCCCCGATGAGTTCGCCGAGCTTCGCGACCTGGGACTCGCCATGGGGTTCTCGCACGTGCAGTCGAGCCCGCTCACCCGGTCGTCATACCACGCGTGGGAGCAGGTGGTCGCGGCCACAGGCCACGACCATCCTGAGCGCAGCGAAGGACCTGTTTGATGGCCGGCACCGCCGCACCCCGGGCCCGCACCCGCCGCAGCGGCCTCGATCCCGCCCGCGCGGACGAGTACCGGGGCTGGCTCCGCCAGATGGTGCTGATCCGCCGATTCGAGGAAAAGGCCGGCGAGGCGTACAGCCTCGGCAAGATCGGCGGCTTCTGCCACCTGTACATCGGCCAAGAGGCGGTGGCCGTCGGCAGCCTGGCCGTCCTCCGGAGCGACGACTACATCACCTGCTCCTACCGCGAGCACGGCCACGCACTGGCGCGCGGCATCCCGGCGCGCGCGGTCATGGCGGAGCTGTTCGGCAAAGCGCCCGGCTGCAGCGGCGGCAAGGGGGGATCGATGCACCTCATCGACGCGTCGCTGGGCTTTCTCGGCGGTCACGGCATCGTGGGCGCGCACATCCCGCTGACGACCGGCATGGCCTTCGCCGCGAAGTACCGGAACACCGACCAGGTGGCGGTGTGCTACTTCGGCGAGGCGGCGGTCAACAACGGCGCGTTCCACGAGGCGCTCAACATGGCCGCCCTCTGGAAGCTGCCAGCCATCTACATTTGCGAGAACAACCGCTACGGCATGGGCACCGCCCTCGAGCGCGCGAGCGCCATCTACGACATCTCGGAACGCGCCTGCTCGTACGACATGGCCAACGAGGTCGTGGACGGACAGGACGTGCTGGTGATGCACGCCGCGATGGAACGCGCGGTCGAGCGGGCGCGGAAGCAGAAGCACCCCACCCTGCTCGAGGTCCGCACCTACCGGTTCATGGGCCACTCGATGTCGGACCCGATTCACGGGCATTACCGGACCCGCGAGGAGGTCGAGGATCAGCGGAAGCGCGATCCGATCGCGGTCTGGTCCCAGCGGCTGATCGAGGACGGGCTGACGGACCAGCCGGCCGTCAAGGCGCTCGACAAGGAGATCGTCGAGGAGGTCGAGGACGCCTACCGGTTCGCGGAGGAGGCGCCGGATCCGGAGCCGGGGGAGCTGTACACGCATGTGTACGCGAACCCATGAATGTCACCCTGATGGCCTACAACGATTGAGTCCGCTGCCCGACTAATGGCCATCGTCACCTACCGCGACGCGCTCAACCAGGCGCTCCGCGAAGAGATGCAGCGGGACCCCGACGTCTTCCTCATGGGCGAGGAGGTCGGAGTCTACCAGGGCGCCTATAAGGTCAGCCGCGGGCTGCTCGAGGAATTCGGGCCGATGCGCGTGGTGGACACGCCGATCACCGAACTGGGTTTCGCGGGCGTGGGCGTGGGCGCGGCGATGGTCGGACTTCGGCCGGTCGTGGAGTTCATGACCTGGAACTTCGCGCTGCTCGCCATCGACCAACTCGTGAACTCGGCGGCCAAGATCCGCTACATGTCGGGCGGGCAGGTCGGCGTGCCCGCGGTGTTTCGCGGCCCGGGCGGCGCCGCCCTGCAGCTCGGTGCGCAGCACTCGCAGGCGTTCGAGAGCTACTACGCCCACATTCCGGGCCTCAAGGTCGTGATGCCCGCCACCCCGGCCGACGCCAAGGGCCTGCTCAAGAGCGCCATCCGGGACGACGATCCGGTGGTTTTTATCGAGGGCGAGATGCTTTACAACCTCAAGGGCGACGTGCCGGACGGTGACCATGTCATCCCGCTCGGTGTGGCCGACGTCAAGCGGCCGGGCCGCGACGTTACCATCGTGTGCCACTCGAAGACCGTGAGCGTGGCGCTCAAGGCCGCCGAGCAGCTCGCGGAGGAGGAAGTGGACGCGGAGGTGCTCGATCTCCGCACCATTCGGCCGATGGACACTCAAGCGGTGCTCTCGGCGGTGGGCCGCACGCACCGCTGTGTCGTCGCCGAGGAGGGCTGGCCCTTCGCGGGGGTCGGTGCGCAGGTGGTGGACGTCATCCAGCGGGAGGTCTTCGACGAGCTCGACGCGCCCGTGCTCCGGGTGACCGGCGCCGACGTTCCCATGCCATACAACAAGCACCTCGAGAAGGCCGCGAAGGTCGACCCCGCGCGGGTGGTCGCCGCGGTCCACGCCGTGCTGTACCGCGACTGAGCGATGGCAACCAAGGTCGTCATGGAGGCGCTGTCCCCCACGATGGAGGAGGGGCGCCTCGTCGAGTGGAAGAAGGGCGAAGGCGACGATGTGGCCGTCGGCGACGTGCTCGCGGAGGTCGAGACCGACAAGGCCGTCATGGAGCTGGTGGCCCGGGCCGGCGGCACGCTGCTCAAACACGTCGTGCCCGCGGGGTCCACCGTGCCGGTTTCGCAGCTCGTGGCGCTGATCGGCGAGCCCGGTGAGAAGGTGGACAACGGAAAACCGGCGCCCGCGCAGGAGCAGACGGCAGCGCCTGGGGACGCATCGCCGTCAGCAGAGCGAAAGGAGCCGGCGGCGACGGGCGCGCGGCCCAAGTCCGCGTCTGGCACGCAGCCGGCTCCCGACCAGGACCGCCCGGAGTCGATGCCGCCTGCGCCGCCTGTCGAGGCGGCAGCCAAGGCCGAGGCCCGGGCGGAACCGGAGCCGCTGCCCCCAGCCGCGCCGGCCGG
The DNA here is from genome assembly GCA_013812695.1 of Gemmatimonadales bacterium. Taxonomy (GTDB): domain Bacteria; phylum Gemmatimonadota; class Gemmatimonadetes; order Gemmatimonadales; family GWC2-71-9; genus CAVVWJ01. The sequence goes on along the minus strand of JACCSZ010000164.1, from coordinate 7,078 downwards.
CCAGGCGCAGCACCGTGCGCCCGGCGCTCGCGTCAAAGCCTCGCCGCTGGCACGGCGGATCGCGGCGGAGCGCGGTATCGACCTCGGTGGCATTCCGGGGTCCGGGCCTGAAGGACGGGTCGTGCTCCGCGACCTCGAGCGCGCGCGGGCCCCCGCGGCTCCAGCGGTGTCGCCCGCCGCTGACGGCACGCCGGCTCCGGCATCCCCGCCCCGATTGCCCGCGGCGGTGACGCGCCCGACCGACGGCACGCCGTACACCGACGTGCCCCTCTCGCAGCTCCGGAAGACGATCGCCCGGCGGCTCACCCAATCGCTCGGACCCATCCCGACCTTCTACCTCACCACGGAGGTGGACATGGAGCGGTCGTGGGATGCGCGCGAAGCGCTCAAGGCACTCGGCGACGGTCCGAAGGTGTCGTTCAACGACATTATCATCAAGGCGGTCGCGGCGGCGCTGCGACAGCATCCGGCCTGCAACGCGTGGTGGCAGGACGACCGCATCCGCTACTGGCACGAGGTGCACGTGAGCATGGCGGTGGCGATCGAGGACGGGCTCATCACGCCCGTCATCCGACACGCCGACCGCAAGTCGCTGCGCGAGATCGCCGCCGAGTCGCACGACCTGGCCGCGCGGGCGCGGACGCGCCGGCTCGCGCCCGAGGAGTACACCGGCGGCACGTTTTCGGTCTCCAACCTCGGCATGCTGGACATCGACGAATTCACGGCCGTGATCAACCCGCCCGAGGCGGGGATTCTCGCCGTGGGGCGCATCGCCGAGCAGGCGGTGGCGCACGCGGGACAGCTCGCGGTGCGACGCCGGCTCCGGCTCACGATGTCGTGCGATCACCGCGTCATCGACGGCGCCACCGGCGCGCAGTTTCTCAAGACGCTCAAGGCGATGCTGGAAAATCCGCTGGCGATGGTGTGGTAGCCGCGCCGGGGGGGGCAGCGCAACCGCATTCCGATACCATTCACACGAGGACACCCGTGGCGACCCAGTTCGACGTCATCATCATCGGCGGAGGCCCGGCCGGCTACGTGAGCGCGATCCGCGCGGCGCAACTCGGGCTCGCGACGGCGGTGGTCGAGCGGGACAAGCTCGGCGGAGTCTGCGTCAACATCGGCTGCATCCCGACCAAGGCGCTGCTCCACAGCGCCTACGTCGCCAACCTCGTGGCCCACGGCGCCAAGGAGTTGGGCGTCGAGGTCAGCGGCGTCAAGGCCGACTACGGCGTCGCCATGCGCCGCTCGCGCAAGGTCTCGGAGCAGAACTCGAAGGGCGTCGAGTTTCTGATGAAGAAGCACAAAGTGACGGTCATCAAGGGCAGCGCCGTGCTCGGCCGGGACCGGACCGTCAAGGTCGCGAACGACGAGTACCAGGCGCGGAAGGCGATCGTGATCGCCACCGGCTCGCGGGTGAAAGGGATCCCCCAGATCGGCCTCGAGGTCAACAAGATTACGGTCATCAGCTCGGACGAGGCCCTATTCCTCGATCAGGCGCCGAAGTCGATGGCGATCATCGGCGCCGGGGCCGTGGGCTGCGAGTTCGCCGACATCTTCAACGCCTTCGGCACCAAGGTCACGCTCATCGAGGCGCTGCCGCGCATCCTGCCGTTCGAGGACGCCGAGTCCTCGGACGCGCTGGCCAAGAGCTACAAGAAGCGCGGCATCGTGATGCACGCCGGTGTGAAGGTCACCAAGGCCACGGTCGCGCCCGACAAGGTGACGCTGGAGCTAGAAGCCGGTGGCAAGACGCAAACGGTCGAGGCTGAAAAGGTGCTGCTGGGTGCGGGTCGCGCGGTGAATACCGAGGCTATGGGGCTGGCGGAAGCGGGCGTGCAGATCACCGATCGCGGCTTCGTGCGCGTCGACCCCGCCACGCTCGAGACCACGTCACCCGGCGTCTACAGCATCGGCGACGTGGCGGGCCCACCGCTGCTGGCGCACAAGGGCAGCCGCGAGGGCGTATTCGTGGCGGAGCTGATCGCCGGACAGCACCCGCACCCCATCCGGTACGACAACGTCCCGAGCGTGACGTATTGCCATCCGGAAGTCGCCAGCATCGGCATGACCGAGGACCAGGCCAAGGAGCGGAAGCTCGACTTCCAAGTGGGCCGTTTTCCCTTCAGCGCGAACGGCCGCGCCCGAACCGCGAACGAGACCGAAGGCTTCGTCAAGATCATCCGCGACAAGAAATACGGCGAGATCCTGGGCGCCCACATCGTCGGCAGCCACGCCTCCGAGATGATCCACGAACTGGCCGTGGCCCGCGAGAACGAATACACGGTAGAGGAAATCGATCTCGCCGTCCACGCCCACCCGACGCTGTCCGAGGCGATCGCCGAGGCGGCGCTCGACTCGATGGGCCGCGTCATCCACATCTGACGATGGACCCCATCCGCCTCGCCATACCGGCGATGGGGTCCGCAGTGGCCTTCGGACTGGCCGTGGTGAGCGCCACGGTGCTGGGCGTCGACCTGCTCAAGTCGCCTGCGCCCTCCGGCGCACCCCAGCTCGGCGCTCCGCTCTACCTGCTGTTCTTTGGTACGCTGGCCGCACTGCTCCTGGCAGGCGTGGTCGCGTGGCACCTGCTCTCCCCGATTCTCTCGACCTACCGGCGCGGCGGGCTCAGCGTGGTGAGCGGACTGGCCACCGTGCTGGCCATGCTGCTGTGCATCCCCGTCCATCAGCTCGCCGGGCGCCCTGGGCTCATCGGGCTCGGCGCGGCTGCGGCAGTCGTCTCGTTCGCGCTGGCGCGCCGGGCGCGCAGCGTGGTGACGGCATCATGAGCGCACGCCTCGGACTGGTCGATCTCGGTCGGCGGCCATACGCCGAGGTCCTCGAGCTGCAGCGGTCGCTCTGCCGGCGGCGGATGGCTGGCGAGCTCCGGCAGGATCTCCTCATCCTGGTCGAGCACGATCCGGTCGTCACCCTGGGCCGCGGCACCCGGCCCTCCAGCCTGCCGCGGGCGCCGGCAGAGCTCGAGCGGCTGGGCGTTCAGGTCGCGGAGGTCGAGCGCGGCGGCGATGTGACCTACCATGGGCCGGGCCAGCTCGTCGGCTATCCGATCCTGGACCTGCGCGAGCACCGCGAGGATCTGCACTGGTATCTGCGGCAGCTCGAGGCCGCGCTGATCGCCGCGCTCGGCGCGCTGGGGATCGCGGCCGGTCGGAACCCGGGCCTCACCGGGGTGTGGACCGCGGGACGGAAGATCGCGAGCATCGGCATCCACGTGAAGCAATGGGTGACGTTTCACGGGTTCGCGCTCAACGTGAGTACCGATCTCAGCGGATTCGATTTGATCGTCCCGTGCGGGATCGAGGGCGTCGTGATGACGGGCGTAGCGGCGGAGCTGGGGCGGCGAGACGCGGACGCGCTGTGGGAGGACACCCGGGGCGCGGTGATCGAGGCGTTCGGCGCGACGTTCGGGTATGCGGAGGTGGCAGCTGCCATCCCGAGCGAGGCTGCCATCCCCTCGGGATGACAGATCCCTCAGCCTCTCACCGCCGTCGACCGCTACACAGGAGCGAACCAGCCCATGCCCGACCGCGTCGACGTCCTCGATTCCTCCACCAACAGGCTGCCGCCGGGACAGATCATCACGACGAAGTGGCCGGTGCTGCACTCCGGTCCGGTCCCACCCGTGAACCTGGCCGCTTTTCGGTTCAAGGTGACCGGAGCCGTCGTGCGCTCGCTCTCACTCAACTGGGATGAGCTCCTGGCGCTGCCTCTCCGCGAGACCACGTGCGACATCCACTGCGTCACCCGCTGGAGCCGCTACGACAATGTGTTCGAGGGCATTCCGGTGCGGGCGATTCTCGAGCGGGCTGGCGTGCGGCCCGAGGCCGCGTACGTGCTGGTGCACGCGGAGGAAGCGTACACCACCAACCTGCCGCTGTCCGACCTGGATCGGCCGGCCAACCTGCTCGCGCTCTCGCACAACGGTGAGCCGCTCACGCCCGAACACGGCGGCCCGGTGCGGCTGCTGGTGCCGCATCTCTACCTGTGGAAGAGCGCCAAGTGGGTGACGGGCTTCGAGCTGCTGGAGGATGACGCTCCGGGGTTCTGGGAGCGCAACGGCTACCACATGCGGGGGGATCCGTGGGGGGAGGAGCGGTTTGGGCGGGAGGATCCGGTGCGGATGAGACGGGGGTGACATAGCGCGAAATACATTCCTGCTTTAGGAGAGCTGGGGGGCTTATGGCCCCTTCGCCTTTCAGGGCTCAGGGCGGATTGCGCGCGGGAGGATTCGAAGAGTTTGAGTCTTGCCTTTGGCGCGCAATCCGGTTTCTCTGCCTAGCATGTCAGAATCGCCCCCACGCTCGACCCCCGAGGCGCAGGCGGAACAGCGTATCACGGACATCCTCCGCGCTGCGGATAGCTGGTCCAAGGAGGCGCCTGGGGCCCTTACGCCCGCCATCCGAGCCGTGTGCATCCGGCTGGCCGAAATGGTCGCCGACCAGCGGCATTACCTCGCGCCGTTGCCCGAACCGCAGGAAGGCGAGCGCCGCGCCATGCTGGCGCTCGTGGCCGACCGGCTCCGCTCGGCGACGGTCACGGAAGGGCTCGAGCAGCACCTGCAAGCGCTCGCGGAGATGGAGCTCCGCTCGACGGGCTCGTGGTCCACGGTGGCCACCGCGCAGACCGAGTGGATCACCACCGCCATCCGCTATCTGGAGACCTGCGCGTCGCGCCTGCCGGCCGGCGAGCGGCCCGATCCCTACTGGGCGGACGACGTGGTCGCCGGAATCATCGCCTCGGCGCGCGCGCTCATCGGCATCGACGAGCTCCACGCCCGCACCGAGGCGCGCTATTCCGGCCAGTTCAAGCGGGTGGCACCAGAGGAAGAGACATAGCGGGCTCCGGTGCCGCGGCTGCCGGGTCGCCCGCCGCGCCGCCCTTCGCGGCGAACAGCTCGAAGAACCGGCCGAAGATCTCGATCCCGCTCCAGAGCTGAGCGAGATCGAGTTTTTCGTTCGGGGAGTGCAGGCCGTCGTCGGGCAGGCCGATGCCCGTGAGCAGCACCGGTGCGCCCGCCAGGCCAAGCTCGGGAATGATCGGAATCGACCCTCCGGACCGCACCCGCACCGCCGGCCGCCCGGTCACGGACGCGAACGCCTCGTCCAACACCGCGAAGGCGGGATGGCTCACGTCCACGCGCACTGCATCGCCGCCGTGGAGCAGCGTGACCTGGACGTCCGCCCACTTGGGCGCCAGCGCCGCGACCGCGCGTTCGAGTTGCTTGCCCACCTTCGCGTACACCTGCCCCGGGACGAGCCGGAGACTCACCTTGGCGGTCGCCTGTGCCGGGATCACGGTCTTGGCGCCGTCTCCGACGAAGCCGCCCTTGATGCCGTGGATCTCGAAGGTCGGCAACGCCCAGACCCGCTCGAAGATCGAGTACTCCTTGAGACCGGTAAGCGCGCGGCCGGTGGTTTCCTCGCGGAGGAAGGCATCCTTGTCGAACGGCAGCCGCCTCCAGCTCGTGAGCTCCTCGTCGGCCGGCGGCTCGATGGCCTTGTAGAGCTTGGGAATCCGGATCTCGCCCGACCGCTTCTTGAGCCCGGCCAGGATCCGCACCAACGTCTCCAGCGCGTTCGGCGCCACCCCCCCGTACGAGCCCGAGTGGAGGTCGCGTTCGGCGGTGCGGACCGAAATCTCCGCGTAACAGAGCCCGCGGAGCGCCGTGTAAACCGCTGGCCACCCGGGCGCATAGTAGGACATGTCGCAGACCAGCGCGGCATCGGCACGGGTGCGCTCCGGCTCTGCCCGCAGCAGATCGGCGATCACGCTCCCGCCGCTCTCCTCTTCGCCCTCGAAGATGAAATGGATGTTGAGGGGCGGACGCCGGTCGGCATCGAGCGTGGCCTCATACGCCTTGAGCAGGCAGAACACCTGGCCCTTGTCGTCGGCTGCGCCCCGCGCGTACAGCCGGCCCTCGCGCACCGTAGGCTCGAACGGCGGGCTGATCCACTCGTCGAGCGGATCGGGTGGCTGGACGTCGTAGTGGCCATAAATGAGCAGCGTCGGACGGCCGGGAACCTCCGGCCCCTCCGCCCAGACCACCGGGTGCCCTTGCCCTTCGATCAGCTCTACCGTCGGGCAACCCAGGACGAGCAGCTCGTCCCGCAGCCATTCGGCGGCCCGGCGGCAGTCCGCGGCGTGCACCGGCAGAGCGCTCACGCTGGGAATGGCCAGGAAACTCGAGAGCTCACCCAACAGCCGGGACTGCTCGCGAGCGACGAAAGAAACGTCCATGGGGTGCCCCGGGTGGAGAGGAGGCCCGATGGGGCCGCCCGGAAAGCTACACGCGGCGAGGATTGGCGCGAGAGGGAGCGTGACCTGTCTCACCGCCCACCCCGCGCCACTGGCGTAGCGTCGGACTTCGAAGACCGGGACCAGGCGCCGCCTCAGAGCGAGCCGCCTCGCTCCCTCACTGAAGCAGGAGGCATGATGCCGAGAGCTCGTTCCACACTACTGGTGGCCCTACTCATCACAGGAGCCGCGGCGACCAGGCTGGCGGCGCAGGATAGCACATCCTCCACGGGTCAGGCCCTGCCCGATACGTCGGCCTATACCGGCGCGGCTGGCGTCGACACGACTCCCTGGCCGCAGCGCGTCGGGGTCCCGGACTCGGCGGGTGCTGGAGCGGGCGCGGGCAGCTCCGACACGACGCCCTGGCCGCGGCGCGTCGGGCCGCCGAACTCGGCGGGTGCCGCAGCAGTGGACACGTTGGGGGGGGGTGCGGCCGATACGGCAGGCCTGACCCGCTCGATGGGCGACAGCGGAGTCGGCGACCGCACGGCGCGCGACAGCGCAGCGGGCGACAGCGCCGTGGTCGACAGCATACTCGGCTACAGGTCGGCAGGCGACACCAGCGGGTCGAGCACGGGCGTCTACGCGCCGCGCGACACTATGTCCAGCGACGCGAGCGAAGATGGGAGACCGGCATCGGACACGTCGGGCGTGGCGCAGCCGGGCCGACAGCCTTCGCAGAGCACATCGCCGTCGGGAGCGGTGGGGGACTCGACGCGCTAGAGCAGGCCGCACATCCCGTCACCCTGAGCGGAGCGAAGGG
>JACCSZ010000162.1 GCA_013812695.1 Gemmatimonadales bacterium | reverse complement strand
TCACCTTGCGGTCGGCGGAGGAGATCATCGAGCTCCTGCGCTACGCGCAGAGTCTGGACCTCATCCCCATGCTGATGACCCACGGCGACGCCTTCCGCCGCCGCCCCGGCCTGCTGGAGCGGCTGGTCGTCGAGGGCGGGCTCGTCGAGGTCAGCATCCACATCGATACCACCCAGCGCGGCCGCCTGGGCGCGGCATTCAGGCACGCCCGCACCGAGGAGGAGCTCATGCCGCTGCGCGACGAGTTCGCCGGCATGATCCGCCAGGTCTCGCGCAAGACCGGTCGGGAGCTTCGAGCGGCCACCACCATGACCGTCACCGCGGAGAACCTTGGCGGGGTGCCGGCGGTGATCCGTTGGCTGGCAGCCAACGCCGACACCTTCCGGCTCGTGAGCTTCCAGCCGGTGGCGCAGGTGGGCAGGACTCGCGACGGCCTCGGCGGCACGGTCGCGGTGGAGGCGTTGTGGGCGGCCATCGCCGAAGGCTTTTACGGTCCCGCAGCCCGCGCCGATGCGCTCGACGGCGGTCATGTCCATCTCGGCCACCCGGGCTGCTCCCGCTACCTGCCCGGCGTGGTCATCGCCGACGAAGGCAAGGCCCCCGCGTTTCATCCGCTGCGCTCGGAGGAGGATCCCGTGCGGTCGCGCGGCTTCGACGGCTTCCTCGACCGGTTCGGCGGCGTCACCTTTCGCCTGGACACCCGCGCGGAGCGCGTGGTCCGGATGCTCGCTCTGGCGCTCCGGGCGCCGCGGTTCGTGCTGGGTGGGATCGTTCCCTACCTGACCCACTGGTGCCGGCTTGCCGATCCCGAGCGGCCGCTCGGCTTCGCGGTCAGGCTGGCGCGTGGCCGGGCCTCGACCGCCTCGCTGATCGTCGTGAGCCACCACTTCATGAGCCGGGACGAGGTCGAGTCGGCGCTGGGACGGGAGCGACTGGACCTCTGCGTCTTCCACGTACCGGTCGAGGGGCGGCTCGTCCCGATGTGCGAGGTGAACGCGACCGGCCTGCGCGATCGGTATTATGCCGGCCTCGCGGGCACCCTTCCGGACAGGCGTCCGGATGTCGAGTCTTGACCACGAACTTCCAGGGGCACGACCTGCCCGGAGGCGCATCGCTCGGGGCGCCCCGCGGGTGAACACCAAACCGCCTGGCGCCTGGCGCCGTACTTCACCAGGACGATACGACTCGATCAGGAGGATCCGACGGTGATCTCACGTGCAGTCAGCCTGGCGCTTGTGGCGCTCCTCGGGGCGGTTCCGGCGCGCGCGCAGGCCAAATTCGATCATGCCGATTTCGGCCGCCTGCTAACGGAGCACGTGCAGGACGGCATCGTGGACTACGACGCCTTCCGAACGGCCGCTGAGTTTCCCCGCTATCTCGAGCGGCTGGCCGCCTTCGATCCAGCGCCGCTCCCACGCGACGAGCAGCTCGCTTTCTGGATCAACGCCTACAATGCGTACACCATCCAGCTCATCCTGGCGCACGACGAGCGCAAGTCGATCCGGAACATCAACAAGAGCGCCGGCTTCATCAAAGGATACGGCCCCTGGAAGGAGAAGTTGGCGAAGGTGGGAGGCACCAGCTACGGCCTCGACCACATCGAGCAGAAGATCATCCGGCCCACCTACAAGGAGCCGCGCATCCATTTCGCGCTGGTGTGCGCGGCGATGGGGTGTCCACCGCTTCGGCCCGAAGCCTACACTGGAGCCAAGCTCAAGCAGCAACTGGAGGACCAGGGCAAGGTGTTCCTCCGGCAGAGTCCGGACAAGAACCGGGTGGATGTCGAGAGCAAGACGGTGTACGTGAGCGAGGTCTTCAAGTTCCGGGACTACCAGAAGGACTTCGGGGGATCCAAAGAAGCGGTGGGGCGATTCATCGCCAAGTGGTACCCGGCGGGGCCGGAACGGGAGCTGCTCGAGAGCGGCAAGTGGCGAAAGTTCGAGTACACCGACTACGACTGGTCCCTCAACAGCAAGGAGCAGGCAGCCCGGAGCAAGGAGCGGGCAACCCGACAATGAGCACCGGCAGCGCATCGGCCTCCGCGGCTCACTGGCGGCGCGTCACCGCGGGCACCGACCGGAGATAGCTCCACAGGACCCTTCCGGCGGCGAGCGTGGGGCAGGCAGATTGTGGGCGGCCACCCACGATGCCCTACCTGCTCGCACTTGCGTCCGCGCTCCTCTACGGCGCCGCCGATTTCACCGGCGGGCTCGCCTCGCGGCGCGCCGGTATGCTGCCCGTGGTCGTGCTGTCGCAACTCAGCGGGCTCGTGCTGCTGGTGATGCTCCTGCCATTCCTGCCGCCTGCCTCTCCGTCCCGCGCCGACCTGCTCTGGGGAGTGTCGGCGGGGTTCACCGGCGGCGTGGGCGTGGCACTGCTCTATCGCGCGCTGGCCATCGGACGGATGGCAGTCGTCGCGCCGATCACCGCGGTGTGCGCCGTCGCGATCCCGGTCGTGGTGTCGGTGGGTCTCGGCGTGCGGCCAGGGCCGCTCGCCGCCCTGGGCATGCTGCTGGGTCTAGGCGCGATCGTACTGGTGAGCCAGCAATCCGCCCCGGAAACGGGACCGGTCGATCAAGCTGCTGCCGAGCGGCTCCCGACGGCGCGCCTGCCGCCCGGCGCCGGCATCGCGCTCGTGTCGGGCGTGGCGATCGGGCTCTTCTTCCTGTCGCTGGCGGAGACGCGGCCGGAGGCCGGGATGTGGCCCATCCTGGTCGCGCGAGCCACCTCCGTGACGATCTTCGGCCTGACGGCCGCGCTCGGCCAGCACTCGCTCCGGATGCCGGGGACGCTCGCGCTCACCCTCCTCTGCGGCGTGGTGGACATGGCCGCCAACGCACTCTACCTCATGGCCGCGCGGACCGGGCCGCTCAGCGTCGTGGTGACGCTGGCGTCGCTCTACCCCGCGAGCACCGTGCTCCTCGCGCGGGTGGTGCTGGGCGAGCGGCTCAACGCCCGCCAGGTGGCCGGCGTGGGCTGTGCGCTCGCCGCGATCGTCCTGATCGTGAGCGGCGGCCGGCCCTGACAACCCGCGATGACGCCTGTCGAGCTCATCGAGGCCGCCAAGCCTGCGCCTGCTCGACTTGGCGGCGCTCGACGCCTGACGAGCTTCTGATGGATTCAACCGACGCGCTGGCCTGCGAATCGAACCTTGACAGGGAGCGCACGCGGGCCTTCCGTGAATGATCCCATCCCTCGCCCACCCGGCTGACCCGCTTCACTTTTCCGCTCCGAGGTCCCCATGTCATCACAGTTCGTTCGCCTCACGCCATCCGCACTCCGCCGGTTCGTGGCGCTCTCCGCCGCCTGGGCGCTGGGCCTCATGCCCCCTGCCCTGGCGGCCCAGACTCCGGATGCCACCCTCGCCGGAACGGTCAGCGACTCGGCATCGCAGGAGCCGATCAACGGCGCACGGGTGTTCGTGCCGGGCACGGCCATGTCGGCGACCACACGTCTGGACGGGACCTATCGCCTGCGGCTTGGGCCTGGCGCGCATGAGATCCGGGTCACGTACATCGGCTACGGCATCGGGCGCGACACGGTTCGGGCACAGCCCGGGGAAGCCCTGACGCGGGACTTTCAGCTTGGGCGCGAGCCGCTCGCGCTGGAGGAGTTGGCGGTGATCGGCACCCGGGCCACCGAGCGGACTTCCACTGAGGCGCCGGTGCCGGTGGACGTGCTCAGCGCGGCCGAGATCAAGCAGAC